>JAFMJW010000312.1 GCA_017853315.1 Alphaproteobacteria bacterium
CTTCGCGACCTCGCGGTCCATCCCGGGCACGCAGCCCGAGGTGAGCTCGACGACCGTGACCTTCGATCCCAGCCGGCGCCACACCGACCCCAGCTCGAGGCCGATCGCGCCCGCGCCGACGACCACCATCGAGGACGGGACCGAGGGGAGGGCGAGGGCGGCCGTCGAGTCGACGATGCGCCGGCCGTCGAAGGGAAGCCCGGGGAGCTCGATCGGAACGCTCCCGGTCGCGACCAGGATGCGGGGCGCGGAAAGCTCGCGGACCGCTCCGTCCGGGCCGGTCACCGCGACCGTGCCGGGGCGAGCGACCCTCGCCGTCCCCTGGACCGGCACGACGCCGTACTTCTTGAACAGGCCCGCGATCCCGCGCGTGAGGATCGTCACGACCTTGTCCTTGCGCTTCATCATCGCGGGCAGGTCGACGCGGACGCCGTCGACGATCACGCCGTGCTCGGCCAGGTGCTTCGAGGCATGCTCGAAGTGCTCGCTCGAGGTGAGCAGCGCCTTGCTCGGGATGCAGCCGACGTTCAGGCAGACGCCGCCCAGCGCCGGCTCCTTCTCGACGCAGGCCGTGCGGAGCCCGAGCTGCGCCGCCCGGATCGCGGCCACGTAGCCGCCGGGGCCGGCCCCGATCACCACCAGGTCGAAGGCCGTACCTCCGTCCGCCGTCTTCTCGTCGCCGCGTGCCACGTCCTTCTCCTCGTCGGGATCCCCCTCCGAGATTAGCCCGTGGCCGGGAGCTTCCCAACGGCGGCGCGAGGCCGCCTCGTCCGCGAGGCGATCAGCCCGCGGTCCGGCGGTGGGCCCGGTACCAGGCGACGGTGCGGCGCAGGCCCTCGGCGAACGGTGTCCGGGCCTGCCAGCCGAAGCGCTCCCGGGCGCGGCTGGTGTCGAGCCGTCGCCGCGGCTGCCCGTTGGGCTTCGAGACGTCCCACGCGATCCGGCCGCCGAAGCCGCACTCCCGCGCGACCGCCTCGGTGAGGTCCCGGATCGAGATCTCCTCGCCCGAGCCCAGGTTCACCGGCTCGGAGGAGTCGTAGAACTCGGTCGCGGCGACGATGCCGTCCGCCGCGTCCTCGACGTAGAGGAACTCGCGCGTGGGCGAGCCGTCCCCCCAGGCGACCATCTCGTCGTCGCCGCGCTCCGCGGCCTCGATCGACTTGCGGACGAGCGCCGGGATCACGTGCGAGGTCTCGAGGTCGAAGTCGTCGCCGGGTCCGTACAGGTTCACCGGGAGGAGGAAGATCGAGCGGAACCCGTACTGCTCGCGGTAGGCCTGCGACTGCACGAGCATCATCTTCTTCGCGAGCCCGTAGGGCGCGTTGGTCTCCTCGGGGTAGCCGGACCACAGGTCGTCCTCGCGGAACGGCACCGGCGCGAACTTGGGATAGGCGCACACCGTTCCCACGGCGGTGAAACGGCCGATGCCGCGACGCCAGGACTGGTGCATCAGCTCGACGCCCATGACGAGGTTCTCGTAGAAGAACTCGGCGGGATGCGCGCGGTTCGCACCGATGCCGCCGACGTTCGCCGCGAGATGGATCACGACCAGGTCCGACGGGTCGGGCGCCGCGCCGCTCCTGCCCCCTGCTGCGCCCGTCGCGCGAAGATGGGCGGGGACCCGGTCGGCCGGTGCGAGCGCGTCGTCGAGCAGGCGCCGCACGGCGTCGCGGTCGACGAGGTCGTAGTGCGCTCGCCGGGGAACCAGCACGTCGCGCGCACCCCGCGCACGGAGCGCCTCGGTCACGAACGAACCGAGGAAACCCGCCCCGCCGGTCACGACGACCCGCTTGCCCTGCCAGAAGTCCCGTCTCATCGCCCGGCGGACTCGGCGCCGCCCGCCGAGGTGTCGCGACCATGCACGACCGGTCCCGATCGCGCCAGCGTGAGATAGGGAGCGACGAAGAAGAGCGGCCAGAACAGGCCCCCGTGGCGTCGCGCGAAGGTCCCCCACTCGCGAATCGGCAGCCCCTTCGCCGACGCGAGAGCCGCCCATCGCCGGGCGAGCGGGAGATCGGCGTCGCGCCACGGGGGGAGGCCGCGGCGGCAGGTGCCGACCGTGCCGGGGGAGACCACCGGGTCGCAGCCCGCGCGGGCGCAGCGCAGCCCGTAGTCGAAGTCGCCCAGGCCGTGGCGGAACGCGGGATCGTTCGTGCCGACGAGAGCCGCGACCTCGCGGGGGATCAGCACGCAGTTGCCGTTGAACGAGGCGCAGCGCACGGGCCGGTCCGACTCCGGGAGCACCGCGAGCCGGAGTGGATCCCAGGCCCTCGGCCGGCCGACTCCGCCGTAGCTCACCTTCCCGGTCGAGGGGTCTCGCGCCGCGCCGACGACGACCGTCCTCGCACGTCGATCCGCGGGGATCTCCCGCCACGTCGACAGGAGGCGGGCGAGCCCGTCGGGATCGAGCCGGAGGTCGTCGTTCAGCCACAGGAAGAAGTCGGGGTCCTCGCGCTGCGCCGTCTCGAACGCGAGCCGGGTCGCGCCGTTCCAGTACAGGGTTCCGTCGCCGCGCAGGATCCGGGCGGCGGGGAAGCGCCGCGCGACCGCCTCGGCGGTGCCGTCCCGCGAGTCGTCGTCGACCAGCACGACCTGCCAGTCGACGTCACTCGCCCCGGGGTGGCGCGCGGCGACCTCGAGTGCCGCGAGTCCCTCGAGGGTCGTCTCGCGGCGGTCGCGGCACGCGACCAGCACGGCGCAGCGAGGGCGCCCGGTGTCCGCGCCTACCTCCATTCGACCCAGGCGAGCGGATCCCCCTCCACGCGGTAGAGCGTGAACACGGGGTCGACGGGGTCGCCCGACTCGTCGAAGCGCACGCGCCCGGTCACGCCCGCGAAGTCCGTCGCACCGAGCGCGTCGACCACGCCGGCGCGCAGGCCGGCCGAGGAGCCCGCGCCCGCGTCGAGCGCCGCGCGGATCGCACGCATCGCCGCGATCGCGGCGTCGTAGGCGTAGGGGCCGTAGGCGCTCGGCGCGGAGTCGAAGCCCGCGGCCGCGTACGAGGCGACGAAGTCGGGACCGCCCGGCATCTCCTCGACGGGCACGCCGACCGTGCTCGCGAGCGTGCCGACCGCGAGGCGCCCCGCCGACTCGAAATAGGCCGGGTCCTTGATGCCGTCCCCGCCCATGACCGGCGCGTCGAGCCCGGCCGCGCTCGCCTGGCGACGCAGCGTCGACGCGACCGGGTACTCGCCGCCGAAGAAGACCAGGTCGGGATCGGTCGGGATCGCGTCTGCGAGGAACGACGAGAAGTCCTTCGCGTCGTCGGGGACGAGCGTCCGCACGGTGACGACGCCGCCGATCGCGGTGAACGCGGCGACGAAGTCGTCGGCCAGCCCCTTCGAGACCGCCTTGGTCTCGCTCACGACGGCGGCGCGCGCGTAGCCGATCGCGCGCGCCCGGCGGGCGAGGAAGGCCGCCTGCTCGGCGACGGCGAGACGCACGGAGTCGGCGATGCCGCGGCCGAACTCGACCAGTCCCCCCTCGACCGGGGCGAGCACGCCGACGACGATCGGTGCCGGGGCGGGGGAGCCGTCGCTGGAACAGGCCGGGAGGGAGACCAGGAGGAGCGCGAGAAACGCGCGCGCGATCCGCATGGCTGCGACCTTAGAAGGGCCGCGTCTCG
>JAFMJW010000063.1 GCA_017853315.1 Alphaproteobacteria bacterium
CAGTCGCTGGTCGACGAGGCGATCCGCGGCAACTACTCGCTCGAGGCCGCGATCGCCCGCGTCGAGCAGAGCCGCGCCGGCGTCGGCATCGCGCAGTCGCAGCTCCTGCCGCAGGTGGGCTACCAGGGCAACGCGGAGCGGCAGCGGGAGATCCTCCTGCCGTCGAGTTCGGCCTCGACCTTCAACTCCTTCCTCGGCGCGTTCAACCTCGCCTGGGAGATCGACGTCTGGGGGCGCATCCGGCGCTCGACCGAGGCCGCGCGCGGACGACTGCTCGCCTCCGAGGCGACGCAGCGGGGCGTGACGCTGGACCTCGTGGCGGAGGTCGCGTCCCTCTACTTCGAGCTGCTCCAGCTCGACCGCGCGCTCGAGATCGCCGACGAGAGCGTCGACTCCTTCGGGTCGACCCTGCAATTGTTCCAGCGCCGCTACGTCGGCGGCGTCGGCTCCCTGCTGCAGACGTCGCGCGCGGACGGTGCCCTGCAGGCGGCGCGCGCGCAGGTGCCGATCTACGAGGCCCGGATCGTCGAGGTGGAGAACCGCCTGAACGCGCTGCTCGGCCGCCCGCCGGGCTCGATTCCGCGGGGTCGCGCGATGGTGGAGCAGCTCGTCCCGCCGGAGATCCCCGCGGGTCTCCCGTCCGAGCTGCTGCTGCGCCGCCCCGACCTGGTCGCGGCCGAGGCCGACGTGATGGCCGCGAACGCCGAGGTCGGCGTCGCGATCGCGAACTTCTTCCCGAAGATCGGACTGACCGCGCTCTACGGCGGCCAGAGCACGCAGCTCGGCGACGTCGTGAAGAGCAGCGCCAACCTCTGGAACCTGCTCGGATCGCTCTCCGGCCCGATCTTCACCGGCGGACAGCTGATCGAGCAGTACCGGGCGCGGGTCGCCTTCTGGGAGGAGTCGAAGGCGCGCTGGGGCCAGGCCGTCGTGACGTCGTTCGCCGAGGTCTCGAGCGCGCTCGTGCTGCACCGCAAGCTGGTCGCCGCCCGCGAGGCGAAGGAGCGCGAGGTCGCCGCGTACCGCGAGTCGGTGCGTCTCGCGCTGCTCCGCTACGAGGCCGGACTCGCGAACTACTACGAGGTGCTCGAAGCGCAGCAGTTGCTGTTCCCCGCGCTCCAGCAGCTCGCCGAGGTGCAGCGCGACCAGCTCGTCGTGGTCGTCCGGCTCTACCGCTCGCTCGGTGGCGGCTGGACCGTGCCGGTCGACGGCTGGGACACGTCGGCCCCCGCGGCCCCGGCCGCCCCGGCGTCGGGAGACGCGGGTGCCGACGCGACGCCGCAACCGCCCGGCGCACTCGTGCCCGCGACGGCGATCGGCGGTTCGCTCCCGCCGCCGCAGCCGGTCGCGCCCCCCCCGTCGGGCTCGACGATCCCGCTCGACTCCTTCGGCGTGCCTGCCTCGGTCCGCTCGAATCGATACGGCCAGGACTCGCCCGCTTCGTCACGGCCGATGCCGTGAGCCGCCGCTACGACCTCTGCGTCATCGGCAGCGGACCCGGTGGCGAGAAGGCGGCGATCCAGGCCGCGAAGCTCGGCAAGCGCGTGTGCGTCGTCGAGGCCCTCGACCGCATGGGCGGAGTGGCCGTCAACACCGGCACGATCCCGTCGAAGGCGCTGCGCGAGATGATCCGTCGCCTGGTCGGCGCGACCATCGTGTCGCCGACCATGCGCGACTCGGTCGCGGCCTTTCGCCCCGACACGATGAAGCGCCTCTGGGGCGACTACGAGCAGATCGTGCGCGACGAGGGCCAGATCGTCCGCGACCACCTGGTCTCGAACGGCGTCGACATGATGGTCGGTCGCGGTCGCTTCGTCGACGCGAACACGGTGGAGGTCGTGGGCGCCGACGACTCCGTCGACACGGTCGCGGCGGACCACGTGCTGGTCGCGGTCGGGACCGCGCCCACGCGTCCCGAGGGCATTCCCTTCGACCACGCGAACGTGATCACGACCGACGAGCTGCTGCTTCTCGATCACCTGCCGCGCTCGATGGTCATCGTGGGCGGCGGCGTCATCGGGACGGAGTACGCCTCGATGCTGGCGCTTCTCGGCATCCGGATCACGCTCGTCGAGGGCCGCTCGCGACTCCTCGAGTTCGCCGACGCGGAGATCGTGGAGGCGCTGCAGTTCCACCTGCGCCGCGAGGGCGTGACGCTGCGGCTCGGCGAGAAGCTCGTGAAGATCGAGACGCGCGCGGCCGAGCCCGGGTCGCGCAGCCAGGACGGGATCACGGCGGAGGCCGTGCTCGAGAGCGGCAAGCGGCTCTCGGCCGACTGCGTGCTCTACTGCATCGGCCGGCAGGGCGCGACGTCGGGTCTCGGGCTCGACCGCATCGGGCTCGAGGCCGACGCGCGCGGGCGCATCGCGGTCGACGAGAGCTACCGGACGAAGGTCCCGAACGTGTTCGCGGTCGGCGACGTGATCGGCTTCCCGGCGCTCGCGTCGACCAGCATGGACCAGGGGCGGATCGCCGCCTGCAACATGTTCGGCGCGCCGACGGCGTCGGTCGGACGGCTCCTGCCCTTCGGCATCTACGCGGTGCCGGAGATCTCGATGGTGGGCGCGAACGAGAGCGAACTCACCGCGAAGGGCGTGCCCTACGAGTGCGGGATCGCGCGCTACTCGGAGATCGCGCGCGGCAAGATCCTGGGCGACGACACCGGCATGCTGAAGCTCGTCTTCCACGCCGAGACGCACGCGCTGCTCGGCGTGCACGCGATCGGCACCGGCGCCACCGAGCTCATCCACCTGGGCCAGGCCGTCATGGCCTTCGACGGGAAGGTCGAGTACTTCATCGACAGCGTCTTCAACTACCCGACGCTCGCCGAGTGCTACAAGGTCGCGGCCTTCAACGGGCTGAACCGGCTGCGGGACGTCTGAGGGGCCGCGCCGCCGTCCCGGGCGTCCGTCGGCATCGAGGTCGGGCGGGAGCATCCTTCCCGTGCGGCCCCGGGTCGACCCGAGACCTCGCGCGTGCGCGTCGGCCCCGTTGACGGACCTCGCCCCGCGTGCGAGCCATCGCAACGGATCCGGCGACCGTCGCCGGAGAGGAGGAGCAGACCCATGCGCAAGGCGATTCCGCTGCTCGCGTGCCTCGCCGCCCTCGTGGCGCGGCCGGCCGTCGCGAGCCAGTTCACCACCGAGGACTTCGTGGTCACCAAGGCCGAGGACCTGATCGACGTGTGCTCGGTGGGCCCCGACGACCCGCATTACACCGCCGCGGCGAACTTCTGCCAGGGCTACACCGTCGGCGCCTGGCAGTACTACCAGGCCCTCATGGAGAAGCCGGGCCACAAGCCCTTCGTCTGCGTGCCGGAGCCCGCGCCGAGCCGGAACCAGCTCGTCGCGGAGTTCGTCACCTGGGGCAAGGCCCACCCGGAGTACGGGTCGAGCCACGCGACGGACGCGATGTTCAAGTTCCTCGCGGACAAGATGCCGTGCCGGCCCGAGACGAAGAAGGTGAAGAAGTGATGCGCACGAACACGAAGAAGACGATGGGATCGGCCGCGTTGCTCGCGGTCGCGTTGGCCGGATCGGGCTGCACGGGCATGTCGCCCACCGCCCAGCGCACGCTCACCGGCGGCGCGGTCGGGACCGCGGGCGGCGCGATCATCGGCGCGATGGCCGGCAACGCGGGCCTCGGCGCGGCGGCCGGCGCCGGCGCGGGCCTGCTCGGCGGCTTCATCTACGACCAGTACAAGCAGGGCGAGGAGCGCTCCTACCAGCAGGGCTACCAGCAGGGCGTCCGCCAGGGGCAGCACCGCAGCTCGGGCCAGAACCAGAACTGATCCGCGGGTGCTCCGCTCCGTTCTCGCCGCGTCGGCGCGCGCCACGGCGCTCGTCCTCGCGGCCCTGCTCGCGGCGGGCTGCCCGTCGAATCCCGAGCCCGACCCTCGCTCCCTGATCCCGACGCCGACGCCGGTCCCGGCGATCCGGATCGGCATGGTCGAGGACGCGCCGCCCTTCTCCTTCCGCCAGGGCGACCGGCCGGCCGGCATCGACGTCGATCTCGCGACCTACCTCGGGCAGGACCTCGGTCGCCCGCTGCGCGTGTTCACGATGTCGTACGACGAGCTCGTCCCGGCCCTGCTCGACAAGCGGGTCGACATCATCATGTCGGGGCTCTCGATCAGCCGGCTGCGCGAGCTGCAGGTCGACTTCGGCGACCCGATCCTGCGCTCCGGCGTGGGTGTTCTCGTCCGCCGAAGCGAAGCGAGCCGCTGGAAGTCGCCGTCGCAGGCGGTGAAGGAGGCGCAGCGGATCGGCGTCACGAAGAACACGGCGGCCGAGCGGTACGTGCGCGAACACGCCCCGGACAGCCAGGTCTTCGGCTACGTCTCGAACACGAACGCGATCGCCGAGCTCGAGCAGCGCCGCGTGGACGCCTTCGTCGCCGACGCCCCGATCATCGCCTGGTACGCCGCGAGCCACGAGGGGTCGATGATGCCGATGATGCGTCCCCTGCTCACGCAGGACCAGATCGCCTGGGGCTTCCGGCCCTCGAGTCGCCGGCTGCGCGAGCGGGCGAACGAGTCGATCGCCCGCTGGCGCACCGACGGCACGCTGAACGGCGTGTTGCGCCGCTGGGTCCCGGCCTGGGAGCCGCACTGAAGCGAGCGCCGCGGCGACCGGCGCGCTCGCTTCTACGCCTCAGCTCCCCGCGCCCGCCGGCAGGCTGATCGGCACCGGCAGCGGACGGGCCCGTCCCGGCTGCGTCGGCACCTGCGTTCCCGGCCCGATCAGGCCCGCGTTCAGCAGCAGGATCCGGCGCACCTCGGCGATCACGAACGGGTTCGCCTGCAGGGAGTGGCTCGAGTCGACCACGACCTCGGAGTCGACGCCGTCGATGTGGGCGCTCTCGTACTTCACCACGCCGTCGCCGCCGCCGTCCGCGGGGTTGCCTCCCTGGACCGCGATCACCGAGTGGGCCGACACGCCCGGCGCGATCGGGATGTCGTGAAGCGCCTTCAGGAACGGGTTGCCCGGGGTCATGTTGTCGAGCGCGGTCGGGATGCGGCCCGTGCCGCCGCCCATGCGCATGGCGTCCGGGTTGAGCGTGAGCAGCGTCGTGCCCGCCTTCAGGATCGTCGACGGCAGCTTGATGAACGACCGGAGCCAGCCGGTCACGCTGAACAGCGTGAGGTAGCTCCCGCCGTGGGGCGTCGCGAGGAAGATCACCCGGTGGACGAAGGGCAGCGGCTTGACGAACATCATGTAGCGCAGGAGATCGCGGTCCTCCTCGGAGAGTCTGACGTCGTCGAGCGGCTTGCTGCTGATCTGCCGCCAGAACGTGTCGCCGCTGTCGACCGCGGTCATCTTCGTCAGCAAGCCACCCTGGCTGTGACCGATCACGACCATTTCGCGTAGCGCGGGATCGGCGCCCTGCGGGTCCAGCTTGGCGACCACCTCGGTGAGCGCCTTGCGGAGCAGCATCGCCGAGTAGGCGACGGGCGCGCCGGTGTCGTAGGTGAACATCCAGAACGTGTAGCGATCGCTCACGTCGTGGTCGTTCGAGAGGTCGTTCAGCATGTCCGCCCAGCGGCCCGAACTCGAAGCGGTTCCGTGCACGAGGACGACCGGGATCTTGCCGCGCTCGTAGGGCTCGCTGAACAGCAGGTTCGGCATCCGGCTCGCACCGACCAGGTCGAAGAAGAACCCCTTGATCTCGCGCTCCCAGATGGGCGACTCGGCGAGCGTCGCGGCGAGCGCCGCGGTCGGCTCGGCCTCGAGCGGGACCTCCCGGCCGTCGATCGTGACGGTTCTTCCGACGCGCCCGGGATAGAGCTGGATGCGGGCGTCGACGTGGCCGGAGAGCACCTGGGCGCGCGGCCGGTCGATCTTCATGAGCGCCGTGACGGAGACCTTCTCCTGCATGTCGAGGTGGTCGCTCGACTTGGATGCGCTGTCGGGGAGCACGTTCGCGCTGGCGGCCAGCGGCGCGCCGATGCCCGGCTGCCGGTAGCGGTTGCGCAGGCCGAAGACCTCGAGTTCGGCGACCGGCACGAATCCCGACAGCGTCCGGTCCTGCCAGGCCGAGGCGTCGCGCGACAACTGGACGTTCACCGCTCCGAAGGGAACGGAGACGATCCCGGGCTCGACGGCGACGTCGCCGCCGCGCGAGGCCTCGAAAGCCTCGGTGAGCCCGCGGTTGTAGAGGTCGGCCGCGGTGCGCAGACGCTGGTCGAACGCGTTGGGCGGCTCGCCGGGCGGCTCCGGGAACAGGTAGGCCCAGGCGTAGATCGCGGACGCGAGGAAGTAGCCACGGTCGCGGCTCTTCTGCGCGAACTGGAAGCAGGTCTCCGCGAGCGCGAACCAGTCGCCGGAACTCGCGTTGATCCCTCCGAGTTCGCCCTGCAGCAGGCGGATCGCCTCGACCGGGCTCTTCTCCCAGGTCTCGTCGAGGCCGTGAGCCCGCAGTCGGTTCCAGGTCGGCACGCTCAGCTGGCCGCTCGACAGCACGTCGGCGGTGAGCCGCTGGTGGACGAGCTGGGGGTTCGCGCGCTTCACCCCGATCGGGGCGCCGCAGCCCGTCGCGAGCATGATCGTCGCCACGGCGAGGATCGGCCACGGGGAACGGGGGACGAACGGGCCTCGGGGACGCGTTCCCCGGAAAGCTGGGATCGTCATGCTCGTCTCGCCCTCCATCGAAGTTCTCACCGCGAACGCGGGATTGAAACACGGGCTCGGCGCGATTTGAAGCGCCGTCGCTTCCCATCGGCTTGCAATCGTCGATGCCCGCGGCGCATGGTTCCCCCGCGCACGGATCATGAGCCACGAACCCTTCACCCCAGGCGATGCGATCTCTCCCGTCCGGGACCGCACCTCCGATGCCGCGCGAGGCCTCGCGTGAAGACGCTCGCGCGATGGCTTCTCGCGCCCGTCGCCGGGCTCGCGTTCCTCCTCCTCCTCGCCTGGGGAGCGCTCGCCCTCTCGGTGACGGGGCCGCGCCCGGACGCGCTCGCGAAGGGCCTCGCCGCGGCGTGGGTGCTCGCGATGGCGGGGCTCGCCCTGTTCCTGCGGCCCTGGTGGGCGGCGGCCCTCGGCTGCACCCTCCTCGCGGCGCTGCTGCTCGGCTGGTGGAGCACGATCCGCCCGTCGAACGAGCGCGACTGGCAGGAGGACGTGTCGCGCGCGCCGTGGACCGAGCGCGACGGCGACCTGCTCACGATCCACGACGTGCGCAACTTCCACTACCGGTCGACCGAGGACTGGGACGCCCGCTGGGAGGACCGGACCTACGACCTCTCGAAGATCGTCGGTCTCGACCTGCTGCTCTCGTACTGGGGGCCCAAGGCGATCGCGCACGCGATCATGATCTGGGAGTTCTCCGACGGGAAGTTCCTCCCGATCTCGATCGAGATCCGCAAGGAGAAGGGCGAGGAGTACTCGGCGGTCGCCGGGCTCTTCCGCAAGTACGAAATCGTCTACGTCCCCGCCGACGAGCGCGACCTCGTGCTGCTGCGCACGAACCATCGGCGCGAGAACGTCTTCGTCTACCGCCTCGCCACCTCGCCGCGGAACGCTCGACGCCTGCTCGAGCTCTACGCCGACGACATGAACCGGCTCCACGCGAACGCCGAGTTCTACAACGCGCTCACGACGAACTGCACGACGCAGGTCTTCCGGAACTTCCGGGCGCTCGCGATCCCGATCCCGGCCGACTGGCGCTTCCTCGCCAACGGCTACCTCGACGAGCTGCTCTGGGAACTCGGCGCGATCAACCGGGAGGCGCCGTTCGAGGAGATCCGGCGGCGCAGCTCGATCGACGAGCCCGCGCTGGCCGCGGGGGACGTACCCGAGTACTCGACGAGGATCCGCGCGGGTCTCCCGGGGCGACCCGCGCGACCCGTCTACCCGTCATCTCCCTGACGACCGCGCCGGGGGGATCGTCGCGATCCCCTCGGCGATCTCGCGCGCGAGTTGCATGAGCAGGTCGCTCTGCGCGTCGACCGACCCGGATTCGTCGGCGGTCGGGGAGTCGCGGTGGCCCGACGTGTCGCCCCGGACGAGGCTGGCGCCGGTCGCGGCGTCGCGGACGCTCCAGTGGGCGAGCAGGTAGGCGGCCCCGCTCGGCTCGCGCTCGAAGCGCTGGACGTCGATCGACACGGCGAGGTCGGGGCGGTCGCTCGCGTACCACGGGAAGGCCACCACGCGGGGCGCTTCGAGGCAGCGCCGCAGGTCCTCGCGCAACACGCGCAGGACGCCCTTCTCGATCGGCTCCGCCCAGCGGTCCTGGTGGGTGGGGCGGATCTCCGCGTCGCTCACCCGCGTGACCATCGCCGGACGCTCCAGGTACTCGGGAAGCGTGATCGGGCCGACTCCGTAGGAGCGCGCGCGGACCCACGCGGGAAGGTCGAGCGACGGCGCGGGGCGGACGCTCAGGACGAAGAAGCGCGAGGGATCCGCCCTCGGCGCGAAGAAGTTGCTGCAGCCCGCGAGGGCGGCCAGCAGCGGGAGCAGTCCCGCGACGCGGTGGAGACCCGGGTACCTTCGCCTCACGGCTGCCTCTCCTTCGTCGAGCGCCCGAAGACGAGCGAACTCGGATTTCGGTCGAGCTCGTCGGCGAGCGAGCGAATGGCCGAGGCCGCGCGCTGCAGCTCGTCGAGCGACTGGCGCAGGTCGACGGCGATCGGGGCGTCCGGGTCGACGAGTTCGCGCAGCGACGCGAGCGTCTTGTCGAGCTCGGCCAGCGTCTTCTCGAGCCCCTGGCCGGCCTTGTCGATCCGCTTCGAGGTCGAGGCCACGCTCGAGGTGAGCGGAGCCACGTTCTTGTCGACCGTGTTCGAGAGGTCGCGGATGCTGTCGAGCGTCTCGCTGGCGGACTTGATCGCGGTCTTCAGGTCCGGGGACGAGGCGAAGTCGCGAACCGAGTCCGAGGTGTTCGTCAGGCTGTCGATCAGGCCCTTGAAGTCGATCTCGTTGATCTTCGCGATCGCGCCGCGGATCTGCTCCTGGAGGCGCTCGAGCTGGGTCGGGAGCGTCGGCACCTCGGCGGTGCCGTCCCAGGAGCCGACGTAGATGGCCGGCGTCTCCGGGTGGAAGTTGAGCTCGACGAAGAGCACGCCGGTCAGGATGCTCTCGGTCTGGAGCTGCGCGCGCAGGCCGTGGGCGATCGCGTTGGCGAACGCGGCGTCCACGGTCTGGTCGGGCTTGGGCAGGACGCCCGCCTTGCGCATCTTGTCGAGGTCGAGCGCCAGGTACACGGGGATGCGGGCGTTCTGGTCCTTGGGGTCGATCTGGATGAAGATGTGCGTGACCGAGCCGATGTCGACGCCCTTGAACTTGACCGGCGCGCCGACCGAGAGGCCGTTCACGCTGCCCTCGAAGAAGCTGACGAGCGGGAACGTCCTCTGGAAGAAGCGCCCCGACCCCAGCACGACGATGCCGGCGACCGCGAGCGCGATCGCCCCGACGACGAAGGCCCCGATGGCCGTGGGGCTCGCCTTCTTGCTCATGCGGGCCTCCGCCCGGGCTCGTCCTCGGCTCCCCGGGTGAGGAAGCGGTGGACGGTCGGGTTCTCGCAGGTGCGGAGCATCTCGCGGGGGTTGCCGCGGGCCGCCATCGTCCTCGTCTCGGTGTCGAGGAAGACCGAATCGTCGGCGATCGCGAAGATGCTCGGCAGTTCGTGGGTGACCATGACGATCGTCGAGCCGAGGCTGTCGCGCAGCTCGACGATCAGATCGTCGAGCAGGTGCGAGCTGATCGGGTCGAGCCCCGCGCTCGGCTCGTCGAAGAACAGGACGTCGGGATCGAGGGCCATCGCCCGGGCGAGCCCGGCCCGCTTGCGCATGCCGCCGCTGATCTGGCTCGGGTAGTAGTCCTCGAAGCCCTTCAGGCCGACCAGCGCCAGCTTGAGCTCGCAGATCTCGCGGATCTCCTTCGAGGAGAGGTCGGTGTACTGCTCGAGCGGGAGGGCGACGTTCTCGGCGAGCGTCTTCGAGCTCCAGAGAGCGCCCTGCTGGTAGGTGACGCCGAAGCTCCGGAGCAGCTCCTGGCGCCGCTCCTCGGTCGCCCGGGTGAAGCTCTCGTCCCCGTAGAGGATCTCGCCCCGGGCCGGCTCGACCAGCCCGATCATGTGCTTGAGCAGCGTCGTCTTGCCGCAGCCGCTGCCGCCCATGACGACGAAGATCGAGCCGCGCCGAACGACGAAGTTCAGGTCGTGCATGAGGACGAACGAGCCGTAGGCCATCGTCAGGTCGCGGACCGTGATGCGGGCCTCGGCCGTGCCGGGGGCGGGACCGCCTGCCGCACCGGCCACGACCGCCCCGGTCGCCGCACCCGAGGGGCCGCCCGGGGCGGCCCCCGGGCCCGTCTCCACGGTCGTTCCGCCCTCCGCGTCCGCCACCGTCACAGCCCCAGCGCGTCGAAGATGACGGCGAAGATGCCGTCGGCGACGACGATGAGCACGATGCTCGTGACGACCGCGGACGTCGCCGCGTCGCCGACCGCCGACGCGCTGTCGCCGCACTCCATGCCGCGCAGGCAGCCCGCGAGCGCCACGAGCACGCCGAAGACGCCGGCCTTCATGATGCCGAGCGCGAACTGCGTCGTCGAGGCGTAGTAGAGCGTCTGCTGCCAGTATTGCGTCGGCGTGATGCCGAGCATCCCGACGCCGACCACCGCACCGCCGATCATGCCGACGATGTCCGAGTAGAGGCACAGCAGCGGCATCATGAGCGAGAGCGCGATCAGCCGCGGCAGGACCAGGTATTCGATCGGGTCGATGCCGAGCGTGCGCAGCGCGTCGATCTCCTCGGTGACCTTCATCGTGCCGAGCTGGGCCGCGAACGCGGCACCGGTGCGGCCCGCCATGATGATCCCGGTCATGATGGCGCCCATCTCGCGCGCCATGCCGATCTCGACCAGGTTCGCGACGTAGATCGTCGCGCCGAACTGCTTCAGCTGCACCGCGCCGACGAAGGCGAGGATGAGCCCGACGAGGAAGCTGATGAGCGAGACGATGCCGAGCGCCTCGATCCCGGTGTTCTGGACGAACAGCAGGACGTCGGCGAGCGGGACGCGGGCCTTCATGCGCAGCAGCGAGAAGAAGGCGATCGTCGCCTGGCCCAGGAAGTCGAGGAAGTCCCAGGCGCTCTTCCAGGCCGACGAGGCGCTCTCGCCGACGCGCTCGAGCCACGTCGACCGCGCCGCACCGGCGCGTGCGCCCTTCTTCTCCGGCACGGCCTCGGCGAGCGTCATGAGGCGCTGCACGCCCTCGGGGAGGCCCGCGCGGTCGCTGCGGATCTTCGCCGCGTGGAGCGAGCCCTCGAGCCGCTCGAGGAACGTGAGCAGCGCCGAGTCCCACTTGCCGATCCCGGTGCCGTCGTAGACCACGCGTCGCGGCGGGCGGTCGGCGAGTTCCCGGTCGACGTCGCGGGTCGACGCGCGCGGTCCGCGCAGCAGCCAGTCGCCGGAGAGCCGGAGCTCCATCGTGTCGACGCGCGGGCGTGACGTCTCGACCCGGGCGGGCGACGCGGTCGCGACGGCGGTGGCGGCCTCGGAAGTCATCTCCCGGGAATCGATCGGTCGCCGCGGCGGAGCGAACTCACCCGCGTTGGATCTTCACGTCCTCGTATTCCAGACGCTCTTCGTTCCAGGCGTGTCCCGAGATGCCGGTGACGGCATGCCCGTCGACACCGAGCACGATGTAGATCGCCTCGGGATAGATCGGCTCGTCCCACATCTTCGCCCGGGCCTCGTCCTCCTTCGAGAAGTAGGCCTTGCCGTTGGGATGGGAGTGGTAGATCGAGCGGAGCTCGTAGCGCTGGCCGTCGATCTCGCGCGTGACCTCGAGCAACTCCCTCTCGTCCATCACGTAGCCGTCGCGCCCGTCGCGGGGGAAGTTCTGCGGGTCCTTCTGGTGGCGCTCGGTTGCGACGTTCCGGATCCTGCGCACCAGCTCCACCTCCTCCTCGGTGTCGAAGAGGATGAAGCCGCAGCATTCCTCCGGGTAGGCTTCGAGGGCGTGTTTCTTGAGCTCGTCGAGCAGCTCCTTGGCGACGCGGTACATGGCGCGGACCCTACCTCAAGCGGTCGCCGGGGCCAAAACCCTCCTAGGGCTCCATCTCGCCGGCGGAGAGGCTCACGAACGCCTCGCGGAGCTCGTCGTAGTTCGTGGTGACGGGGAACTGCGGGAACTCCTCGACCACGTTCCGAGGGGGGCGGAACAGGATGCCCCCGTCGGCCGCCCCGAGCATGGTCGTGTCGTTGTAGGAGTCGCCGGCCGCGACGACCCGGAAGTTGAGCGCCCGGAGCGCCTCGACCGCCCGGCGCTTGCCGTCGGGGATGCGGAGCCGATACCCGGTGACGCGGTCCTGCGCGTCGACCTCGAGGTCGTTGCAGAACAGGCAGGGGTGACCGAGCTGGCGCATCAGGGGGGCGGCGAATTGGTAGAACGTGTCGGACAGGATGATCACCTGGGCCCGCTCGCGGAGCCAGTCGAGAAAATCCCGCGCGCCGAGCAGGGGTCCCATCGCGTCGATCGCGAGGCCCAGGTCGCGCATCCGGAGACCGTGGCGATCCATGATCTCGATCCGCTGGCGCATGAGCTCGTCGTAGTCGGGCTCGTCGCGCGTCGTGCGTCGCAGCTCGGCGATGCCGGTGCGCTCGGCGACGTTGATCCAGATCTCCGGGACGAGCACTCCTTCGAGGTCGAGGCAGGCGATCATGGGCGGACGCTAACCGAGCCCCGATGGGGCGACAAGCGCTCGCTGCGAGCTTCCGCGGCCGCGCTCGCGCTCGCCGTGCTCGCGGCGGGCTGCACCGCCGTGCGTCCCGCCGACCGCGCGGCGGCGCGTCCGGTGCGCGTCGGCACGAGCGGCGACTACCCGCCGTACAGCGCGAGCACCGGCGACGGGGACCTGCTGGGCTTCGACGTCGAGGCGGCGCGGGCCTGGGCGCGCGACCGCGGCCGCCCGGTCGAGCTCGTGACGTTCCGCTGGCCCGAACTCGAGTCCCGGCTCGAGAGCGGCGACTTCGACGTCGCGATGAGCGGCGTCACGGTGCGCGGAGACCGCCTCGCCCGCTCGCCCATGTCGGCGGCGGTCGCGCGCACCGAGGCCGTGCTGGTCGCGCGCCCGGGCGCGCCGCGCTTCGACCCCCGAAAGGGCGGGAAGGGCCTCGTCGTCGCGGTGAACCGGGGCGGCCACATGGAGCGCGTCGCGCAAGCGGCGCTGCCCCGGGCCGAGCTGCGCCCGACCGACGACAACCGCGCGCTCGCCGAGATGCTCGGCCTGGGCCGGGTCGACGCGGTGGTCGTCGACGCGGCCGAACTCGCGAGCTTCTACCCCGACCCCGAGGGCCAGATGCCCCCGATCGCGGCCGTGCTCTCGCGGGACCGCAAGGCGTGGTGGGTGTCGGCGAAGGACCCGGCGCTGGTCGACGACCTCGACGCGTGGATCACGACCCGGGAGAGCGACGGGACGCTGCCGGCGCTGCGCGCGCGCTGGGGCATCGAGCCCCAGGCCGCGCCCGACGCGACGTCGCGGCTCGCCGACCTGGTCGGGCGCCGCTTGATGCTCATGCCGCTCGTGGCCGAGGCGAAGCGTCGCGAGGGGCGGCCGGTCGAGGACCCCGAGCGCGAGGCGAAGGTGATCGACTCGTGGGTTGCGGCGGCGCGCGCCTCGGGGCTCGACGAGGCGAGCGTGGCCGTGTTCGCGCGCGCCCAGGTCGAGGCGGCGAAGTCCGTGCAGCGAACGGTGCTCGCGTCGCAGCCACGGGCGGGCCGGGTGCGCGCGCGCGGGACGGCGGAGGCGAATGCACCCGACGCGGGCGCCGAAGCCGGGCTCGACGCCCTGCGGTCCGCGATCTCGCGGATCGACGGCGAGATCGAGTGCGAGCTCGCGCGCTCCGCGCCGATCGGAGCTCCCGCCGTCGAGATCGCCTCGGCGATCCGCGAGTCCTCCCCGGTGCCGGGTCTCGACCACGAGGACGTCGCGCGCATCGCGGTCGCGCTGGCCGCGATCCCGGCGGCGAGGCGGCCGACGGCGGCCGCCTCGGAGCCTGCGACCCCGCCGGTCGCGGCCCCGGCCCCGACCGTGCTCCCCCCCCCGCCCGGCTTGCCGTAGCCGGGTTCCAACGGCGCGGCGAATCGGATAGCGGTCGCCTGCGTGCAGACCTGGATCGTCGCGACCGTCGCCCTCGTCGCCCTCCTTCTCCTCGCCGAGGCGACGGGATTCCAGTCGGCCAAGTGGATCGTGAAGCCGCTCGCGTCGGCGGGCTTCGTCCTGACGGCGATCGCGGCCGGCGCGACCACGACCCCGTGGGGCAAGCTCGTGCTCGCCGGTCTCGTACTCGGATGGCTCGGCGACGTGCTGCTGATCCCGAAAGGGGCGCATGCCGCCTTCCTCGCCGGTCTCGCGAGTTTCCTGCTGGGCCACCTCGCGTTCACCGTCGCCTTCCTCGAACGAGGCGTCTCGCTCGCATGGCTCCTCGTCGGCCTCGCGCTGATGGCCGGCCCGGCGCTCGCGACGTGGGCCTGGCTGCGGGGCCGGGTGCCGACCGACATGAGCGTGCCGGTGCGCGCCTACGTCTCGGTGATCAGCGCGATGGTCGCGTGCGCGCTCGGCACCTTCGGGCAGTCGCCGAACCGGCCCCTGCTGGTCGGCGCGATCGCGTTCGCGATCTCGGACCTCGCGGTCGCCCGCGAGCGCTTCGTCGCCCCCGGGTTCTCGAACCAGTTCTGGGGGCTGCCGCTGTACTACGGCGGCCAGCTGCTGCTGGCCGCCGCGACCGCGGTCAGTGCAGCCTGAAGCTCCGCCGCGCCGGGTTCGAGACCGTCCCGACGACGTCGACGATGCTCATGACCGCCACGTAGTCCCCCGGTCCCGACAACGTCACCGTCAGGTCGTCCGCCGGAACGTAGACCGCCGTGGGAGGAACCACGACGACCCCGGTGTCGCGCTCCTCGACGCTGAAGCGGTAGCTGAAGATCGGCTCCGGCGACGTCGAGCCGGAACTCTTCAGGACGACCTCGTAGAGCCCGTTGCCGAGCGCGGTGTCGTCGACCGTGACGCGCGGCCGCGGCAGGCTCGAGCTGCTCGGGCCCGAGCCGCCGCCGCCGGTGAAGCGCAGGCGGATTCCGTCCTGCTCTTCGAGCTTCTTCCAGTCGAGCGTGATCTTCTGGGCCTCGAGCGCCGTGCCGCCGACGACCGCGGCCCCGCAGGCGCTCGTGCGCGGAACGAGCTGGAACGCGGTCGTGATCGAGGCGAGCGGCGGCGAGCCGGCGATCGCACAGGTGCCGGTGTCGCAATTGTCGATCAGGGCGCGGTTCATGTGGATCCGGAACTTGACCGAGCCGTCCCTCTGCAGGCTCACGGTCGCGCGGCCCGTCGGACGGGCGCTCCCGCCCGGGAGCAACTGGTAGACCGCGTTCCCGGGGCGGCTGCGACGGACGTCGGGGCAGAGGACGAGCGGGACCTCCGGGTCCTGGAGGAGCTCCTGGCCCTGGCCCTCGCCGTAGAGGACCTTGCTCACCTGGAGCTGGTAGGCGCGAAGGTCGCCCGGGGCCTTCAGCGTGGTGAAGAGACCCCCGATCGAGATCACCGAGTTCTGCTGGTTCTCGGGCGCCTCGGGTACCGGTCCGAGCTTCGTCGCCTTGCCCGTGAAGTTGTAGATCGTCGCCCCGGCCAGCGACGGCGCGAGAGCGAAGGCGAGGGCGAAAGCCGGGATCGTCCGGGAGATGCGCATGGGATGTCCTCCGTGTTGCCGGCCGGGCCTGGGGCCGATCCGGCCATGCCCCCGACACTGCGCATGGCCTGCTGGCTCGCGCCAGTCCCCGGGACGCCGGGGATGATGCTGGCCGAGCCT
>JAFMJW010000064.1 GCA_017853315.1 Alphaproteobacteria bacterium
GCCTTGACATCTCCCGGTCGCTCCCCGACGCTCGACGCGACCCGGGAGGCCGCGAGCATGTCGGAGATCTGGAAGAAGTACCGCTGGTACGTGATCGGCGCGCTGGTCGCGTGGGCGCTCGTGACCGGATGGCTGCTCTGGGCGACGAACGCACCGCAGAACGCGCCGTTCCGCTACCAGGTGATGTGAGCGGGGGCGCCGGGCCGAGGCGCTCGCGGGCGGGCGCGTCGGACGGGGACGTCACGCCGCGGTGCTCGCGAGCAAAGCACCACGTGTCGGCGCGAGCGTGCCCGCGCGATCCGGCTCAGTGCACCGACGCCGCGTCGATGCGCAGGATCGCCTTGCCCCCCGGGACGCGCGCGTCGAGCCCCGTGTCCCAGTGCACGACGTTGTGCCAGGCGTTGAAGAAGAGCGGGGCGGGGATCGACGGGATCACGACGTTCGGTGCTCCGGTGAGCGTCCACAGCGTGCGCCAGCCCGCCCCGTCCTCGAGGTCGACCGCGAACTCCACGGCGCCGGCCGACCAGGCGAAACGATACTTGGCCCAGGCGTTCGAGGACCGGAAGCGCCTCGCCGTCCAGGACAGCGGCGCCACCTCGACGAGGGCGTAGGAGGCCTCGCCGCCGGGCGGCGTCTGCCACGTCCGGCCGGTCGCGAGGTCCACCTTGCGAGTCGTCTTGCGAAAGCTCTCGACGCCGCCGACCTCCTCGTACTCGGTCCAGACCGTCAGGTAGATCGACGACGGCTCGGAGGCGAGGAATTCGAAGTCGATCTCGTGGTTGTCGACGATCCCGTCGGAGTCGTGATCGGCGCCGTCGTTGAAGTAGGTGAAGAAGCCGCTCACGAGCCCGGTGCGACGGGTCGCGCGCGGCGTGCGCAGCCGGGCCTCGAAGGTCCCGTAGCCGAACGAGGCCGCGGTCCGGATCTCGGTCGCCCACGCGGGGCCGCCGTGGGCGGGGTCGGTGTGGCCGGGGAAGACCAGTTGCGCGACCTTCCCGTCGGTGGCGCGACGATCGGTCGCGGGGACGATCACCGCGGCGCCCGGCTCCTCGGTCCGCGGCGTGACCCAGGCGGGGGAGAGCGGGGCTGCGAAGGTCTCGTCGAAGGCGCGGGCGTGGAGCGGAGCGAGCAGCGACACGACGACGAAAGCGATCGGCAGCGGAGCTCGCGGCATGGTCGGCCTTCGCCCGTCCACTCTCGTCTCAGTCGTTCGCCGCGCCCGCGGCGATCCACGCGCCGATCGTCGCCTGGTCGGCCGCCGACAGCGCGGGGCCGCCGAGCGGCATCTGCGAACTCGGCCCGCAGGTCGTCGCCGTGCCCGCGATCTTCTGCACGAGGTAGCTCGACGCCGGCGCGAACGGCTGGACCCGCGAGGTCGCGCCGCACTCGATCGAGGCCACGTTCACGAGGTTCGACCACGACGCGCCGGCCGAGAGGTTCAACTGTGCGGACGCGGACGCGCCCGAGTGGCAGCCTGTGCATCGGGCATCGAAGATCGGCTGCACGTCGTTCGCGAACGAGACGGGGGGTGGCGTGGGCGTGGGCGTTGGCGTGGGGATCGGCGTCGGGATCGGCGTGGGGGAGGGCGTCGGGGCCGCCGTCGGCGACGGCGTGGGCGTGGGGACCGGGCTCGGGGTCGCGGTTGGCACCGGGGTTGCGGTCGGTGAAGGCGTCGCGGTCGGCACCGGGGTGGCGGTCGGCACCGGCGCCGGCGTGGCCGTCGGCCGCGGCGTGGTCGTCGTCGCCGGCGACGGAGCGGGAGTGGCCGTCGCCGACGGCGTCGCGGTCGGGACCGGCACCGGCGACGGCGTCGCGCTGGGCTCCGGCGTGTCGCTCGGCCCGGGCCCCGGCGTCGCACTCGGGGCCGGCGCCGGCGTCGAACTCGGCGTCGGCGCGGGACTCGCGCTGGGCGCGGGCGTGGCGCTCGACGACGGCGTCGCGGTCGGCGCGGGCGTGTTCGTCGGCCCCGGCGTCGGCCCCGCCTCGACCGCCGCGTACTTCGCCGACCAACTCGCGCCGAAACGGCCGACCGACTCCCCGACGAAACCGTACACCCAGGTCGTCACGCCGACCGGGGCGTCGCCCGACCGCAGGTCGTGCAGGAGCAGCACGCCCGAGGAGTCGCGACCGAGGCCGTCGGGCAGGAGTGCGCCCGTCGAACCCGCGATCGGGGCGAAGCGCGCGCACGAGATCGAGACGTCCGGAAGGGAGTTCGCCGTCTCGAGGTTGTCGTAGAAGGTCGCGCGCGCGGTGACGGCCTGCGGGTCCGGCCCCGGCTCGCCGGGCCACAGGCCGGTTCCTTCCGCGAGCGGGAGCAGCATGACCACCGACGAGGTCGTCGCGAGCGGTGCGTAGGTCTGGATCGAGAGACCGCGCGCGCCGTCGACGCCGGAGAGGACGAGGTCGGGAAGGTTCGCGCGCTCGCCGTCCGGCGTGGCGAACAGCCCGGCCGCGTCGAATCCCCACGACGCTTCGCTCGCGAGATCCGCGATCGTCGCCATGCCGACGAGCGCGTCGCGCAGCCGGTAGCCCGTCGCGCCCGCCTCCGAGCACGACGCGTCGGTCTCGTAGGCGGTGACGGTCGCGAAGCCGCGATGCCCGGAGAGGTCGAGCGGATCGCCGACCGGGCGGTTCCGGCCGTCCTGCGCGCGCGCCGCGGACGGATCCACGACCACCGTGTCGTGCAGCGTGAGACAGATCGAGAGGTCGCCCAGGTTCGAGCAGTCCTCGCTCCAGAACGACCAGTGAGTCGTGACGGCCGCCGCCTCGGGAGAACTCGCGTGCGGGTTGCCGACGAGCAGGAAGGAGGCGTGCCCCGCCGTCTGGTCGAAGGGCAGGACGAGCGTCGCCGCCGGCTGCGTCCGCGTGGTGAAGCGGTCGGCGACCATCGCGCGCGCGGGCCCCGCCGCGACGAGCCACGGGCCCGCGATCGCGGCGATCGCGAGGAGAGTCGGGAGTGAGAGGACCGCGGCCCCGGGACGGGGCCGGCTCGGTCGGGGACGACGCGACAAGGGTCGCTCGGCTCAGTTGTCGAGCGCGCCCTGGTCGATCCAGCTGCGGATCTTCGCGACGTCCGACGCGGACAGGAAGGGACCGCCGAGCGGCATGCGCGAGCCGACGTAGCACGGGCCCGTGCCCTCGATCTTGTGGACGAGGTAGCTCGCGTCGGCGTTCGAGGGCGCGACGCGCTTCGTGCTCGTGCACTCGGTGCTGTTCACGTCGACGAGGTTCGCACGCGCGCTGCCCGCGACCAGCGAGAGGCTCCCGCTCGGCGACACCGAGCCGTGGCAGGACGTGCATCGCGAGGTGAAGATCGGCTGCACGTCCGAGGCGAAGCCGACCGGGCCGGGCGTCGGCGTCGGCACGGGCGTCGGCGTCGGCGACGCCGGCGTCGTCGCCACCGCGGTTGCCACCGAGTCCACGAGGTCGACGACGAACGTCGCGGTCGTGTTGGCGTCCGCCCCGGTGGCGCAGCCGCCGGCGGCGGCGGACTTCTCGAAGGCGGCGTTCGACTTGGAGATCGCGCCGTACCTGCAGATCGCGATCTCCTGCGAGCTCGATCCCTTGAGCGCGCCCTTGGACTGGCAGCCGAGCGCGTCGGAGACGAGCTTGCCGAGCGCCTTGCGACGGGCCGCCGCGCACTTGCGGCCGGCGGCCGATCCGTCGTCGCCGAGCTGGATCTCGGCGAAGCCGGTGACCGCGTCGAGCACGGTCGCGACGCCGCCCGCGTTGCCGTTCGCGACGCAGCTGCCCGGCTTCTCGGCGCCGGCGAAGACCGCGCCCAGCCGGACGTCGGCCTTGGCGAGGCACGCGGCGTCGGTCGGCAGCCCCGCGAGGCTGGCCTTCATCGTGCAGAGCGCGTTCGCGAGGCCGGCCTTGCCGGCTCCGCCCAGTTTCACCGCCGTGCACTTCACGGCGGGGTCGAGGGCGGCGCGCGCGGGCGAGGCGGCGAGCGGCAGCAGCAGGAGGAGGGCCGGGGCGACGACGTTTCGCATGTGCGGGCCTACCACGGGCTGCGCACGCGATGTCAATCCCCGAACCGCCGGGAAACGGCCCGCGATCGGCTCGCGCCGGGGAGGGGGCGCCACACGGGGTGGCGCGCCACCGACGGGCCCGTGGCCCGAGTCTCCAGAAGCCCTCCCGGACGCAAGGGCCCGCGGCCCCGCGCGGGCCGCCGCCCTCGCCCGGTTGCCCGCTCGTCCGAGCGCCACCTTTCCTCCCCTCGCGTTCCGGTCCACGATCGGGGCATGGCATCTCCCGATCCGATTCGGCTCTTCCGCTCCTGGTTCTCCGCCGCGCGAAAGGCCGGCATTCCCTCGCCCGAGGCGATGGCGCTCGCCACAGCCGACCGGCGCGGGCGGCCCTCGGTGCGCTTCGTGCTGCTCAAGGGCGTCGACGATCGCGGCTTCGTCTTCTACACGAACGCCGACAGCCGCAAGGGCGGGGAACTCGCCGCGAACCCGCGCGCGTCGCTCGCCATCTACTGGCAGCCGATCGCCCGGCAGGTGCGCGTCGAGGGCCGGATCGAGCGGGTCTCGGACGCGGAGGCCGACGCCTACTGGGCGACGCGCCCGCGCGAGAGCCGGTTCGCCGGCAGCGTGTCCCGGCAGAGCCGTCCGCTGCGCTCCCGGGCGGAACTCCTCGCCCGCTGGCGCAAGCTCGTGCGCGAGGTCGGCGACGGCGAGATCCCGCGCCCGGCGAACTGGACCGGCTTCCGGATCGTGCCCGACGCGATCGAGCTCTGGCGCGAGCGCCCGCACCGCCTGCACGAGCGCGAGCAGTTCGTGCGCATCCGCGGCGGTTGGAAGCGCTCGCTGCTGAACCCCTGAGGGAGACTCGTGCGCCGGCCGGCGCACGGGGCACGCGAAATCAGAGCTGGCGGATGCGGGGCAGCACCTTCTCCTGGAACAGGCGAAGCCCCTTCCAGGAGAACTCCGGGTCGAGACCGCCCATGAGCGGGTGCAGGATGAGACGTCCCTGCTGGCGCACCATCTCGACGCACTCGTCGGGGGTGACGACCGCGAACACGCCGCTCTTCTTCAGGTCGTCGAGCGTGGTCGCGTGCACGCTCACCTCCGAGCGCTGTCCCGCGGGCTGCCAGGAGGCGTAGGTCTCCGCGTCCCACAGCGCGTGCGGCCCGATGACCTCCCAGTCGCGCTCGGGATCCTCGGTCACGTGCACGAAGCCCGGGCCGCCGGGCATGCTGACGAAGCCGCCGGTGAAGCCGAGGCGCTTGCACTCCTCGTCGTAGATCTCGGCGAGCCGCGGGTCGCCGACCGCGGGGAAGAAGCCCATCTGGAGCTTCGCCGCGCGTCGCGCCGCCTTCTCGGTCGAGCCGCCCAGCATCATCATCGGCGGGAACGCGGGCGGCGGCGTCACCCGGACCGTGCGCCCGCGCCACTCGAAGGGCTCGCCGGTCCACGACTTGCGGATGACGTCGATCGACTCCTCGAGGATCGAGCCGCGGCGCTTGCGCTCGACGCCCGCCATCTCGAACTCCTCGTGGCGGTAGCCGAGCCCCGCGACGAAGCTGAAACGGCCGCCCGAGAGCAGCGAGACGGCGGCCGCCTCCTCGGCGAAGCGCACCGGGTCGTGGAGCGGGATCAGGACCGCCGCGACGTTGATCTGGATCGACTTCGTGCGGCCGGCGATCGCGGCGGCGATCGCGAGCGGCGCCGACATGAAGCCGTCCTCGACGCCGTGGTGCTCGGAGAGCACCGCGATGTCGAGCCCCTGCTCGTCGGCCCAGCCGCACATGTCGATGCAGGCGCGGTACTGCTCGGCATGGGAGACCTTGGCGAAGGGAGGACGTCTCAGGTCGAAGCGGATTCCGATCAGGGCCATGCACGACCTATACGCAGGGCCCCCGACCGGGCAATCGGAGCGCGTCGGGCCCCGGAGCCCCGCCCGAAGCGGCCGTCGGATCGCCCCTTTCCGGCGCCCGTGACGGAC
This sequence comes from Alphaproteobacteria bacterium, assembly GCA_017853315.1. GTDB lineage: Bacteria > Desulfobacterota > Binatia > UBA12015 > UBA12015 > REEB422. The sequence continues at coordinate 5,953 of JAFMJW010000064.1, forward strand.
GGTAGAAGCGGGTCGATGAGCGCAGAGCAGCCAGCAGACGTGCAGGCGGTCTCCGACCGACACCGCTTCGACGAGAGCCGCCTCGACGCGTGGATGGCGAAGACGATCCCCGGCCACCGGGGGCCGATCGCCGTCCGCCAGTTCGCGGGCGGGCAGTCGAACCCGACCTTCCTCGTCGAGGCGGGCGACCGCCGCTACGTCCTGCGCAAGAAGCCGCCGGGCAAGCTGCTGCCGTCGGCGCACGCGGTCGACCGCGAGTACCGGGTCATCACCGCGCTCGGCAAGACCGGGTTCCCGGTGCCGCACACCCGCGGGCTGTGCGAGGACGACTCGGTCATCGGCCAGGCGTTCTACCTGATGGACTGGGTGCCGGGTCGCATCCTGCGCAACCCGCTGCTTCCCGGGATGCCGCCGGCGGAGCGCACCGCGATCTACCGCGCGATGATCGACACGCTCGCGCGCCTGCACGCGGTCGACCCCGAGGCGGTCGGGCTCGGCGACTACGGCAAGCCGGGCAACTACTTCGAGCGCCAGATCGCGCGCTGGACGAAGCAGTACGAGGCGTCGAAGACGGGCGAGATTCCGTCGTTCGACCGCCTGATCGAGTGGCTGCCGCGCAACGTCCCGCCGGGCGACGAGACGCGCATCGCGCACGGCGACTTCCGGCTCGAGAACATGATCGTGCATCCGACCGAGCCGCGCGTCGTCGCGGTGCTCGACTGGGAGCTCTCGACGCTCGGCCATCCCTTCGCCGACGTCGGCTACGTCGTCATGCCGCAGTTCATGCCCGAGGGCTTCCCGCAGCGCCTCGCGATCGACGACCCCGACGCAGACGGGATCCCGACCGCGGACGAGATGGTGCGCTGGTACTGCGAGGCGACCGGCCGCCCGGGGATCCCGCGGATCGAGTTCTACGTCGTCTTCTCGCTCTTCCGCATGGCGGCGATCGTGCAGGGGATCGCCATGCGCGCGCTGCAGGGCAACGCCAGCTCCGAGAACGCCGCCGCGGTCGGCCAGATGGCCGGCGCGATCGCCGACGCGGCCTGGGGGCTGGTCGAGCGAACGTCCTGAACCACCCCGAACACGCTGCCGTCGAACCACCGCCCCGGCCGGGAAGCCGGACTCTCGAATCGAGGATGGATCGATGACGAACGCCCTTGGACTCGCCCGCCACGCGCTCGCGAGCCCGCTCGGCAAGCGCCTGGTCGCCCTGTGCGCGGCCGTGGCGGTCTCCCTCCAGCTCGCCTCCTGCGGCGGCGACGGCTGCAACGGCTACGGCTGCGGCGGCAACGTCGAGGTGAACCCGAACCTGTACTCGGTCGACTACGGCTTCGGCGCCTTCGTCGCGGTCGGCGAGAACAGCACGATCGCGAACTCCGGCGACGGCGGGAACTACTACGTGCAGGTGCTGGCGCCGATCGGCTCCCTGCTCGCGACCACCTACGGCGAAGGCCAGTGGATCGCGACCGGCAAGGACGGGCTGATCTTCACCTCCTACGACTCGGCGTTCTGGTACGGCTACTACCTGCCGTCGCTCACGACGATGCGCGGGGCCACCTTCGGCAAGGGGCAGTACGTGCTGGTCGGCGACAACGGCTACTGCTTCCGCTCCTTCAACGGCGGCGCGTGGGCGGCCTGCCCGACGCCGACCGGCAACGCGCTGCGCGGCGTGGCCTCGGGCATCCCGGGCTTCGTCGCGGTCGGCGACGCCGGGACGATCGTGTTCTCGCCCGACGGCGGCGAGTGGCGCGGCGTGCCCTCGCCCACCGGCGAGACGCTGCTCGGCATCGGCGCGAACCAGGGCCTCTACGTCGCGGTCGGCAACTACGGAACGATCCTGCGCTCGGTCGGCGGCCTCGAGTGGGAGCAGGTGTCGAGCCCGTCGGGCGCGAACCTGACCGACGCGGTCGTCCTCCCCGGCCTCGTGGTCGTCGTCGGACAGGGAGGCACGATCCTCACCTCGGTCGACGACGGTCGCACCTTCGAGCAGCAGATCTCGCCGACGAACCGCAACCTCTGGGGCGTCACCTACGGCGACGGGACCTTCGTCGCGGTCGGCAACAACGGCAAGATCGTGAACTCCTTCGACGGCTTCTACTGGTTCTGACGCGCGCGCGGAGGGCCGCTCGCGGGCACGTGTCCGCGGGCGGCCTCCCGGGCCGCGGCCCCCGGCCTCTCAGCGACGACGGTCGAGCGTGACGAACGCGAACGCGTGCTCGTTGCGCTCGTCGGCGGGATGGTGCTCCGGGGCGCCCTCGCGCCAGTCGGCGGGGTCGAGACGGGGGAAGCGCACGTCGCCGTCCACGTGCGCGGCGACGCGCGTGAGCTCGATGCGGTCGGCGACGGGGAGAGCGAGCGCGTAGACCTCCGCGCCGCCGATCACGAAGAGCTCGGTCTCACCCGCGCGGCGTGCGCGAGAGAGGGCGTCGTCGAGCGAGGGCTCGACGACGACGGACTCGTCCTCGGGACGGAAGAACGGATCGCGCGAGAGGACGACGTTCGTGCGGCCGGGCAGCGGTCGCCCGATCGACTCCCAGGTGCGGCGCCCCATCACGACGTGGTGGCCGGTCGTGAGCTGGCGGAAGCGCCGCAGGTCGGCGGGCAGGCGCCACGGGAGCGTCCCGTCGCGGCCGATGACCCCGTTCTCGGCGACCGCCGCGACGAGCGTGACCCGCACCGGCGGCCCTAGACCGCCACCGGGGCCGCGATCCCGGGATGCGGGTCGTAGCCGACGAGCTCGAAGTCCTCGTAGCGGAAGTCGAAGATCGACCCGGGCACGCGTCGCAGGACGAGGCGCGGCAGCGGCCGCGGCTCGCGCGAGAGCTGCAGGCGCGCCTGCTCGAAGTGATTGCTGTAGAGGTGCGCGTCGCCGAAGGTGTGCACGAAGTCGCCCGGCTCGAGCCCGGTCACGGCCGCCACCATGCAGGTGAGCAGCGCGTAGGACGCGATGTTGAACGGCACGCCGAGGAAGACGTCGGCACTGCGCTGGTAGAGCTGGCAGGAGAGGCGGCCGCGCGCGACGTAGAACTGGAACAGGCAGTGGCAGGGCGGCAGCTTCATGCGGTCGATGTCGGCGACGTTCCACGCGCTCACGACCAGGCGGCGCGAGTCGGGATCGGTGCGGATGCGACGGACGACGTCCTCGACCTGGTCGATCGTGCCGCCGTCGCGCGCGGGCCACGAGCGCCACTGCCTGCCGTAGACCGGGCCGAGATCGCCGTTCTCGTCGGCCCACTCGTCCCAGATCGTGACGCCCTGCTCCTGCAGCCAGCGCACGTTCGTGTCGCCGCGCAGGAACCACAGGAGCTCGACGATGATCGACTTGAGATGCAGCCGCTTCGTCGTGACGACCGGGAAGCCGGCCGAGAGGTCGAAGCGCATCTGGTGGCCGAACACGCTGCGGGTGCCGGTGCCGGTGCGGTCGGACTTGTCGACGCCCTCGTCGAGGATCCGCCGGAGGAGATCGTGGTAGGCCTCCATCGAGGTCGCGAGGATACCGCGCGAGGCGGCGCGGGTCACGCATCCGGGCGACGGAATCTCGCCGTCCCGGTGCCCGCGGTCGGCAACGCCCGGCGATCCGTGGTAGCCCACGGGCGAGGTCGATGCCGTGAAGCCCGAGTTCATCGCCGAGCGACTGGTCCCCTTCCTCGAGGCGGAGACGGGAGCGAGCGTCCGCCTCGACGGCCTGCGCTCGATGACCGGGGGAGCGACCCGCGAGGCCTTCCGGCTCGACGCCGTCGTGGAGCGCCCCGGGCAGGCGGCGGAGACGCACCCGCTCGTGCTGCTCGTGTTCCGGCCCGGCGGACAGCGCGCCTTCGGCGCGCGCGAGGAGTTCCGGCTGCTCGAAGCGCTCGGGCGCGCGGGCGCGCCGGTGCCGCGGCCCTTCGCGGCGGGAGAGGAGGCGCTCGGCCGACCCTTCTACCTGATGGAACGCGTGCCCGGGGAAGCGATCGGACGGCGCATCGTGCGCGAAGAGCGCTTCGCGGCCGCGCGCGAGGTCCTGCCGGTCCAGCTCGCGCGCGCCCTCGCCGCGATCCACCGCGTGCCGCTCGAAGGCGGTGCACTCGACTTCCTGCCCGGGCCCGCTCCGGGCGAGCCGATCGCGGCGAGCGAGGTCGATCGCCTCGAACAGCTCTACCGCGCGATCGCGGTCGAGCCGCACCCGGTGTTCGAGATCACGCTGCGCTGGCTGCGCTCGAACCTGCCCGCCTCGGCCCCGGGTGCGGCGCCGGCGCTCGTCCACGGCGACTTCCGCATCGGCAACGTGCTGGTCGACGAGCAGGGGCTGCGCGCGGTGCTCGACTGGGAGCTCGCCCACCGCGGCGACCCGCTGGAGGACCTCGGCTGGATCTGCGTGCGCTCCTGGCGCTTCGGCAACGACCGGCGGACGCTCGGCGGGATCGCCGACCGCGAGGCGCTCTTCTCGGCCTACGAGGAGGCCGTCGGCCACGGCGTCGACCGGGCTGCCCTGCGCTTCTGGGAGGTCTACGGCAACCTGCGCTGGGGCGTGTTCACGCTCGTGCAGGTGCGCGGTTTCCTCGAGGGGATCGTGCCGAGCATCGAGCTCGCGAGCATCGGCCGCCGCACCGCCGAGACCGAGTGGGAGCTCCTGCAGCTGATCGAGGGGAGGGCGCGCTGATGCAGGACCGTCCGACCGTGCACGAGCTCCTCGAGTCGCTCGGCCGTTTCCTCGACGAGGAGATCGTGCCCGCGACCGAGGGGCGCCGCCAGTTCCTCGCGCGCGTCGCGGCGAACGTCGCGCGGCTCGTCGACCGCGAGCTCGCCTCCGAGGAGTCGCAACTCGACGACGAGTGGCGTCGCCTGCGCGCGATCCCCGCTCTCGCTCCGGACGCGGCGGAGCCGGCCGGTCGCGAGGCGCTGCGCGCGGCGATCGCGGGCGCGACCGCCGACCTCGCGCGGCGGATCCGCGAGGGCGAGGTCGATGCCGACGGGCCGCTCCGGTCGGCGGTGCTGGACCACCTGCGCCGCACCGTCCGGGCGAAGCTCGTCGTCTCGAATCCCGCCTGGCTCGCGGCCGACGAAGGCACGCCCGCCACGCCGGGCGGTGCGGCCTGACGCGAATCGCCGGTGGAACGATCCTTGCGTGCCTGATAGCACGGGGCATCGTTTCGAGACCGACCCCGATCGGAGGAGAAGAGAGATGGCTGGCATTTCCGAGGTGAGCGACGCGAATTTCGAGGCGGAGGTGTTGCGTTCCGCGACTCCCGTCCTGATCGACTTCTGGGCGCCGTGGTGCGGCCCCTGCCGGGCGATCGCCCCGGTCGTCGAGGAGCTCGCGCGCGAGTACGCGGGCAAGGTCAAGATCGTCAAGATGAACGTGGACGACAATCCGCAGACGCCGGCGAAGTACGGCGTGCGCGGCATCCCGAACCTGATCGTCTTCAAGGGCGGCCAGGTCGCCGAGCAGATCGTGGGCGCGGTGCCGAAGGCGCGTCTCGCGAAGGCGCTCGACTCCGTCGCCGTCGCCTGAGTTTCGATTCCACGCCCGTTCCGGTCGCGGATCCGCGACCGGAACGGGCGGCGAACCACCCCTCGCGCCGCGCGCCGACCGCCGCGGCCGCGCCGCCCCGTCCGGGGCCGGCCCTCGCGACGGGCCGCGGCGGCATCATCGCCCGCGGCGACTCTTGGCTTGATCTCCACCGTCGCTTCGTGAAATGAGCCGGGCGACGGCGGGCCTCGTCGAGGCCGCCACGCGGGGAGCGCGCTCCCCCGGATCCGCGAAGCGGCCACGGCCGCAAAGGAGGGTGGCATGGGTCTCGAGTCCCTGCTCGTCTCGCTGCTGATCGGAGCGCTCTCGGGCTGGCTTGCCGGGCAGGTGATGCGCGGCGGCGGCTTCGGCCTGATCGGCGACATCGTCGTCGGGTTCGTCGGCGCGACGGTGGCGAACTGGCTCTTCCCCGCGCTGGGCCTCGACATGGGCGGCGGCTGGACCGGCGCGATCGTCCCGGCCGCGCTGGGCGCGATTCTCTTCCTCGCGCTCCTGCGCCTGCTCGGCATCTGACCGACCGCGCCGGCCGCGGGAGCCCGGGAGGGGCTTCCTCGGGTCGGCCGCGGCGCCGGCGGAAGTGCCGCGTCCACCGTGGCGCGGCGGCGATCGCGCGCGCCACGCGCGAGTCCGGCGACGGGCGATCCGTGCCGAGCCGCGCGCGCCCGGGTCAGAACAGGTGTCGGCGCATGCTGATGTTGAGCACGAGCCCGAGCCCGGCCATCAGCGTCACGAGCGACGACCCGCCGTAGCTGAAGAACGGCAGCGTGATCCCGACGACCGGCAGCATCCCGGTCGTCATGCCGAGGTTGATCACCGCCTGCCAGAAGACGTTCGCGAGCACGCCGAAGGCGATGAGCGCGCCGAAGCGGTCCTTTGCCCGGCCCACGACGACGAGCCCGCGGAAGACGAGTGCGAGGTAGAGCGACACCAGCACGATCGCGCCGAGGAATCCCCACTCCTCGGAGTAGACCGAGAAGATGAAGTCGGTGTGCTGCTCCGGAAGGAAGTCGAGCTGGTTCTGGGTGCCGTGCAGGTAGCCCTTGCCGCGCAGCCCGCCCGATCCGATCGCGATCTTCGACTGGATCACGTGGTAGCCCGAGCCCAGCGGGTCCTGCGCGGGGTCGAGAAAGGTCTCGATGCGCTTCAGCTGGTAGGGCTTCAGGTGCGACCGGAGCATCGGCCAGGCGGGGATCGCGAGCAGCGCGGCGGCCAGGATCAGCAGCCAGGTCCTGCGGCTCAGCCCGGCGAGCACGGTCATGCTCGCCGCGACCAGCATGAAGATGCCCGCGGTCCCGAGGTCGGGCTGCTTCAGCACCAGGAGCGCCGGCGGGAGCGTGAGCAGCGCGGGCACGAGCAGGTCGCGCGGCTCGAGCCCCTCGGGCGGGTCGTGGCGGTGGAAGTGGCGCGCGAGCATCACGATGAGCGCGAGCTTGCCCATCTCCGAGGGCTGGATGGAGACCGGGCCGAGCGAAATCCAGCGGCGCGAGCCGCTCACGGTGGTGCCGATGAAGGGCAGCGAGAGCAGCAGCAGCAGGCCCGCCGCGTAGGCGAGCGGCGCCCAGGCCTCGAGCTTGCGGTAGTCGAACGAGCACATGAGCAGCGCCGCGAGGAGCCCCGCCGAGCCCCACATCGCCTGCTTCCACGCGAACGAGTGCACGGTCGGGTGGGCCGGGTCGAAGGTCGCGCTGTAGACGGTGACGCCGCCGAGCGCGACGATCGAGACCATCGTCGCGAGCAGCAGCACGTCGAAGTGCGACAGCAGGCGGCGGTCGATCATCCAGCGCGGCACGCGATCCTCCTCAGCCCCGCGACGCCGCGCCCGCGGCGCCGCCCCTGCGGTGCGAGACCTCGCGCCGGACGTCGTCGTCCATCTCGACCCGGCCGGGCCGCAGCGCGGCCGCGGCCATGCGGGCCGCGTGCTTCTCCGCGTCGGCGGAGGCGGGGTCGAGGGCGGCTTCGCGCAGCGGCGCCCCGGCGCCGGTCTGCTGGTAGTCGCGCCCGCGGGTCATGCCGAACCAGAAGTCGGCGACGTCGCGCGCGATCGGCGCCGCGGTGGCGCCGCCGCCGGTGCCGGCGTGCTCCGCGAGCACCGCGATCGCGATCTCGGGCTCGTCGACCGGCGCGAAGGCGACGAACCACGCGTGGTCGCGGAGATGGCGCGCCATCCCCGCCGTCTTGGTCTGGTGCGTCATGCGGAAGACCTGCGAGGTGCCGGTCTTGCCGCCCATCTCGATCGTCGGGAGCTTCGCCTTCTTGCCGGTACCGCCGGGCAGGTTCACGACGTCGCGCAGCGCGTCGCGGATCTGCAGCAGCGTCGACTTTCGCAGGCCCGCGTCGCCGAGCGCGACCGGCTCGGCCTTCTCGACGCTGCCGTCGGCGCCCTCGATCCGGTCGACGTAGCGGGGCTTCCAGCGCGTGCCGCCGTTGGCCAGCGTCGCGACCACGTTCGCCATCTGGAGAGGGGTCGCGAGCACGTAGCCCTGCCCGATCGCGACCGAGAGAGTCTCGCCGGCGAACCACTCCTCCTTGAAGCGCTTCACCTTCCAGTCCGCGGTCGGGATCAGCCCGGCCTTCTCGTGGTCGAGCGCGATGCCGGTCGGCTCGCCGAGCCCGAAACGGTGCGCGTACTCCGCGATCGTGTCGACGCCCATCTTGAGCCCGACCTGGTAGAAGTAGACGTCGCACGACTTCACCAGCGCGTCGTGCAGGTCGACCGAGCCGTGTCCGCGGCGGTTCCAGCAGTGGTAGTCGCGTCCGGCGTACCGCATGTGCCCGGGGCAGAAGACGCGCGTGAACGGGGTGACCGTTCCGGTCTCGAGCGCCGCGGCCGCGGTGACGATCTTGAAGGTCGAGCCGGGAGGGTAGAGGCCCTGGGTCGCGCGGTTGTTGAGCGGCTTCTTCTTGTCGTCGAGCAGGCGCTTCCAGGCCGTCGGGCCGATGCCGCGGGCGAACTCGTTGGGATCGAAGGCGGGTCGGCTCGCGAGGGCCAGGATCGCACCGTCGTTGGGGTCGAGCACCGCGATCGCGCCCTCCCGCCCCTCGAGCATCTGCTCGGCGAAGGCCTGCAGGCGGAGGTCGAGCGTGAGCACGACGTTGCGGCCGGGCGTCTCGGGAACCTCGGAGAGGACGCGCAGGCGTCGTCCGAGCGCATCGACCTCGACCTGGCGGCCGCCCGGCGAGCCGCGCAGGGTGTTCTCCCACGCCTTCTCCGCACCGAACTTCCCGATCATGTCGCCCATGCGGTACTCGGGCTTCGAGCCCAGTTCGCCGGGCGCGATCTCGCCGACGTAGCCGAGCAGGTGCGAGGCGATCTCGTGGCGCGGGTAGGTCCGCAGCGGCCCGAGCTCGAGGCCGATCCCGGGCCACTCGAGCCGGTGGGTCTCGAGCGGCACGACGACCTTGTCGAAGTCGACGTCGCGGTAGATGACGGTCGCCTCGTAGGGCGGGCGCTGGCGGGCCGCCGCGATCACCTGTTCGCGGGTCGGTGGCTCGGCGCCGAGGAACTCGCTCACCTGACGGATCGTGTCGTCGAGGTTCTTCGCGTCCTCCGGCACGACCACCACGTCGAACGACGAGCGGTTGTCGACGAGCGCTTCCCCGTTGCGGTCGAGGATGACGCCGCGGGTCGGCGCGATGCGGCTCACCCGCATGCGGTTGCTCTCGGAGAGCGTGAGCCAGTTCTCTCCCTGGCCGACCTGGAGGACGAAGAGGCGAGCGACGATGCCGAGGAAGGCGAGGGTCACGAGGCCCGCGGCGATCGCGGCGCGGCGCCGCAGGTCGTCGGGCGCCTCCCTGTCATTCAGTTGCAGCTGCACGCGATCGTCTCTTGCCCGCCCCGAACGCCGAGAGCTGGGCGTCGAGCAGCCCGAACACGAAGGGCGTGCAGGCCATCGCGAGCACCGCCTCCAGCCCCAGCACCCTTCCCACCCGCAACCACGGAACCTCGTGTCGATGGAGCCCGGCGAAGTAGAGCAGCGCGACCGCCACCTTCACGGCCTCGCCGAGCGCCACGGCCGCGACGTTCGAGGCGGGGTTCTCCATCCACAACCGCCTCGACAGGAGATAGACTGTTCCGAAGACCAGGGTCGTGGTCAAGCAGTTCAGTCCGGGTGCAGGGCCCGTCGTCGTGTCGATCAGGTAGCCGAGCAGGAACGCGCCGATCGCGCCGCCCACCGAGTGCTCGTGGAGCCCCAGGTAGACCGAGAGCACGAGCGCGAGGTCGGGGGCCGCCGGCAGGAAGGGGACCTCGCGGGCGAGACTCGACTCGAGGGCGACGGCGATCGCGCCGGCGATCGAGAGCACGGCGACGCGGCGCACGCTCAGCGGCTCCCGGCCGGGGCCG
>JAFMJW010000313.1 GCA_017853315.1 Alphaproteobacteria bacterium
CGTGCCCGCGGAGTCCGAGGCGCCCCCGCCTGCGGCGGCCCGCGGCGGCGCGACCGGGGCCCGGTCGGAACGGGAGCCGCTCGTCCTCGTCGTCGGCCCCGAGGGCGGGCTCGACGCGCAGGAGATCGACGCGCTGCTCGCGGCCGGCGCGCACGTCGGATCGCTCGGGCCGCGCGTGCTGCGTTTCGAGACCGCGGCGATCGCGGCACTCGCTCGCCACGCGGGGCCCGTCGACGACCGGCCGACTGGCGTTCCCGGCGGGGCTCTGGAATAGCGGGATCATGTCGCCGGACGACCCGAACGCGCCCGTCGCACTGCCGACCGGAGCCACGACCGCGGAGGATCCCTCGCACGAGCCGCGTCCGCGCCCGGCGATCCCGGGCGACGCGGAACCCTCGGGACTGCGCGGCCTCCCGAGCATGGTGGAACCCGCGCGGGTCGCGGGCCGCGCCGGGGACGGAGTCGCCGTCGCGAGCGGGTCGCCGTCGCGGCCCGCGGGCGAGGACGTGGCCGGCGGGGCGGCACCCCGCGCCCCACGACGCGCGACCTTCGCCGCGCGCTTCGCCGCGATCGTCCTCGACGTGATCGTGCTCGCGCTGGCCCAGGTCGCGCTCGCGTGGACGGCGCGAGCCGCCGTCGCGACGGCGGCTCGGATGGGGACGCCGCTCGCCGCGGCCGCCGAGATCGCGGAGGTGCTGGCCGCGACCGGCGCGTTCGTCCTGCCGGCCGTCTACTTCACGGTGCTCCACGCCGGCGAGGGCCGCACGCTCGGCAAGCACGCGATGCACCTGCGCGTCGCCCGCCCCGACGGACGCCCGATCGGGCTCGGCCGCAGCCTGCTGCGGTGGATCGGCTACGAGGTCTCGGCGATCCCGCTCGGGCTGGGCTTCGCGATGGCGCTCGGGCCGCGGCGGCGCGCGCTCCACGACCTGCTCGCCGACACGGTGGTGCTCGACTCGGGGCCGGGAGAGCGGGCGTGAGCGGCCGGCGGCTTCGCATCGGCTTCGTGATGGACCCGCTGCCGCGGATCTCCATCGATAAGGACACGACCTTCGTCTTCATGCTCGAGGCGCAGTCCCGCGGACACGAGATCCACTACCTCGACCCCCGCCACCTCGCGATCCTGCGCGGCGTGCCGGAGGCGCTGCTCCAGCCGGTCGAGGTGCGGCGCCGCGAGGGCGACCACTTCACGCTGGGCGAGGCCCGGCGCGCGCCCGTGAACGAGCTCGACGTCGTCTTCCTGCGCAAGGACCCGCCGTTCGACATGGCGTTCTTCTTCGACACCCACGTCGCGTCGCTCGTCGACGCGCGGCGCACGCTGGTCGTGAACGACCCGCGGGGGCTGCGGGAGGCGAACGAGAAACTCTACGCGCTGCACTTCCGCGACGTGATCCCCGAGAGCCTGGTCGCGAGCGAGCCCCGGCGACTCAAGGACTTCCTCGCCGAGCTCGGCGGGGAGATGATCGTGAAGCCGCTCGACGGCTGCGGCGGCGCCGGGATCTTCCACGTGCACCAGCGGGACCGGAACCTGAACTCGATCCTGGAGTTCGCGACCGCCGACGGCACCCGCCGGGTCATGGCGCAGCGCTACCTCCCCGAGGTGCGGTCCGGCGACAAGCGGATCATCCTCGTCGACGGCGAGCCGATGGGCGCGGTGCTGCGCGTCCCCTCCGAGGAGGAGCACCGCTCGAACCTGCACGTCGGCGGCACGGCGCGGCGCTCCGAGCTCACGCCGCGCGACCTCGAGATCTGCCGCGCGGTCGCTCCGCGCCTGCGTGCCGACGGTCTCGTCTTCGTCGGGCTCGACGTGATCGGCGACTGGCTGACGGAGGTGAACGTCACGAGCCCGACCGGCGTGCAGGAGATCAACGCGCTGTCGGGAACGAAGATCGAGAGCCGCATGATCGACTGGATCGAGGAGCACGCGGCTCGGCTGGAGCGCTGACCCGGCGCCCGCGAAGCCCCGGGGCGGGGCGAGCCCCGGCCCGACCGGCCCGGGTTTTGACTCCCCCGGGGACGTCCGCTACCGCTGGAAATCACGACGCGATTCGGTCCGGCCAGGTAGCTCAGTTGGTAGAGCAGCAGACTGAAAATTTGCGTGTCGGGTGTTCGATTCACCCCCTGGCCACTCACCCTTCTCCATCCCCCGGGAGGACGACGATGCGAAGGTCCCTCGCCACCCTGATCACCCTCTCGCTGCTCGCCGGCGGCTGCGCCGCGATGCGCGAGGAGCGAATCCACCAGAAGGAGAACCTGCTGGTCGCGGCCGGCTTCAAGATGAAGCTCGCCGACAACCCGCAGGCGCTCGCCCAGCTCCAGGCGATGCCGCAGAACCGGATGATCGCCCGCTCGGCGCCCGACGGCTCGCTCGTCTACACCTACGCCGACCTGCAGGGCTGCAAGTGCCTCTACAAGGGCCACGCCCCGGAGTACGAGCAGTACAAGCAGCTCGCTCTCGCGAAGCAGTTCGCCCAGGACCAGGTCGAGGCGGCCGAGGCCAACGAGGCCGCGTCGATGGACTGGGGCTGGTGGGGCCCCTGGTGAGCCCCGCGCGGCGCTGACCGCCGCGACCGATCCCGCTCAGACGAAGGCCGACGCGGACCCCACCATCACGAGGGTCCCGTCGGCCTTCTCGCACCAGGCGTCCCAGGTGCGCCGCGTCCGGCCCCCTGCGTCCGCGTCCTCGCGCGCCCGGGCGCGTGCCGAGAGGACGTCGTCCACCCACACCGGGTTCACCATCCGCACGTCGAGGCGGCCCCCCTCCTGCCAGGCCGATCCGCCGAGCACGCGGGTCATGAGCTCCGACAGCAGGCAGACCGACATCATCCCGGAGACGACCACGTCGGGGAACCCGCGCGCGCGCGCGATCGCCCGGTCGTTGTTCATGCTGCGGACCGGGCCCGAGAAGGCCTGGCACATCGCGTGGGTGACGCGGCGCTCGAGCGGCGCGACCGGCGGGCCGGCCACCGCGGGAGCCGCGTCCGAAGGGCGGCGGCCGCGCGCCGGGTCGACGAGCGGCATGCGCCTTCCGTCGCCGAGCAGGAACGACTGGTGGGTCCGGCCGCGCTGGAGGAGCCGCCCCTCCATGTCCGTGACCGTGATCTCGTTCACCACGTACTCGCGGTCGCGCTTCTCGTAGCGCTCGACCACGTTCGCGTGCGTCCGCACGCGCTGGCCCACGCGCAGCGGCCGCACGAAGTCCCACTCCTGCCGAGTCGTCACGCTGCCCACGAGGTTCGGCAGGAACCAGCCGGTCTCGAGGAACGACTCGGAGTGCAGCAGCGCGGCCGGGGCGAGTTCGCCCTCGACCGGCGGCGCGTCGCCCGTCCAGCCCGAGCGGTCGCCGCAGCCCTCCGCGTGAAGCCGGACCGCCGACGCGGTGATCGGGAATTCGCGCGGTCCGCGTTCGCGTCCGACGAAACCGCCGCCGCGGGGGATCGGCAGGAGCTGGAGCACGAGCAGCCCGACCAGGTGCTCGAACCAGGCGAACATGCGGTCGAGCTCGGCGGGGTCCTGCCGGATGCGGTGGCTCATCAGGAGCCCGTCGAAGGTGGACAGCACGAGCGACGAGACCTCGTCGAGGCCGTTGGGGCGCGTGCCGACCGCCCGGGCGATCG
>JAFMJW010000065.1 GCA_017853315.1 Alphaproteobacteria bacterium
CACGCCGGAGATCTCGGTGTCGACCGTGGTCTCGCGCGACACGTACTGCACCGCGGACTCCCAGCGCAGCGTCTCCTCGATCGCGAGCGGAAGGACGGTGCGGTCGGCCGTCGCCTCCTCGAGCACCGTCGGATGCGAGAGCAGGGCGAAGATCAGGCTTCCGGTCAGTCGATAGGTCGTCTCCGCGCCCGCCGGCAGCAGGAGTCTCAGGAAACCCAGGACCTCCTCGTCGGTCAGCCGCTCGCCCTCGACCTCGGCGTGCAGCAGCGTGCTCACGAGGTCGTCGCGGGGCTCTCGTCGGCGCTCGTCGAGGATCGGCTGCAGGTAGCCGACGAGCTTCTGCGCCGCGTCGAGACCGCGGACCGGGTCCTCCGCGATCGCGAGCAGGTCGAGGGCCAGGTGGTGGAACTGGTGGAAGTCCGAGATCGGCACGCCCAGCACGTGCGCGATGACGCGCAGGGGGAAGGTGAAGGTGAACTGCTGCACGAGCTCGGCCCGGCCGTCGCGCGAGAACTCGTCGATCAGCTGGTTCACGACCCGCACGACGACCTCGTCGAGCCCGGCGCGCAGCGCACGCGGCGAGAAGGCCGGGGTGACGATCCGCCGCTGGCGCAGGTGCTCCCGGCCGTCCATCTCGAGGATCGTCCGGCCCATGACGAGGCCGATCCCGCGCGCGTTGCCCTTCGACGAGTAGGTCTCCGCGTCCTTCAATGCGGCGAGCACGTCGTCGTAGCGGGTCACCATCGAGCACGGCCCGAGCGGCCCGTCGAAGGTGAAGACCGGCTCCTCCGCGCGCAACTTGCGGTAGACCGGGTAGGGATCGGGGACGGGACTCATCATCCCGCCGCCGAAGAGTTCGACCATCTTGTCCAAGGGCGTTCCTCCGCTGCGGCAGGCTTAGGGGGGTCCGGGGCCGCGATCAAGCGCGACCGGCTCGCATGCGCACGCGGCTCGGTCGGCTCGCTCGAACGGCCGTTGGCCGCTGCGGGAAGGACGACCTTCAGGAACCGGCCGCCGGGCCGCGGCGGCGACGTCCGGCGGCGATCCACGCGACGATCGCCGCGACCACGATCGCGGTCGCGACCAGCGCCGAGGGACGCGTCCGGTGGAAGAAACCGGCGATGCCGTGCACGTCCTTGCCGAGGTACCAGGCGCCGAGCCCCCAGGTCCCGACCCACGCGAACGCGCCGACGACGCTCCACGCGGCCGCGGTCGGAAACGGCATCCCGAGCGCGCCCGCGGCGATGCCCGACACCTGCCGGAGCCCGTCGACGAAGCGGCCGAACCCGACGAGCGCTCCGCCCCAGCGCGCGAAGGCCGCCTCGACGCGATCGAGCCGCGAGCCGCCGAGGCGCTCGAGCAGCCTGCGGCCTCCCCATCGCCCGATCGCCCAGCCCGCGAGCGGCCCGAGCGCAGACCCCGCGAACGCGCCGGCGAGCATTGCCGGCAGCGACCCCTCGCCGCGCGCCGCGAGCAGCGCCCCCGCGACGAGGAAGGTCTGCCCGGGCGCCGGGATGCCGAGGCCCTCGACGAAGATGGTCGCGAACACGGCGATCGCACCCCAGCGGGCGAGCCAGGGCTGGGCTTCGGACAGGGCGTGCTCGATCATGGTCCCCTCGCGGACGGATTTCCGCTAGCATGCGGGCCCGTCATGGCAGAAGACCACCGATCCAGGCTCCGGAGTCCCGAGGAGGCGGCCGCGCTCGTGCGCGACGTCGACGACGTCCTGCTGCCGCTCGCCCCCGCGCAGCCGGCCGGCTTCCTGCGCGCGCTCGGGCGTCGCGAGCGCTTCGAGCGGCTCCGCCTGCTCTGCGCTCTCCTGCAGGAGCCCTACGACCTGCTCTCGCGCCCGGGCGTGCTCGTGGCGAGCCAGTTCTTCGGCCCGGTCGAGCGGATGCTCTCGGCCGCGGGCGTGCCGATCGAGCACGTGAGCGCGGACTTCCACGGGCTCGAACTCCTCGCCCGCCGCACGAAGCCGCGCATCGTCGCGTCGATGGTCGCGCCGCCGGACGAGGACGGCTTCCTGTCGTTCGGCCTCCACGCCGGCGCGAGCGCGATCCCCTTCTTCGAGGCCGCTCGCGATCCTGCCCGCCTGGCGGTCGCCGAGATCAACCCCCGCATGCCGCGGACGCGCGGGCTGCCGGAGCTCGGCGGCCACCGCATCCACGCGAGCGAGGTCGACGTCCTGCTCGAGTGCGACACGCCGCTCTTCACGCTGCCCGCGTCGAGCCCCGACGACCGGGACCGCAGGATCGCGGCCCTCGTCGGCGACCTCGTGCCCGACGGCGCCACGCTGCAGTTCGGCATCGGCAGCGTGCCCAACGAGATCGCGACGATCCTCGCCGCCGGGCCACGCGGCGACTTCGGGATCCACACCGAGATGGTGGTCGACGGCGTGATGCTCCTCCACGAGGCGGGCAAGGTCGCGAACCGCAAGGGCCTGCACGACGGCTTCTCGATCGCGACCTTCGGACTGGGCTCGCAGGCGCTCTACGACTGGCTGGACGGGGACACCGCGGTGCGCTTCCTGCCGGTTTCGTCGACCAATCCCCCGAGCGTCGTCTCGCGCAACCGTCGCATGGTCAGCGTGAACGCCGCGATCATGATCGACCTCCACGGCCAGGTGGTCGCGGACACGGTCGCGGGCCGCCAGCACTCCGGCGTGGGCGGGCACGAGTCCTTCGTCACCGGGGCGCGGGAGTCCGACGGCGGCACGTCGATCCTCTGCCTGCACTCGACGAAGACGATCGACGGCACGCCGCGCTCGCGCATCGTCGACCGTCTCCCGCCCGGCTCGATCGCGACCACGCCGCGGCACCAGGTCGACCGCGTCGCGACCGAGCACGGCACGGTGCAGCTCTTCGGCCTGACCGACCGCGAACGGGCCGAGGCGCTGATCGGGCTCGCGGACCCGGCGTTCCGAGAGGAGCTGCGGGCCGCCTCCCGCGGACGCGTCGCCGGCTGAGCGGAGGCGGGCTCCGCGCGACGCGGCACGCGCACCCGGCCCCGCCGAGCGGAGCGGCGGGCGTCCGGGGGCACGACGTCTCCCCGGAGGCGGCCCGGGGTGGCCCTTCCCCTCAGCCCCCGCGCCGAATCCGGCGATAGCGGCGGATCAGCGCGTTCGTCGAGCCGTCGTGCTCGAGCGCGGGCTCCGTCGGCGACTGCAGCTGCGGCACGATGCGGTTCGCGAGCACCTTGCCGAGCTCGACGCCCCACTGGTCGAAGGAGTTGATGTTCCAGATCCAGCCCTGCGTGAAGACCTTGTGCTCGTAGATCGCGACCAGCTGGCCCAGAACGTTCGGCGTGAGCTCGCGGTCGACCAGCAGGGTGTTCGTCGGGTGGTTGCCTCGGAAGGTCCGGTGCGGCACCTGCGCCTCGGCGACGCCCTCGGCACGCACCTCCTCCGCGGTCTTGCCGAAGGCCAGCGCCTCGGTCTGCGCGAAGAAATTCGCCATGAGCAGGTCGTGGTGGATGCCGAGCTCGTTGTTCGGCTTGCAGAAGCCGATGAAGTCGCAGGGGATGAGCTTCGTTCCCTGGTGGATGAGCTGGTAGTAGGCGTGCTGGCCGTTCGTCCCGGGCTGCCCCCACACGATCGGTCCCGTCTGGTAGGTCGTGATCGGGCGCCCCTCGCGGTCGACCGACTTGCCGTCGCTCTCCATGTCGAGCTGCTGGAGGTAGGCGGGGAAGCGCGCGAGGTACTGGCTGTAGGGCAGGATCGCGACCGTCTCGGCGCCGAAGAAGTCGTCGTACCAGAGCCCGACGAGCCCCAGCAGCGCCGGCAGGTTGGACTCGAGCGGGGTCGTGCGGAAGTGCTCGTCGACGAGCCGGAAGCCGGCCAGCATGTCGCGGAAGCCGTCGGGCCCGATCGCGAGCATGAGCGAGAGACCGACCGACGAGTCGTAGCTGTAGCGCCCCCCGACCCAGTCCCAGAAGCCGAACATGTTGTCGGTGTCGATGCCGAACTTCGAGACCTCGGCCGCGTTCGTCGACACCGCGACGAAGTGGTCGCGCACCGCGGACTCGTCCTTCAGCGTCGCGAGCAGCCATTCGCGCGCGGTGCGCGCGTTGTTCATCGTCTCGAGCGTGGTGAAGGTCTTCGAGGCCACGATGAACAGCGTCTCGGCCGGGTCCATGCCGCGGACCGTCTCGACGAAGTCGGTCGCGTCGACGTTCGAGACGAAGCCGAAGCGCATCGAGCGGTCGCTGAAGGCCTGCAGCGCCTCGTAGGCCATCGCGGGCCCGAGGTCCGAGCCGCCGATGCCGACGTTCACCACGTTGCGGATCCGCTTGCCGGTCGCACCCTTCCACGCTCCGCTGCGGACGCGGTCGGAGAACGCCGCCATGCGGTCGAGCACCTCGTGGACCCCGGGGACGACGTCCTTGCCGTCGACCAGGATCCGCTCGTCGCGCGGTGCGCGCAGCGCCGTGTGGAGCACCGCGCGCTTCTCGGTCACGTTGATCTTCTCGCCCGTGAACATGGCCTCGATGCCGGCGCGGAGCCCCGAGCGCTCGGCGAGCGCGATCAGCAGGCGGATCGTCTCGGCGTCGATGCGATTCTTCGAGTAGTCGAGGAACACGTCCCCGACCCGGGCCGAGAACCGGTCGGCGCGGCCGGGATCCGCAGCGAACATCTCGCGCAGGTGCGCGTCGCGGATCCTGGCCTGGTGGGCCGCGAGGGCCTTCCACTCGTCGAGGTCGGTCGGGACGGGTCGTGCCTGGCTCATCGATCTCCTCCTGCGGGATGCGGCGGCGGGGCGCGTCGATCACGCACCGCCCGGACGGGGAAGGCTCCCACGCGTACGCGAGCGGTTCAACCGGGCGGGGCGGGGACCGGATCGGCCCTCGCTGGTGCGGGCGGGCGGGCCGTCGTATGCCGCCCGCATGAAGGTGGACGGCATCCTCCCGCTCGACCTCGACGGCGTCGTCGCGCGCGCCACCGAACTCGAGCGCACCGGCTTCGACGCGGGACTCGCGGCCGAGGTCTCGAACGATCCCTTCCTCCCGCTCGCGCTCGCCGCCGAGCACACCGAGCGGCTTCGCCTCATGACCTCGGTCGCGGTCGCCTTCGCGCGGAGCCCGATGACGCTCGCGCAGCTCGGCTTCGACCTGAACGGCTACTCGCGCGGGCGCTTCATCCTCGGGCTCGGATCCCAGGTCCGCGCCCACGTCGTCCGGCGCTTCGGCATGCCGTGGTCGAAGCCGGCCGCGCGCATGCGGGAGTTCGTGCTCGCGATGCGGGCCATCTGGGACGCGTGGACCTTCGACGCGAAGCTCGACTTCCGGGGCGAGTTCTACTCGCACACGCTGATGACGCCGATGTTCCGGCCGACGAACGTCTCGTTCGGCCCGCCGAAGGTCATGATCGCGGGCGTGAACCCGCGGATGACCGAGGTCGCGGGCGAGGTCGCCGACGGCTTCGTCGCACACGGCTTCACCACCGCGCGCTACCTGCGCGAGGTGACGCTGCCGGCGATCGAGCGGGGGCTCGCCCGCGGCGGCCGTCGGCGGCGCGACTTCGAGGTCTGCTGCCCGGTCTTCGTCGTGACCGGGCGCGACGACGCGGAGGTCGAGGCATCCCGGTCGATGGCGAAGAGCCAGCTCGCGTTCTACGGGTCGACGCCGTCGTACAGGCCCGTGCTGGAACTCCACGGCTGGAACGATCTCGCCGACGAACTCCACCGCCTGTCGCGGGAGGGCCGCTGGGCCGAGATGGGCGACCGGGTCTCCGACGACGTCCTCGAGGCGTTCGCGGTCGTGGCCGCCCCCGGGCGCCTTGCCGACGCTCTGCGCGCGCGCTGCGACGGACTCGTCGACCGCCTCGCGTTCACGGCGATGCTCGGCCCCGAGACGACGGCCGAGGTCGTCCGGGACTTGCAGGGCTCGCGCTGAGGCGACTTCCCCCGGCGGCCGGGCGCGGCCCGGCCGGCCGTTGAGCCCCGGGGCCCGGGCGTGGTTGAATCCGAGCCCATGGAGTTCAACCTAGCCGACCTCTTCGAGCACGCCGTCGATGCCTTCCGCGACCGCGAGTACCTCGTCTGCGACGGCCGTCGCCGGACCTACGGCGAGATGGAGGAGCGCGCGAACCGGCTCGCCCACCACCTCGCCGCCCACGGGATCGGCCCCGGGGATCACGTCGGGATCTACGCGCTCAACTCGATCGAGTGGGTCGAGACGCTGTGGGCGGTCTTCAAACTTCGCGCGGTCTGGATCAACATCAACTACCGCTACGTCGAGGACGAGCTCCGCTACCTCTTCGACAACGCCGACCTGAAGGCGCTCGTCTACCAGCGACAGTACGCACCGCGGGTGCGCGGCGTGCTCGGCTCGATGCCGCTGCTCCGTCACTCGGTCGTCATCGAGGACGGCAGCGGCGAGGACCTCTCCGGGCTCGACTCGACCGGGTACGAGGCGGCGCTCGCCTCGGCGTCGCCCGCACGCGACTTCGGCCCGCGCTCCCCCGACGACCGCTACATTCTCTACACCGGGGGCACGACCGGGATGCCCAAGGGCGTCGTCTGGCGCCACGTCGACGTCTTCTACGCCCTCGGCGGCGGCATCGACGCGATGACGAACACCCGGGTCGAGCGCCCCGAGGAGATGGTCGAGAAGGGCAAGGCGGGCGGTGGGCTCACCTTCCTCCCGATCGCGCCGCTCATGCACGGCGCGACCCAGTGGGCCGTCATGGGCCAGAGCTTCCTCGGCAACAAGGTGGTGCTCGTGGGCCGCTTCGACCCCGGGCAGGTCTGGGACCTGGTCGAGGGCGAGAAGGTGAACTCGCTCATGATCACCGGCGACGCGATGGGACGCCCCCTCGTCGAGTCGCTCTCGGTCCCGACGCGCGCACGCGACCTCTCCTCGCTCTTCCTGCTGACGAGCAGCGCCGCGACCTTCTCGGGATCGGTCAAGGACGACTTCTTCCGGGCCTTCCCGAACCTGATGATGGTCGACGCGATCGGCTCCTCGGAGGGCGGCAACAACGGGATGGTCGTCGTGCAGGCGGGTGCGACCGAGATGAAGGGCGGCCCCACCGTCTCGCGGCTCGGCAACACCGTCGTGCTCGACGAGGAGGGGCGCCCGGTGGAGCCCGGCTCGGGGCAGATCGGAAAGATCGCGCGCACCGGAGACATCCCGCTCGAGTACTACAAGGACCCCGAGAAGACGGCGGCGACCTTCGTCGTCCACGGCGGCGTGCGCTACGTGATGCCGGGAGACGCGGCGCTGGTCGAAGCCGACGGACGCATCACGCTGCTGGGTCGCGGCTCGGTGTCGATCAACTCGGGCGGCGAGAAGATCTTCCCCGAGGAGGTCGAGGCGGCGGTGAAGTCGCATCCGGCCGTGTTCGACTGCACGGTCGTCGGCGTGCCGGACCCGAGGTGGGGCGAGCGCGTGACCGCGGTCGTCGAGCTGCGACCGGGGGCTTCCACGACGGTGGAGGACGTCCGCGAGCACTGCCGGACCCGGATCGCCGGATACAAGGCCCCGCGAGAGCTGGTCGTGGTCGACCGGGTCGTGCGCTCGCCGTCGGGCAAGCCCGACTACCGCTGGGCGAAGCAGGTCGCCCTCGACGCGAGCGCGGCGGCCGCGAAGTAGGCCCGCGCCGGGCCCGGGCCCCGCGGTCGGCACCGATCGCCGGCGCACGACGACCGTCTCCCGCCCGGCGGCGGGATTCCGCCGTCGAGCCGTCGGGGCGTGCGGGTCTCCGCGCCCCGTGCGAAACTCGCGGCCGATGAAGCCGCGCGTCTACATCGACGGTCAGGCGGGCACGACCGGGCTGCAGATCCGCGAGCGGCTCGCCGCCCGCGACGACGTCGCGCTGGTCGAGGTCGACCCGGCCCGGCGCAAGGACTCCGTCGCGCGCGCCGAGTGCCTGCGCACCTCCGACGTCGCGATCCTCTGCCTGCCGGACGACGCGTCCCGGGAGGCGGTCGAGCTCGTCGGCGACGCGCCGACCCGGATCCTCGACGCGAGCTCCGCGCACCGAACCGCCGCCGGCTGGACCTACGGACTGCCCGAGCTGGCACCGGGCCTGCGCGACGAGATCCGGGGCGCGCGGCGCGTGAGCAACCCGGGCTGCTACCCGACCGGCACGATCCTGCTGCTGCGCCCGCTCGTGGACGCAGGACTCGTCTCGCCCGACGCGCCGATCGCGGTCCACGCGCTGTCGGGCTACTCGGGCGGCGGACGCCCGATGATCGAGCGATGGGAGGATGCCGCGACCGGTCTTCCCGCCCTGCCCTTCGAGGCACCCTACGCGCTCGACCGGGAGCACAAGCACGTGCCCGAGATGACCCTGCATGCGCGGCTCTCGCGCCCGGTGCAGTTCGTGCCCGCGGTCGGGCCGTTCCGCTGCGGCATGCGGATCGAGATCCCGCTCCACGCGTCGTTCGCGCCGGCGGCACGCGAGGCCCACGAGGCACTCGCCTCGAGGTACGCCGGCGAGCGCTTCGTGCGGGTCGCGCCGTGGAGCGAGAAGGCTCCGGCCGACGAGCGCGCGCTCGACCCGCGCGCCGCGAACGGCACGAACCGGATCGACCTGCACGTGTTCCCGAACCCGCTCGGGCACGTCCTGCTGGTCGCCGTGCTCGACAACCTGGGCAAGGGGGCTGCGGGTGCCGCCGTCCAGAACCTGAACCTGCTTCTCGGCCGCGCCGAGGACGCCGGCCTCGCGACCGGGGCGCCGGGCGCCTGATCCGCCCGCCCCGCCCCGGGCTTGTCCCGTGGTTCGCGCCGTGGAACACCGGCGCCATGATCGACCTCGAAGGCTTGGGTTCGCTCGCGGACGTTCCCCGACGGCAGGCCGCGATTCGCGGCGCAGACAGCGCCCTCCACTTCGAAGGCCGGGAGACGACCTTCGCCGCGTTCGACCGCGCGACGTCTCGCGTCGCCAACGGACTTCTCGCGCTCGGGCAGCGGCCGCAGGCCCGGGTCGGGTACATGGGAACGAACTCGGACCGCTACTTCGAGGTGCTGCTCGGCGCGTGCAAGGCGCGCGGCGTGCTGGTCGGCGTCAACTGGCGACTCGCCGGCCCCGAGATCGCCTACGTGCTGAACGACGCGGGCTGCGAGGTGCTGTTCGTGGGCGCGGAGTTCGCGCCCGCGATCGAGGCGATCCGCGGCGAGTGCAGGGCGCTGCGTCACGTGATCGCGATCGACGGCGGGCATGCCGAGTGGCCCGACTACGCCGCGTGGCGGGACGCGCAGGCCGACGTCGACCCGGGGCTCCCGGTCGCGCCCGACGACGACGCGATCCAGCTCTACACCTCGGGTACGACCGGTCATCCGAAAGGAGTCCGGCTCACCCACGCGAACTACCTGTCGTTCTTCCGGACCTCGGAGGAAGCGGGCTGGGCCGACTTCGCCGCGGGCGACGCCAATCTCGTCGCGATGCCCAACTTCCACGTCGCCGGCGCGAACATGGGGCTCTCCACGCTCGCCCAGGGAGCCTTCGGCATCGTCCTGCGGACGGTCACGCCCGACGGCGTGCTCGACGCGGTCGAGCGCTTCGGGATCCGCAACGCGTTCCTGGTGCCGGCCGTCCTGCTCATGCTCGTGCAGCACCCGCGCACGCGCTCGACCGACCTCTCGAGCCTCCGCAAACTGTTCTACGGCGCCTCGCCGATCACCGAGGACCTGCTGCGCGAGGTGGCGGCGATCCTGCCGGGCTGCGGCCTCTTCCAGCTTTACGGGCTCACCGAGACGGTGGGATCCGGCACGGCCCTCCTGCCGGCCGATCACCGCGGCGCCCTCCTCCGCTCCTGCGGTCGGCCCTACCCCGGGCTCGACATCCGGGTGATCGGAGACGACGGACGCGAGGTCGCCCCCGGCGAGGTCGGCGAGATCGTGATCCGCGGCGGCACGGTGATGAAGGGCTACTGGCAGCGCCCGGAAGACACGGCGAAGGCGATCCGCGACGGCTGGTTCCACACCGGGGACGCGGGCTACTTCGACGCCGACGGCTTCCTCTTCATCCACGACCGCCTGAAGGACATGATCGTGTCGGGTGGCGAGAACGTCTACCCGGCCGAGGTCGAGAACGCGATCTTCGGTCACCCGGCGGTCGCCGACGTCGCGGTGATCGGCGTGCCCGACGATCGCTGGGGCGAGGCGGTGAAGGCGGTCGTCGTGCGGAAGCCGGGCATCGAGACGACCGCGGAGGACATCGTCGCCTTCGCCCGCACGCGGATCGCGGGCTACAAGGTTCCGAAGTCCGTCGACTTCGTCGAAGCCCTGCCGCGAAACCCCTCGGGCAAGATCCTGCGTCGCGAACTGCGGGAGCCCTGGTGGGCGGGGCGCGCCCGGCGCGTGAACTGAGGGCGGCGAGCGCCGCCCCCCGCCCCCCGCCTGGGGCCGCGGTCGCGGCACGAGCCGCGTTGCGACCACGGATTCCCCTGCTAAGACGAGGACATCGCCCGGGCCGTCCGGGCGCCGAACGGCGGTTCCGTACCGGTCGTCCCTCCGTTCCTTCCTGCCGGTATCGGCCCCCGCGCCCCGCCCCCGAGCGGAGAGGCGCCCGCCGAAGAGAGAAACATCCATGTTTGCATCGCTCGGTCTCCACGGAGACCTCGAGCGCGCGCTCGTCGCGCTCGGATTCGAGAAGCCCACCCCCGTCCAGGAGAGGTCGATCCCGCCCGCCATGGAGGGCCGCGACGTCGTCGCGTGCGCCCAGACCGGGACCGGGAAGACGGCCGCGTTCCTGCTGCCGACGCTGCACCGCATGCTCGGCAAGCCCGGCCGCGGCACGCGCGTGCTCGTGCTCACGCCGACGCGCGAGCTCGCCGCCCAGGTGAACGACCACATGCGCGAACTCGCCTCGCATACGCGTCTGCGCGGTGCGGCGATCTACGGCGGAGTCGCGATGGGCCCGCAGCGCGAGGCGCTGCGCCGCGGCGTCGACGTGCTCGTCGCGACGCCGGGTCGCCTCCTCGACCACCTCCAGTACCCCTACGCGAACCTCGACGGGATCGAGACGCTCGTCCTCGACGAGGCGGATCGCATGCTCGACATGGGCTTCCTGCCCGCGATCAAGCAGATCCTCGCCGTGCTGCCGAAGAAGCGCCAGACGCTGCTGTTCTCGGCGACGATGCCGCAGCCGATCGTCGAGATCGCGCGCCAGTGGATGCACGATCCCGTCCGGATCGACGTCGAGCGCAAGCAGGCGACGGCCGACGGCGTGCGACAGGCGCTCTTCCCGGTCCGCGAGGAGGACAAGAAGGCGCTGCTGCTCGCCCTGCTCGGCGGCGACGCCTCGGGCACGGCCCTCGTCTTCACCCGCACGAAGCACCGCGCCGACCGCCTGTGTCGCTTCCTCGATCGCGCCGGCGTGCCGAGCGTGGCTCTCCACGGCAACCGATCGCAGGCGCAGCGCACGCGCGCGCTCGCGGACTTCCGCACCGGCCGCGTCCGCGTGCTGGTCGCGACCGACATCGCGGCGCGCGGCATCGACGTCGAGGAGCTCGGCCACGTGGTCAACTTCGACGCACCCGGGCAGACCGAGGACTACATCCACCGCGTCGGCCGTACCGGCCGCGCCGAGGCCGTCGGCGACGCCTGGACCTTCGTCACGCCGGCCGACGAGGGAACGATCCGGCAGGTCGAGCGCGTGATCGGGCGACGCCTGCAGCGGCTCCCGCTGCCGCCGCTGCCGCAGGTCGAGGCCGAGGCGGCCCCGGCCGCGCCCGGTGTCCGCACGAGGATCGCGCCCCCCGAGCGCGTGGAGCGTCCCGCACCTGCCGGGCGCGAGCAGGACGCGAGCCCCGCTCGCACGCGCGTCGGCCGAAGCGCCGGAAGCCACGCGGCCTCCGGCGCGCGCGCGCGGGACACCGACGGCCCCCACGGCCGGGACGTCCGCCAGCCGCACCCGCGCGGTGCGAGCGAGGCTCGGGGCCCCGCGATGCACGCGGCGCGCCCGCGGGGCTTCGAGGGGCGCGACGTGCGCGGCACCTCGCACGACGCGCGCCCCTCGCGCGGCACTCCGCCGTCGGGCGGCCGCGGACGCTGGTCCGCGGCGGGCGAGCCTCGCTCGTCCGCGCCGTCGCATGGGCGCGGGTCGACGCATCCGGCGCAGGAGCGCGGCCGTCGCACGGGCGAGCCGCAGGCCCCGCGACGTCACGCGACCGGCGGCGTCTCGCACGGGCATGCGCGCCCCGCGGAGCGGACGCACCCGCATGCAACCGCCGGCGCGCGCGGCGAGGCCGCGGGGGCGGTCGGGCGAGGCACCTCGCACGGCCGCACCGAGCGCACCGAGCGCACCGACGCCGACGCGGCGTCGCGCGATCGGCGGGGGCGACGGACGGGCTGGTTCGGGGCCACCCGCTACCAGTGACGCGGAACCTCGCGTCGCGGGGATCCGGGGGCTAGGACGGCGGCGTGGAGCCTGGCGCCGCCCAGAACGGGTCCGGCCGTTCGCCGGGCCCGGCGGAACCCGAGGGCGCGCCGCCATCTGTCGGCTTCGCCGAGGCGACGCGCTACTGGGCTCGGCTCGGCTGCGTCTCGTTCGGCGGCCCCGCGGGCCAGATCGCGATCATGCACCGCGAGCTGGTCGACGAGCGCCGCTGGATCTCCGAGGAGCGCTTCCTCCACGCGCTCGGCTACTGCATGCTCCTGCCCGGCCCCGAGGCGCAGCAGCTCGCGACCTACGTCGGCTGGCTCCTGCACGGCACGGCCGGTGGCGTCGTGGCCGGGACGCTCTTCGTGCTGCCATCGGTCGGCCTGCTGCTGGGCCTCTCGTGGGCCTACGCTGCCTGGGGAGCGCTCCCGATGGTCGCCGCCGCCTTCCGGGGGCTCCAGCCCGTGGTCGTGGCGCTCGTCGCCGAGGCGTTGCAGCGGATCTCGAAGCGGGCGCTGCGAGGGCCGGTCCACGTCGCGGTCGCGGTCGCGTCGTTCCTCGCGATCCGTTTCGGAGGCGTGCCGTTTCCCGCGGTCGTGGTCACCGCGGGGCTGCTCGGGCTGGCGCTGCACGCGCTCGCTCCCGCGACGCTCGCGACCGCGCCGGCGAAGGCGTCGTCGCCCGACGGCGCCGCACCGGCCGCGACGACCGTGGTGCGCGACGACCTTCCTCCGCCCCGGCACGCGCGGCCCTCCGCAAGTCGTACCCGTCGCCTGCTCGCCGCATTCTCGGCGCTCTGGGCCGTGCCCTACCTCGCCATCGCGCTCGGCCTCGGCCGCGAGAGCCTGCAGGCGGTCGCGTACCGGTTCTTCACGCAGGCGGCGCTGGTCACCTTCGGCGGCGCGTACTCGGTGCTCGGCTACGTCACGCGGGTCGCGACCGGGCCGCTCGGGTGGCTGTCCCGCGAGCAGGCGATGGCGGGCCTGGCACTCGCGGAGACGACGCCAGGGCCGCTCGTCATGGTCCTGCAATTCGTCGCCTTCCTCGCGGGCTGGAACCATCCCGGGCCGCTCGGACACGCAGGCACGGCGGTCACGACCGCGCTGGTCGCGACGTGGACGACCTTCCTGCCCTGCTTCCTCTTCATCCTGGTCGGCGCTCCCCACGTCGAGCGTCTGCGGGGCAACGCCCGCCTCGACGCGGCGCTCTCCTGCATCACGGCGGCGGTCGTGGGCGTGATCCTCGAGCTCGGCGTCGTGTTCGCGACCGCGATGGCCCTGCCCGCGACCGGCCGCTCGCCGGACTGGATCTCCCTCGCGCTCGCGGTCGCGGCCTTCGCGGCACTCGCCCGCCTGCACCTGCACGTGGTCGCGGTGCTCGCCGCCGGCGCCGCGATCGGGCTCCTGCGCGCCACTGTCGGTCTCTGACGTCCCGCGATCGCGGGGAAGCCGAGGTCGGTGCCCGGTCCCGCATCTCCCTCCGCCCGCTTGCTCGGGTGGATCCCGTCGAGCAGACAAGAGTCGATGTCGGGGACGGTTGACGCCCACGCGAGCAACGGGAGGCTCCCGGCCGCGAGCTCGTACCGGGCCTACATCGACGGGCTGCGCGCCGTCGCCGTGCTCGCGGTTCTCGCTTTCCACCTCCGCGGAAACAGGGTGCCGGGGGGCTTTGCAGGGGTGGACGTCTTCTTCGTCATCTCGGGCTTCCTCATCACCTCGCAGATCCTCGCCGAGACGACTTCGGGTCGCTTCTCTTACGCGGAGTTCTACCGTCGCCGGGTCCGGCGGATTGCCCCCGCCATGCTGATCGTCGTGCTCGCCACGGTCGTCGCAGCACAGCTGCTGTTGCTGCCCGAGGACACGGCCGCGACGACTCGCTCTGCCCTGTGGTCGATCGCAGGGCTCGCCAACGTGTGGTTCTGGCGTCACCTCGACACCGGGTACTTCGCGGAGGACAGCGCGACGGTGCCTCTCCTGCACCTCTGGTCGCTCGGGATCGAGGAGCAGTTCTATCTCCTGTGGCCGCCGATGCTTCGGTTGCTCGTGGACGGGAAGCATCGGCCCGAGAACCGCGAGCGGAAGCACTCCAAACCCGGACTTGCGGCATGGACGTCGCTCGTCGTGGTCGCATCGGGCTCCTATGCCCTCGGCTCCGCGCTCGCCCCCCGCGCACCTGCCTTCGCCTACTACATGCTGCCGACGAGGGCGGGGGAGCTCCTGCTCGGCTCGCTCCTCGCGATCTTCGTGCGCGGCGGTGCCGCAGGGAGAGTTCCGCCACGAGTGGCCGACGGCCTCGGCATCGTGGGGCTTCTCTCGATCGGAGCCTCCTTCCTGCTCCTGTCGGGCGACGACACCTTTCCAGGGTGGCTCGCCTTGCCGCCGACTCTCGGAGCGGCGCTCGTCATCCTTTCAGGAGAGGCACGCCTCGGTCCGTCGACGAAGGCGCTATCGGTCGAACCCCTCGTCAGGGTGGGCCTGCTCTCCTATTCCATCTACCTGTGGCACTGGCCGTTCATCGCTTTCTGGCGCTACGGCCACGGTTCGGTCGGCAGGTTTCCGACGGTCGGCATCGTCATCGCCACGTTCGCGGCCGCCTGGGCGACTCGACGCTGGATCGAGGAACCCGCCCGCGCGGCCGGGGGCAGCGCAGGACGGGTGTTCACGCGCCTCTACGCGCTGCCGGCCGCGGCCGTCTCGTGTGCTGCGGCGCTTCCCCTGCTCACGTCCGGATACGGGCTTCGGGTTCTGTCGGGAGGGTACCCGGCAGCCTTGTCGGAGTTCCGGGAAGCGACCCGCCTGGCGAGGATGGAGTCGGAGAACGAGACCGATGCCCCCGGAGGGCCGGAAATGCCGTTCGAGGTGGTCGGCCCGGAGGGCGCTGCGGAGACCGTGCTTCTCTGGGGCGACTCGAACGCGTCCCATTTCGTCGGGATGCTTTCCGCCTTCGCCGAAGCCGTCCCCTTCCGGTTTCGCCACGTCTCGGTCCACGGCTGTCCCGGGGTCCTGAGAGATCCTCCACGGTTCGCCCTGCAGGATGCACGCGAGAAGTGCAGGCGACTGGCACCGGCCATGCGCTCCGCTCTCGGCCGACACGCGACCGTCGTGATGGCGAACCGGTGGTCGAGATACACGCACCAGGCGGACTTCCTCGACGCGGTCGCGGAGACCGTCGCGTCGATCCGGGCCACCGGGGCCCGCGTCGTCCTGGTCGGCGAGACGGCCGAGATGACCGGCTTCGACCGGAGGTGCCTGGAAAAAGCCCTCGGCTTTCCCGGACTCGACTGCAAGGAGAACGACGGATCGCCGATTCCGCAGGCGACGATCGAGATCGGCGACGCGCTCCGCGACCTCGCGAAGAAGGCTCCCGGCGTCGGCTACTGGGACCCCAACGAGATCCTCTGTCCCGCCGGGCGGTGCTCAGCGTTCGGAGCGGACGGGGCGCCTCTCTTTCGCGA
>JAFMJW010000066.1 GCA_017853315.1 Alphaproteobacteria bacterium
CGCGACGGCCACCTGCGACTGCTCCTCCTCCACGACCCGAGCGCGTTCGCCCACCTGCCCCCGGGCGAAGTCGACCTCGCGCTCTCCGGCCACACCCACGGCGGACAGGTCGGGCTCGTCAGCATCGGCCTCGACTGGACGGTGCTGCGCCGCAGCCCCTTCCCCGACCACGGGCTGTTCGCGCACGGGCCGAGCCGGCTCTACGTGCACCGCGGCACGGGGTTCTACGGATTCCCGCTGCGGATCGGAGTACCGGGCGAGCACTCGGTGCTGGAGCTGTCGCCGCGGCGTCGCGCCGCCTGACGCCGGGGCGGGTTCCGACGGCGCCGGAATCGGCGTCGTTCGACGATGCGCACGAGGCGTCGTTCGACGACGCGCGGACACGTCGCCGCGGCCGGCGACCGGTCGATCCGGCTAGAACTCGCGCTGGCGACGCAGCAGCACGTAGAGCGCGCCGTCGCCGCCGTGGCTCGGGATCGCGCGCTCGGCGGCGAGCACCCACTCGCGGTAGGCGCCCTCGGCGAGCCAGCCGGGGATCAGCGTGCGGAGCACGCCGCCACCTTCGCGCGCCGTGCCCTTGCCGGTGATCACGAGCAGGCAGCGGAGGCTCTTCTCGATCGACTCGGTGAGAAACTTGGCGAGTTCGTGCAGCGCCTCTTCCTGCGTGAAGCCGTGCAGGTCGAGCTGGGCCTCGATCGGGATCTGGCCGCGCTTCAGGCGCTCGGCGGTGCGTCGGTCGAGGTTCGTGAACAGGCTCGCCTCGGGGCTGACCGCCGCGCGCTCCTGGCGCTCCTTCAGGCGCTCGGCGAGCCCGACCTCGGGCAGGTCCGCGCTCGCCTCGCCCTCGCCGCGGTCCGAGAGGGGACGGACGTCGCGGATCAGGGACTCCCAGTCCTCGAACGAGACTTCCTCCCCGACCTCCTCGACCTTCTCGACCTCCGTCTCCTCCGGGAGACGACGCTTCGTGCCCATGCCGAGCGACTCCTCAGGACCCCGCCGCGGCGACCAGTTTCGCGCGCAATCCCGACGGGATCGGGCGCGGGCGCCGGGTCGCGGCGTCGACGAGGACCTCCACGCTGTCGCCGCGCGCCACAGGGCGGTCCGCGGCGTTCATCTCGTATTCGAAGCCGATGCTGGTGCGCCCCACGCGCGCGACCCGCACCCCGACGCGAAAGTTCTCGCGCGGACCGAGCGGGTCCAGGTAGCGGCAGCGGACCTCGGCCACGACCGAGGGCCGGAGCGTCTCCTCGCCGCCCTCGAAGCGCGCGAGCAGGCGGGACCGGGCCTCCGACAGGTAGGCCACGTAGACGTGGTTCGCCACGTGGGCCTGGGGGTCGAGGTCGCGGATCAGCACCTGGAAGTCGAACCAGTGGAACCCGGGGCCGATGACGTCACTCACGTCGACTTGGCGTAGGCGTCGAAGGTCTTCTGGCTCTCGAAGTAGTGGGCCTTGCCGTCGGGCGTGACCCCGATCACGGCGGTCGCCTTGTCGACGGTCTTGCCGGACACCGGGTCCTTGGCCTCGCGGGCGGAAGCGTCCGAGGAAAGCCGCCCCTTGCACATCTCGCAGCAGCCGAAATAGGTCTTGCCGCCCACCTCGACCGGGATCTGGTCCTTCGGGAAGACGGCGTCCTGCACCATGCAGACCCGCTTCGCGTCGACCCGGGTCAGGTCGCCGGCCCGGGCCCGCAGGGCCGGGACGAGCAGGCCGACCAGGACCGCGATCGCAGCCGCGAGGAATGTCGAGCGTCTCATCCGACCACCTTCTCCTTCGTCTTCGACGGAACGAGCCGAACCCTAGCGCGCCGCCACGGGGCGCGCCACGCCCGGATCGGGGCCGCGGGCCGGGCCGGTCAGGCAGGGTCGAACAGCACGTCGAGCGACTTCGGCGAGCGGAAGGCGAGCCCGAGGATCCGGGACGGCCGCTCGGGGTCGAAGCGCAGGTTCGGCAGGCGGTCGAGCGCCGTCTCGATGGCGAGGCGCGCCTCGAGCTTGGCGAGGTGGTAGCCGAGGCAGAAGTGGCGGCCGCCGCCGAAGGACAGGTGGTCGTCGGCCCCCCGGTGGAGGTCCCAGCGGTCGGGGTCGGGAAAGTGGGTCTCGTCGCGGTTCGCGGAGCCGATGACCGGCGTCACCATCGCACCCGCCGGGATCTCGACCCCGGAGAGCTCGACCGGGACCGTCGTCTCGCGGGCGACGAACAGCACCGGCGTCTCCCAGCGCAGCGTCTCCTCGATCGCGGCCCCGACCAACTGCCGGTTCGCACGCACCTCTTCGAGCGCGTCCGGGTTCGAGAGCAGCGCGAAGAGCGTGCTGCCGATCAGCCGGAAGGTCGTCTCCGCACCCGCCGGCAGGAGCAGCCGCATGAAGCTCACGATCTCCTCGTCGGAGAGCCGCTGCCCGTCGACCTCGCCGGTGCACACCCGCGACAGCACGTCGTCGGCGGGATCGACCCGCCGCTTCGCGATGAGCGGCAGCAGGAACTCCTTCACCCGCCGCGACGCCTCGAGTCCCCGCTCGGGATCCTTCACGTAGCCGATGATCTCGATCGCCCAGCGCTTGAACTGCTCGAAGTCCTCGATCGGCACGCCCGCGATCCGCGCGACCACCCGGATCGGGAACGGCTCGGTGAACGCCTCGACCAGGTTCGCGCGGCCGTCGGCGGCGAAGCGGTCGATCAGCTCGTCGAGGGTGCGGGCCATGGACTCCTCGACCGGCGCGATCGACTTGAAGTGGAAGGCGTGCTGGACGATCGAGCGGTGCTTCTGGTGCTCCCGGCCGTCCATCTCGATGATGGAGCGGCCCATCACGTCCTGCATCTGGGAGTTCGCGCGCGACGAGAACGTCTCGTTGTCGCGCAGGACCCGCGCGACGTCGTCGTAGCGGGACACGAGCCAGGTGTCGCGCTGCATCGACCTCGCGAGGAAGACCGGGGTCGACTGCCGGAACGCCGCGAACAGCGGGTAGGGATCCGGGAAGTCGAACAGGTCCTGCGAGGAGAACCCGGTCGGGGCGGCCTCCGACACGTCCGTCAGCCCCGGGGCGGGTTGTAGAGGACGATCATCTCGTAGAGCAGGGCCGGCGTCTCCTGGCCGACGATCCCGACCTGGATCTCCTGCTTCACCATCGTGCCCTTGGGCTTGGCCTCGACCGAGGTCAGGCGCGAGCGGGCGCGCACCTTCGCTCCCGCGGGCACCGGCGAGAGGAAGCGCAGCTTGTCGGCGCCGTAGTTCACCGCGTTGCCGTGGCCGACGATCGCGAAGTCGGTGCGCGCGCGCAGCTTCGGCAGGAGGCTCAGGGTGAGGAAGCCGTGCGCGATCGGGCCCTTGAAGGGGCTCTCGCGCTTGCAGCGCTCCACGTCCACGTGAATCCACTGGTGGTCGCCGGTCAGGTCGGCGAAGCGATCGATCATGTCCTGGGTGACCTCGGTCTCGGGTCCCCACGGGCTGTACTCCTCGGTCACCCGGGCCCGCAGCCCGTCCAAGTCGTCGAACCGGATCTCCTTCATCTGCGCTCTCCCTGGGGGACCCGCCGGCTCGGCGGGTGCGGATCGGAGCCGCGACCATAGGCCGCTGCCGGATCCGGACGCAAACCAGCCCCGGCCGACGCCACCGCCCGCCCCTTTTGCCCACCGTCGCCCGTGCCGCTACGGTGGACGGTTCCGATGAGCGAACCCCGCCCGCAACCCAAGCTCGCTCGTCTCGACGAGTGGCTGCCCGAGTTCGACCGGGAGCGCCTCGCGCGCCTGGTCGGCGCCGAGCCGCTTCGCCGCGCGGCCAAGCGCGGCGTCCGGCCGCAGGGGGAGCCCCGGCCGGCGAGCGCGTCGGTCGTGCGTGCGAGCGTCGCGGCCGCGGGCGACGAGCCCGCGGCGACCAGCGTCGGGCTCGGCCGCGAAGGCCAGCTCGCCTGCCGCTGCAGTTGCGGCAAGACCGCCCGACAGGCCTGCGAGCACGTCGTCGGGCTGCTCGCCTCGCTCGCCGCGTCGCCGGCGCTGCGCCGGTCGATCCTGCAGGCCGCCGACGGGACGAAGGCCGGGGCGGACGGGAAGGACGGGGCCGCGTCGCCCGCGAGCGACTCGTCCGAGTCGCCCACCGCCGCGCAGGACCGGGGTCGCGCGCTGGCCCTGCTGCGCGACCAGCGCCTCGACGCCGAGGTGCTGCGCCGCCGCCGCTCGACCGGCCTCCTCGACCGCACCTTCGCCGCGTGGCGGCGTCGCGGCGATCTCCGGCCGCTCGGTGACGTCGAGTTCCTGCTCGAGGTCGAGCCGGAGGACCCGGTTTCGGTCGAGCCCGGCCCGGTGCTGCACCTGCGCGCGCGCCCGGTCGCCGAGCGTCGACTGTTCGGGCCCGACGACCTGGAGTCGCGCCGCCTGCCGGCCGCCGAGTGGCGACTCTTCGAGTCGCTCGGGCGCTCGTCGTCACCCGCCGACCGCCATTTCGTCGCGCGCGGAGGCGCCGCGACGACCTTCCTCGACCGCGCGCGCGAGGCGGCCGTGCCGCTGCGCGACGCGAAGGGCGTCCACGCGATCGGCTTCGCGCCCTGGACCCTGCGGGCAGCACTCCGGCTCCGCACGCCTCTCGACGAGGAAGTGAGGAACCACCCGGTCGTGTCGTCGCTCGCCGAGGAGTCCGAGGACGAGCAGCGGCGGATCGAGACCGCGCGCCGGCGCTACGCGGCCGAGCGCGGCCCGCTCTCGACCGAGGAATTCCTGCGCCTCGCGGGCCTGCCGACGGGGGCGGCCGACGACGCCTTCGACGGAGCGCCGCAGGTCCTCGAGGCGGCGTGGATGCCGATCGAGAAGGCCGCGGACGGAAGCGAGCGCGCAGCCCGGGTCGCGCCCATCCCCTTCGCCGAGACGCTGGTCTTCGCCGGCCCCCGCTCGTTCGCCTTCTGGCCCGCCGGCGGCGTGTTCGCCGAGGTCGAGGCGGGCACCGGGCCGATCGCGCTCGCCCGGCTGTGCGAGCAGCCGACCGTGCTCGTCGACGCCGAGGACCTCCAGCGCCTGCCGGCGCTCCTGCGCGAGCAGTTCCGCGGCGAGGGCGTGTCGCTGCCCGCGCGCGCCGAGCTCGGCCTCCCGCCGCTGCCGGTGCCGCACCTGGCGCTCCGCGTGACGGGCACCGCGTTCTCCGTCCGCGCGACGCTGGAGGCGCGCTACGGGCGCCGCACGATCACGCTCCTGCCGGACTCGGTCGCCGACCTCGACGACGCCTCGCGCAACGCGGAAGCCGAGCGCGCGGCGCTCGACCTCGTGCTCGGGACGCGACTCCGGCCGTCGGCGCCGCGGCGCGGGCGGGCCGCGGCCGCCGATCCCGCGGCGCTCGAGCTCTCGGCGGAAGGCGACGCCGCGGTCGAGTTCTGGGTGCGCGACCTGCCGCGGCTCGTGCGCGCGGCCGGACCCGGGAAGGCGCTCGACGAAGTCTCGGTGCCGCCCGCCATGCGCCGGCTCGCGGCGCGCGGGCAGGTGCGCGCCACGCTCGCCGCGAGCTCGACGGCGGGCGGGGCGATCGAAGTCGCGCTGCGCTTCGCGGCCGAGGGCGTGTCGGCCGACGTCGACGCGATCCGCGAGGCGCTGCTCGCCAAGCGGCGCTGGGTACGCCTCGACGACGGCAGCGTGGCCGAGCTCTCCGACCGGGTCGCCGAGCTCGCCGAGTCCGCGCAGGACGCGTTCGCGAAGTCCGAGAGCACGACCCTGCCACGCTGGGCGATCGGCGAGGTCGAGGCCTGGAGCGCGCTCGCCGACGAGGCCCGCCTCGACGGCGACGTGGCCGGCTGGACCAAGCGCCTGCGCGCGCTGCCCGCGGCCGACCCGGGACCGATCGAGGGGCTCCGCGCGGAACTGCGCTCCTACCAGCGGACCGGCGTCGCCTGGCTGCAGTGGCTCGCCGACCTCGGCGTCGGCGGGATCCTCGCCGACGACATGGGCCTCGGCAAGACGGTGCAGGCGCTGGCGCTCCTCGCCTGGCGCCGCGAGCGCGACGGCAAGGCCCCGTCGCTGGTCGTCGCGCCGACCTCGGTCGCACTCAACTGGATCCGCGAGGCGGAGCGCTTCGTGCCCGGGCTCGACGCGCTGCTGCTCCACGGCGCCGACCGCCACGAGCGCTACGACGACGTGGCCGGCGCCGACCTCGTCGTGACGACCTACGCGCTGCTGCGGCGCGACGTCGAGCGGCTGCGCGGGATCTCCTTCCGCTACGTGCTGCTCGACGAGGCGCAGCAGATCAAGAACCACGCGGCCGCGACCACCGCCGCCGCGAAGTCGCTGCAGGCCGGCGCACGGCTCGCGCTCACCGGCACGCCGATCGAGAACCGCCTGCTCGAGCTCTGGTCGATCCTCGACTTCTGCAACCCGGGCATGCTCGGCGGCTGGCGCAGCTTCTCGCGGCGCTGGGAGCGGCCGGTCGTCGAGGCGATCGAGGGCGCCGATCCGACGGGCGCGGAAGCCGCGGACGAGGACGACGCGGGAGCGCGGCCCGCCGCGCGCCCGGAACGCCCGCCGGCGGCGCTCGCCCGCGAGGAGACCGCGGCGCTGCGGGCGCGCATCCGGCCGTTCGTGCTGCGGCGCGCGAAGTCCGAGGTCCAGCGCGACCTGCCGCCCAAGATCGAGTCCGACGTCGTGGTGGAGATGACGCCGGCGCAGCGCCGCGCCTACGCCGCGCTCGCCGCGAACGTCCGCGCCGACCTCGGGCCGAAGATCGCGGGCGGCGGCCTCGACCGCAACCGGATGCTCGTGCTCACCGCCCTGCTGCGCCTGCGCCAGATGGCCTGCGACCCGCGGCTCGTCGACCCGCGCATGGACGCCGACGACTCGGCGAAGCTGCTCGCACTGCGCGAATTGGTCTCCGAGGTCGTCGGAAGCGGGCGACGCGCGCTCGTCTTCAGCCAGTTCGTCGAGCTGCTGACGCTGCTGCGCGCCGACCTCGACGAGCGCGGGATCGAGTACTGCTACCTCGACGGCCGCACGCGGGACCGCCAGAAGGTGATCGAGGCGTTCACCGAGGGGAGCCAGCCGCTCTTCCTGCTGAGCCTGCGCGCCGGCGGCACCGGCATCAACCTCGCCGCGGCCGACGTCGTGATCCACCTCGACCCCTGGTGGAACCCTGCGGTCGAGGAACAGGCGACCGACCGCGCGCACCGCATCGGGCAGGTGCGGACGGTCTCGGTCTACCGCCTGGTGGCGGCCGGGACCGTCGAGGAGGCGATCCTGCGGCTCAAGCAGCGCAAGCGCGCGATCGCGGGCGCGGTCATGGACGAGGGGCTCGGCGACCTGCCGCGGCTCGACGCGGACGAGATCGAGGAGCTGTTCCGCTTCGGCGACTGAGCACCGCTCGCCCGGTGCGATGCGGCCAGCCGCCGCTCGCGCGGAGCGGCGGCCGACCGGCGCCTCGATCAGGCGTTCTCGGCGTCCTTCTTCTTGCGGGCAGGCGCCCGGCGCGGCTTGGCCTCGCCGGCCGGCTTCGCGGTGCGCGCGGCCGGGGCCTTCGCGGTGCGCGCGGCCTTCGGCTTCGCCTCGCCCGTGCTCGAGGACTTCGCACGCGAGCGGCCGCCGCGGCGGCGCGACGTGGGCTTCGCGCCGTCGGCCTCGCCCTCGCCATCCGCGGACGACTCGTCGTCCTGCACTCCGGCTGCGGGCGCCGTGCCCACCTCGGTCTCGCCGGCCTCGATCGCCTGCTCGACGGCCTCGCTCTCGAGGCTGGGCGCACCCGAGTCCTCGTCGAGGGCGGACGCGGGCGGGACCGACTCTCCGGGGCCGCCCAGGCCCGCCACGGCGAGCGAGGAGATGCGCCACGCCCCCTGGCGGTCGCGCTGCATGCGCAGGATGCCCTCGCGCTGGCCCAGGTGGGCGAGCTCGGTGAGCGTGCGGAAGCCGTAGGTCTTCTCGTCGAACGACGGGTCGGCGGCGCGCAGCCCCTGGGCCAGGTGCCGGACGTAGATCGGCTTGCCGCCGCGGGAGTCGCACACCCGGTCGACGACCTGGCGCAGCAGCACGAGCGCCTCCTCCGCGGGACGCGAGCCGGCGGGTGCGGGCTCCGACGACGGCGCGGCGCCGTTCGCCCCGGGCTCGGCCGAGGCGGCCGGGGCCGCCTCGGAGGCTCCCTCGGCCTCGCGCGACGGACGCCGTCCGCGACCGCCGCCCGAGGGCGCAGCCGCGGCGGGCGCGGGCGACGTCGCGGGCTGTGCCGCGCCGTCGGCCGGCAGCTCGACCAGGTAGCCCTGGTCCACGCGACGCAGGGAGATGAAGCCCTGGTCGGCGAGTCGCTGCGCGAACTCGCGGAACGAGGACGCGCCGTAGTCGCGTTCGCTGAACGTCGAGTCGAGCTGCAGGATCGTGCTCTTCAGCGGGCCGAGCTGGGGCTCGGTGCCGCGGTCGGAGAGGATCTTCAGCGCGCGCACCGCCTTCTCCGCGCCCTGCGCGAGAGGCAGTCGCCCGCTGGTCGGGCCGCGTCCCTGCGACTGCGAGCCGCGCGCACGCGCCCCCTGCAGCAGGTTCTCGTAGGAGATGAACTCGTGGCAGTTGCGCTGCAGCACGCCGCTCGTGAACGAGCGGCCGCCGACCACCAGCACGCGCTTGCCGAACTGCTTCAGCTTCTCGACCAGCGCGATGAAGTCCGAGTCGCCGCCGACGATCACGAAGCCGCTGATGTGCGGACGCGTGAACGCCATCTCGAGCGCGTCGACGACCAGGTTGATGTCGGCGCCGTTCTTGTCGCCGCGCGGCGTGACGTTGCGCTGCACCATGTGCACCGCGTGGTCCGTCAGCGTCCGGCTGTGCATCCCGGCGCGGGCCCAGTCGCCGTAGGCGCTCTTGGAAACCACCTCGCCCCGCTCCTTGAGCGCCTCCAGGACGAGGGAAAGATCGAGTTCCGTGCTGGTCGTCGTCTTGACGCCGATCTCGATGTTGTCGAAGTCGATGAATACTGCG
Organism: Alphaproteobacteria bacterium; assembly: GCA_017853315.1. Taxonomy (GTDB): domain Bacteria; phylum Desulfobacterota; class Binatia; order UBA12015; family UBA12015; genus REEB422. The sequence goes on from JAFMJW010000066.1 coordinate 8,918, forward strand.
AGCTGCAGCTTCTCTTCCAAACCGATTCCTCCAGCTCGACGAGGGGCCTGTTCTTCCTGCGCCCGCACCTTGCGGTCGCGATCGCCGCGCGTCGCGCGGCTCGATGGCATGCCTCGAAGGCACCTCGATGGAAGCACAGGCCCGCGACCGCCGCACCCTCGCATGAAACCGTTGCGCGGCACGGGCTTTCGCGAAGTCGCTCCTTCCCGCCCGGGGAGTTCCGCCGGCGAGACCCGCGAGGCGGACCGACCCCGCGGAGGAAGGCCCGCGGACGCTCCCGGCCTCAGCGCCCGTCGAGCAGGACCGTCAGGCTGCGCCCGGCCGCCGCGCGCGTCCACGCGTCGGCGATCTCGCCGTCGGACAGCGCAGTCACGATGCGCTCGCTCTCTTCGAGCCCGGGAAAGCCCGACAGGATCGAGTCCGCGTGCGCGAGCGCACGGTCGAGCCGGCGCTCCGCCAGCGAGGCGTAGCGGTAGCGCCGCTTCTTGCGCGCGCGCTCGACGTCCCCCGGGTCGAAGCCCGAGCGCGCCGCGCGGTCGATCACCGCGTCGATGACGCGCGCGAGCCGCTCGGCGCCGCCGGGAGCCGCGCTCGCCGAGAGCACTGCCGACGCCCAGCCCTCGCCCCACTCGAGCTCGGCCGAGACGTCGTAGCCGAGCCCGTGGCGCTCGCGCACGGCCTGGAAGAGCTGGCTGTCGGGATCCGCCCCGACGAGGTCGATCGCGACCTCGAGCGCGAGCAGGTTGCGCGTCGAGGGATCGACCTCGAGGTAGCGCACGACGTGCGCCTGCCCCTCGGGCCCGCCGCGCAGGGGCAAGCGGCCCTCGCGGCCCGCCTCGGCGCCGCGGCCCTTCGCCTCCGAGCCGACCCGGTCGGGGTCGACGTGCCGCTCGAGCGCGCGCCGCAGATCCTCGCCGTCGAGCCCGCCGCACACGGCCAGCGCGGCGTTCGCGTTCACGAAGTAGCCGCGCAGGAAGTCGGCGACGTCGGTGGCCGTCATCGCGCGGAGCGACGCGATCGTGCCGCAGATCGGGTGGCCGATCGGCTCGCGGTAGAAGGCGGCCCAGCCGCGCTCGTTCACGTACTCGACCGGGTCGTCGCGGTAGCCGCGGATCTCGTCTTCGACGACGCGGCGTTCCTTGCGGAAGCGTCGGTCCTCGACGCGACTGCGGTAGAACTGGTCGGCGACGAGCGACAGCGCCTCCTCGAAGTCCTCGTTGAAGACCTCCATCGTGAGCGCGATCGACTCGTAGCCGGTGGACGCGTTGTGGTTGCCGCCGACCGCGGCCGCGCGCCGGTTCAGCGCGAGCTGGTCCAGGTCGGCCGTGCCCTGGAAGAGCATGTGCTCCGCCATGTGGGCGAGCCCGGGCAGGCGGCCGTCGTGGCGCGCCCCGGCGTTCACGACGAGCGCCAGTGCCGTGATCGGGCCGGGCACCGGGTCGTGCGCCACCCGGAGTCCCCGGAAGTCGAACCGGGCCGCGTCGCTGCTCGCATCCATCGTGCATCCATTGTACCAGCCCGACGACCGTGCAAACTCCCGCGGGGCGGCCCCCCCGGCGGGCAGGCGGTCGGCCACCGGACGAACGGAGAGGGATCATGATCGAGGACGAGCTTTCGAGGGAGTTCCTGCGGGTGGCCGAGTCGGCCGCCATCGAGTCGGCCCGCACGATGGGCCAGGGGGAACGGCACCACTCCGACCACGTCGCCGTCGAGGCGATGCGCAAGGAGATGGACACGCTGCCGATGCGCGGCGAGGTCGTGATCGGCGAGGGCGAGCGCGACGAGGCCCCGATGCTCTTCATCGGCGAGCACGTCGGCCGCGGCCGCCAGGAGGACCCCGAGGTCGACATCGCGGTCGACCCGCTCGAGGGCACGAACCTGTGCGCGACCGGCTCCCCGGGCGCGATCGCGGTGCTCGCGGCCGCGAACCGCGGCGGCCTGCTGAAGGCGCCCGACTGCTACATGGAGAAGATCGTCGTCGGCCCGGCCGCGCGCGGCGCCGTGCACCTCGACGCGACCGTGCAGGAGAACCTCGACGCGATCGCCAAGCGCCTGAACCGCTCGGTGAAGGACCTCGTCATCATCGTGCTCGACCGGCCCCGCCACGAGCAGCTGATCGAGGACATCCGCCGCGCCGGCGCGCGCATCCGTCTCATCAGCGACGGCGACCTCTCGGCCGGCATCTCGGCCGCCGTCCGCGGCACCAACGTGCACGCGCTCATGGGCACCGGCGGCGCGCCGGAGGGGGTGCTCACGGCGGCCGCGCTGCGCTGCCTGAACGGCGGCATGCAGGGCCGCCTCGTGCCGACCAAGGACGGCACCGAGGAGCGCATGCGCTCGATGGGCATCAGCGACCCCAAGCGCATCTACACCGAGCGCGACCTCGCCCCGGGCAAGGAGATCATCTTCGCCGCCTCGGGCGTGACCGACGGGCCGCTCATGCGCGGCGTGCGCTTCTTCGGCCACGGCATCCGCGTGAGCTCGATGCTCATGACGATGCGAAGCCGCAAGATCCGCTTCATCGACACCGTCCACGTCGACGACAAGCCGGACGCGGTCATCGAGTTCTGAGCCGGCGCGGGGCGGGTCGCACGCGGCCCGCCCCCGTCAGGACCGCACCCGTCAGGCCCGGTCGCGCAGGCGCGCGAGCGCCGCGCGGGTCGCGGCCATCGGCGCGGGCGAGAGCGATCCGCGCCCGGCGCCGTCGCCGCGCAGCGACTCCTCGAGTCGCCGGAGGTCGTCGACGTCGTCGACGTCGGACTCCGTCGCGAGCAGCGCCACGCGAAGACCCTGCCCCCGCGCGTTGCACAGCGTCCCGTCGAGCGCGCGCGGCGTGCTCCACTCGACGCCCGCGAACACGTCGCGAGGCTCGGCCACCGCGACCAGCCAGAAGCCCCCGTCCGTCGCCGGTCCCAGCACGAGGTCGGCCCGCGTCGCCCCGGGCGGCCCGAGTGCGTCGAGCGCCGCGGCGACGTGGCCCGCCCCGACTTGTGGTGCATCCGAGCCGATCAGCACGCAGCGATCGAAGCCGTCGGCGCGCGCGCGCCGCAGTGCCGCCAGCATGCGCTCGCCCAGGTCGCGCCCGTCCTGCGGCCTGCATGCGTCCGGCCGGAGGCCGAAGCGGTGCGCGAACCCGTGGTGCGGCGGTGCCACTTCCCAGCGCACCTGCCAGCGAGGGTCGGCGGTCTGGGCCGCGAGGTCCTCGACGAAGGCGGCGTAGAGCCCGGCCGCGGCCTCGTCGCCGAGGCTCGCGGCGAGCCTCGTCTTCGTGCCACCGGGCTCGGGCCTTCGCGCGAAGACGACGAGCAGGTCAGCCACGGCCCGCCTCCGGCCGCCGACGGCTCCTCCCGCGACGATTCCGCATTGTCGGGTCCGCGACGCGGGTGGTAGGCGGTGGCGGGTGAGGTCTCGACCGACCCCCCGGCGGCGCGCCGACCGCGCGTCGCGGCTCGCGCTCGCGGCTCTCTCGGCGATCGCCCTGGTCGCCGGCACGGCGCGCGGCGCCCACGCGATGCGCTACTACGTCCGCGAGTCGGGCAGCGACGCCGCCGACGGCCGCACCTCCGCCACCGCCTGGCGCACGATCGCGCGCGCCAACGCGGCGGACCTCGAGCCCGGCGACCGCCTCATGTTCGAGGGCGGCGGGCGCTTCGCCGGACGCCTCGTGATCGGCCCCGAGGACGCGGGCACCGCGCGCAAGCCGGTCACGGTCTCGAGCTTCGGCCGCGGTCGCGCGACGATCGACGCCGGCACCGGCGGCGGCATCCTCGTCCACGACGCGGGCGGCGTGCGGATCCTCCGGATGAACGTGGTCGGCAGCGGGCGCGCGGCCGGCAACCGCTCCGACGGGATCTCGTTCTACACGGATCTCGCCGTGCCCGGCTCGCTGCTCCGGCTCGCACGCGTCGAGCACGTGGAGGTGAGCGGCTTCGGCAAGTCCGGGCTGATCCTCGGCGGCTGGGCGTGGGACGACACGACGCAGACGCCGATCAAGACGGGCTTCGCCGACGTGCGCTTCTTCGACGTCGACTCGCACGACAACGCCGACGCCGGCATCCTCACCTACGGCTCCTACGGGACGAACGTGTCGGGCTGGGCGCACGCGAACGTGCTGGTCGACCGGTGCCGCAGCCACGCGAACCCGGGCATCCCCGGCAAGGGCGGCAACAGCGGCAACGGCATCGTGCTGGTCGACGTCGACGGCGGGCGCATCGTGCGTTCGCTCGCCTGGGACAACGGGTGGCTGAACGACGCCGCGAGCGGCCCGATCGGCATCTGGGCCTGGGACTCGAACCGGGTGGTGATCGAGGACAACGAGGCCTGGGGCAACCGGCTCGGCACGCGCGACGGCGGCGGCTTCGATCTCGACGGCGGCGCCACGAACTGCACGATGCGGCGCAACACGAGCCACGACAACGTCGGCTCGGGCTTCCTCGTCTACCAGTTCGCGGGCGCGCGCCCGATGCGCGACAACCGCGTCTACGACAACGCGAGCACGAACGACGGCCGCACGAACGGCGGCGGACTCGTGGTCGGCGGCGGTGCCGTGCGCACGACCTTCGAGCGCAACCGGGTGGACGTCGGGCCGCGCGCCCCGGGCGCGGGCAGCGACGGCCCCTACGGCGTGCACGTGGTGCTGGACGGCGCGATCAACCTCGACACCGTCTTCCGCGGCAACCTCGTCTCGACCACGGGCGGCGTGCCGCTCGTCGTCGTGCCGCAGCCGGGCCTCCAGCCCGGGCTCCTCTTCGAGGCCAACGCCTGGGACGCGGGCACCGGTCCCGTCGCGATCGCCTGGGGCGCCACGACGTACGGCAGCGTCGAGGCGTGGAGCGCGGCGACCGGCCAGGGGCCCTGAGCCGCCCGCTTCAGCAGGATCCCCCGGGCACGATCCGCAGTCGCACGGCCGCGGCAGCGCCGTCGGCGCGGAGTCGCAGCCGCCGGGCGCACGGCTCGGACACCACCTTCGCCCCCTCGACTTCGACCGAGTAGCCGTCGGGGTAGATGCGCGGCGAGGCGAGCACGACCGTGTCGGCACCGTCGCGGAACGTGCCGCCGTCGAGCCGGGCGGTCGAGTAGTCGTACTCGAAGACGCGGGTCACGTGGTCGTAGGCGATGCGCGTCGGCACGCCGGCGGTCACCTGCGCATGCGGGCGGAGCAGCGAGCGCAGGAGCTCGGGGTTCGTGATCGACTCCTCGGTGAGCGGCTCCTCGCGGTCCGCGACGATGCGCTCGCCGTAGGCCCACCACATCCACGGCAGGAGCTGCGCGTCGAACTGGTCGAGCAGGCGCTCGACCAGCACGAGATCGGTCGTGGCGCCGAACTCGGTCACGAGCGCGGGCGCACCGTCGCGCTCGGCGGCCTCGCGGCCGAAGCGCACGACCGCCTCCTCGCCCGCGACGTCGAGCGCGTAGGAGTGGAACGAGAGCCCGAAGCCGGGGCCCGGACCGGGGATCGTCGTCGGCGCCTGGCCGAAGTTGAACAGCACGAAGGGCTCGACGAAGAGCAGGCGGTCGGGCGCGACTCGGCGCGAGATCTCGAGACCGCGGCGGTAGAAAGGCACGAGCTTCGACTGCTCCTCGCCGGGGCAGCCGTTCACGCGGTCGTAGGCACAGGCCTGCCAGTCGGCGCCGGGCCACGGCTCGTTGATGATGTCGGCACCGAGCACCATGGGTTCCGCGCCGAAGCGCCCGAGGAGCGCCTCCATCGCCTGCAGCACGTAGGAGGCTCCGCCCGAGCCGTCGCCGCCGGGAATCGGGTCGTCGGCCCAGAAGTGCTCGAAGGCCCGCTGCATCGCCGGGTTCAGGACGTAGTAGAGCGGGAAGGTCGCGGGCGGGTTCGGCAGGCCGTCGTCGATGCCCATCCAGTCGGGGAAGCCGTTGCCCTGGTACTTGGGCGCGAACCCGTCCTGGTGGAAGTCGAGCAGGACGAAGAGCCCGTGGCGCTTGCACGACTCGACGGTGGTCGCGAGTCGCTCCATGTAGCCAGCGTCGATGCGGCCCGGCTCGGGCATCATGCCGCGCATGTCGACGCCGAGCCGCAGCGCCGTGAAACCCTCGCGGCCGAGGAAGGCGACGTCGTCCTCGCCGAAGCCGAAGGCGTCGGGGTCGTAGGGCGCCTGCTTCGCGACCTCGTTCATGCCGTGGAGCAGGACGACGCGGCCCTCGGCATCGACCAGCCAGCGGCCCGAGCCCGAAAGCGGCGCCGCGGGGCCGTCCGCGACCGACGGGACGGGGCTCGACTGCGTGGTCCCGCATGCGGCCGGGGCGAGCGACGCGAGTGCGAGGACGGCCAGGGCGGGGAATCGTCTCGACATGGGATGCGCCTCCGGTTCGCGCGCACTCTCCGACCGCGCCGGGGGGCCGGTCAATCCCCCGGGCCGCCCGGGCCCCGGCGGCCGGCGACCGGCCGCGGAAGTTGGCACCGAGTGTGTCCGCTGGTAGGAGACGGGCGCCCGTCCGCCGCCGTGGCCTGCCCGGCCCCGACCGACGCCGGGCGTCACCCCGTCATCCCAGGAGCCGCGAGCGATGGATCTCAGCTTCAGTGCCGAGTACGAGGAGCTTCGCCGGGAGGTCCAGGCCTTCCTCGCGGAGAACTGGACCGCGGAGGACGCGGCCTGGGAGCCGGCGGCCGACGAGCGCAACGCGCTGTCGGGCCCGATCCGCACCGACCCCCGCGCGACGGAGTTCCGCCGCAAGGCGGCCGAGCGCGGCTACCTCTACCGCCACGTACCCAAGCGCTACGGCGGCGGCGAGCAGTCGCCCGACCCGCTCGCGGGGACGATCATCGCCGAGGAGTTCCGACGGGCGAAGGCGCCGCACGAGGTCATCGGGCAGGGGCCGAGCATGCTCGTCCCGACG
>JAFMJW010000067.1 GCA_017853315.1 Alphaproteobacteria bacterium
GCGCGCCGGACGTGATCGAGCGATCGACAGCTGGTCATGTTTTCCACGATTCGATTCCCCCCCCGATTCGGGATCCGTTTTCAGGCTCCTGGCCGGCGTTGCGGCCTCGTGTCCTCGTTCGAAGCGCCCCGGGGCGCCGATGGCTGATTTCGCTCTTAAGACAGGGTCATGTGTCCGTAGGGCCGCGTTCTAGGAGGCCGTACGAGTCCCAGTCAATACGGAATCGTCCGAAAATCGGCGAAGGGCCGGCCGAGAGGGGCCGCTCGTCCCACGAGAGAGCAAAAGTGTCAATCAGAGTGAACATTTCGCGTCCTCCAGTGGACGATTTCGGGGATCCACCCCCTGGGGCGCGAGCGTCAGGAAACCGTCGCTTTCGACCCTAGGGGGCCCCTTTCCCGCCCGGTGCCGGCCGCGAGTCGGTCGATCGGTTCGGGCGAACGACCAAGAAAGAATTGTTCGCCGTCGAACCTGCGAATGCTTCGTCGGGAGGGACGAGCGCACGAGACGGGTTGCTCCGCCGGTCGCTGCGCGCGTCGCGCGCGTTCGCGTGCTCCGCGCGTCGCGCGCGCGGGCGTCGTCCCGCGCGACGAGCGACGCCCGGCGACCGCGCGACTCCCGGCGCGCGGTCGGCTACGACGGCACGCATGGCTTCCCGCGACGGAATCGATCGACCGCTCGACGCGGGCGAGATCGCCGACCGGATCGCGATCCACGACCTGCTCGTGCGCTATTGCCGCGCGATCGACACGCTCGACTGGACCCTGCTCGACCGCGTGTTCACACCCGACGCGACGATCGACTACACGAGCTCGGGCGGCATCGCGGGCGCGTATCCCGCGGTGCGCGCGTGGCTCCAGCAGGTGCTGCCGGGCTTCCCGATGCGACAGCACCTGATCGCGAACGAGGAGGTCTCGATCGACGGCGACCGCGCGACGAGCCGCGCCTATCTCTTCAACCCGATGGCGCGAGCGGACGCCGACGGCGGCTCGAAGCTGTTCTTCGTCGGCGGCGCCTACGTGGACGAGCTCGTGCGCACGCCGCAGGGCTGGCGCATCCGGCGCCGCGTCGAGCAGCAGTCCTGGGTCGACGTCCGCCCGTGACGTCGGGCGTGCGCGCGCGAGGCGCGCGGCGTCGCGCTCAGATCTCGAACTGCGCGCCGAGCTCGATGACCCGGTTCGGCGGGATGCCGTAGAAGGCGGTCGCCGACGGCGCGTTGCGCGACAGGAACGAGAACAGCGCCTTCCGCCAGCCGGGGAGGCCCGACTCGCCCGTCGGAAGCAGCGTCTCGCGCCCCAGGAAGAAGGTCGCCTCGTCGGGCGCGACCGCCAGCCCCCGCGGCCGGCAGGCCTGCAGGATCTCCGGGACGTTCGGCGCTTGCATGAATCCGTAGCGCGCGAGCACCCGGTAGAACCCGCGGCCGAGCTCGGCGACCTCGACCCGCTCGTCTTGCGGCACCTCGGGCCGGCGCGCCGTCGCCACCGACAGCAGCACGACGCGCTCGTGGAGAACCTTGTTGTGCTTCACGTGGTGGAGCAGGACCATCGGGATGCCGTCGGGGTTCGAGGTCATGAACACCGCCGTGCCCGGCACGCGCTGGACCGGGTTGCGCTCGAGGTCGGCGAGGAAGAGCCCGATCGGCAGGCGGCCCTTCGCCAGGACCCGCGAGAGCTCCGCACGGCCCCGCTTCCAGGTCGTCATCACCGTGAAGATGACGCCCGCGATCGCGAGCGGAAACCAGCCGCCATGGGTGATCTTGAGCAGGTTCGGGCCGAGGAAGGCGAGGTCGAAGACGAGGAAGACCGAGCACAGCGCGCCGGCCGCGAGGCGCGACCACTGCCATTTCTCACGCAGGAAGGCGTAGAAGAGGAACGTCGTGACGGCCATCGTCGCCGTCACCGCGAGCCCGTAGGCGTCGGCGAGCCGGCTCGACTCCCGGAACATGAGGACCACGATCAGGCACAGCACCATGAGCGCCTTGTTCACCGCGGGCACGTAGATCTGGCCGAGCTCGGTGTCCGAGGTGTGGACGATCGTGAAGCGCGGCACGTAGCCGAGCTGCACCGCCTGCTGCGTGAGCGAGAAGGCCCCCGAGATGAGCGCCTGCGAGGCGATGATGGTCGCGAAGGTCGCGAGCACGACCAGCGGGGCGAGCCCCCACGTCGGCGCCATCTCGAAGAACGGGTGTCGCAGCTCCGCGCCGTGCTCGAGCAGCAGCACGCCCTGCCCGAAGTAGTTGAGCAGGAGCGCCGGAAACACGACCGCGGTCCAGGCGAGCCGGATCGGGCGGGCCCCGAAGTGGCCCATGTCGGCGTAGAGCGCCTCGCCGCCGGTGATGACGAGCACGACCGAACCCAGCACGAGGAAGCCGTGCCAGCCGTGGTGCCAGAGGAACCCCAGGGCCCGCCTGGGGTCCGCCGCGGCGAGGACCGAGACGTGGTCGCCGTGCTCGGAGAGCAGCTGCGAGAGCCCGAGCGCCGCGAGGATCGCGAACCAGGCGAGCATCATCGGGCCGAAGACGGCGCCGATCCCGGCCGTGCCCCGGTACTGCACGGAGAACAGCGAGACCAGGATGCCGAGCGTGATCGGCACGATGAAGGAATTGAAGCGGTCGGTCACGACGCCGAGCCCCTCCACCGCCGACAGCACCGAGATCGACGGCGTGAGCACGCCGTCGCCGTAGAGCAGGGCCGCGCCGAACAGCCCGGCGAGCAGCAGCAGGAAGCGGGGGCGCGGCGCGCTGCGGTCGGCCTCCCCGGCCTTGATGAGCGAGAGGAGCGCGAGGATCCCGCCCTCGCCGGAGTTGTCGGCCCGCATGACGAAGCCCAGGTACTTGATCGAGATGACGACGGTGAGCGCCCAGAAGATGAGCGAGAGCACGCCCAGCACGTTGTCGGGCGAGATCTCGATCGGGTGCTCGCCGAGGAAGCACTCTCGCAGCGCGTAGAGGGGCGAGGTGCCGATGTCGCCGTAGACGACGCCGAGCGCGCCGAGCGCGAGCGGGAGCACCGGACCGCCAGGGCCATGCCCGTGGCCGTCCTGGCGGGATCCCGCGGGGCCGTGCGCCGAAGCGGCGCGGGGTGCGCCGTGCTCCCGGCCGCCGGCCTCGCCGGCGGAGTCGCCTGCGGATTCGCCCACGGTATGGCCGTCGCGGCCCGCTCCGGGCGCGTCGGCCCCCGGGTCGCCCGGAGCGGCGCTCGGGGTGCTGCCTGGTTCGCCTTCGCTCATGCGTTCGGGGGGCGGTCGATGCTCGTGGATTCCGGCAAGGCCCCGGCTCCCCTGCCGACCGGGGGTAGCACAGCGCTCAGGCCGGGCGCGAGGATCGCGGCAGCAGGCCCTCGAGGGCGCCCAGGAGCCCCCGGAGCTCCGCGAGCAGCGCCTCGCCGCGGGCCCCGGTGGACACCGCCAGCTGGCGGTCCGGGGTCATCGACATGCGTCCCTTGCCGGCCGCGACGAAGGCCACGAGCCCGTCGGGCGGGATCGCGCTCGAGGCGTGGAGGAGGAGAACCAGCCGCGGCCCCTTGAGCCGTGCCTCCTCGATCCCGAGCGCCTTCATGCGCCGGCGCAGGTCCATCACGTCGAGCAGCGTCTCGACCAGCACCGGCGGCGGGCCGTAGCGGTCGGTCATCTCCTCGGCGAAGAGCACCCGCTCCTCGGGACGCCGCATCGCGGCGAGCCGCTTGTACCAGACCAGTCGCTGGTTCACGTCGTCGAGGTAGGAGTCGGGGATGTAGGCGGGGACGCCGATCGCGATCTCGGGCTCGAGGTCGCTTTCGACCGGCTCGCCGCGCAGCTCCTGCACGGCCTGCTCCATCATCTGCGTGTAGAGCTCGAAGCCGACCGCGGTGATGTGGCCGCTCTGCTGCTTGCCGAGCAGGTTGCCCGCACCGCGGATCTCGAGGTCGTGTGCCGCGATCTTGAAGCCGCCGCCGAGCTCGTCGAGGTGCTCCAGCACCTCGAGCCGCTGGCGCGCCTCGCGGGTGAGCAGCTGCGCGGCGGGCACGAGCAGGTAGGCGTAGGCCTGCACCGGCGAGCGGCCGACCCGGCCGCGGAGCTGGTAGAGCTGGGCGAGACCGAAGGTGTCGGCGCGGTCGATGAAGATCGTGTTCGCGTTGGGGATGTCGAGCCCCGACTCGATGATCGCCGTGCAGAGCAGCACGTCGAACTCGTGCTGCATGAACGAGAGCATGACCTTCTCGAGCTGGTGCTCGCGCATCTGCCCGTGCCCGACGCCGACCCGCGCCTCCGGCACGAGCGCGCGCAGCCGCTCGGCCGTCGCGTCGATCGTCTCGACGCGGTTGTGGACGAAGAACGCCTGGCCGCCGCGGCGCAGCTCGCGCAGGATCGCCTCGCGCACGACCGCGTCGTCGAAGCGCATGACCCAGGTCCGCACCGCCTGCCGGTCCGCGGGCGGCGTCTCGATCACCGAGAGGTCGCGGATGCCGGTCAGCGAGAGCTCGAGCGTCCGCGGGATCGGGGTCGCGGTGAGCGTCAGCACGTCGACGGTCTTGCGAAGCTGCTTGATGCGCTCCTTGTCGCGCACGCCGAAGCGGTGCTCCTCGTCGACGACGAGCAGCCCCAGGCGCGCGAACTTCACGTCGGGCTGGAGCAGGCGGTGCGTCCCGACGACCAGGTCGACCTCGCCCGAGGCGAGCCCCGCCGCGACCTCGGCGTTCTCCGTGCGCGTGCGGAATCCCGACATCGTCTCGATGCGCACCGGGTAGCCGGCGAAGCGCTTGCGGAAGCTCTCGCCGTGCTGCTGCGCGAGCACGGTGGTCGGCACGAGCACGGCGACCTGGCGGCCCTCCATCGCGCACACGAAGGCCGCGCGCATCGCGACCTCGGTCTTGCCGTAGCCGACGTCGCCGCACACCAGGCGGTCCATCGGCTTCTCGCTGCCGAGGTCCGCGAGCACCTCGTCGATCGCGCGCTTCTGGTCGGGGGTCTCGTCGAAGGGGAAGCGCGCCTCGAACTCCTGGTACCAGGCGTCGCCGGTCGAGAACGAGTGCCCCTCCTCGCGCGCGCGCGTCGCGTAGAGCGCGAGCAGCTCGTGGGCCATCGCGAGGATCGACTCCTTCGCCTTCGCCTTGGCCTTCGCCCACGCGATGCCGCCCAGCTTGTCGAGCAGCGGGTTCGCGCCGTCGCCGCCGACGTACTTCTGCACGAGGTTCACGCGGTCGATCGGCAGGAAGAGGCGGTCGCCGCCCTGGTACTCGAGCTCGAGGAAGTCGCCCTCGGTGCCGGTGACCGCCATGTGGCGCAGCCCGCGGTAGAGACCGATGCCGTGGTCGACGTGCACGACGTGCTCGTCGGGGGCGAGCTGCGAGAGGCTGCGCATGACCTGGTCGAGCGTGAGCGCGACCGCCTTGCGCCGCCGTCCGTGGCGGTGCTCGCCGAAGAGGTTCGCCTCGGCGACGAGGACGAGCCCGTCGGCCGGCAGCTCGATCGAGGCCGTGAGCTCGCCCTCGAGCACGAACGCGCCCGGGCCGGGGCGCTCCTCGAGCGCGCGCGGCAGCGAGCCGCCGCAGGCCGGCAGCGGCAGGTCCGCCTTCTCGAGGATGCGGACCAGGCGCTCGGCCTGCGCCGCGTTGCCGACCACGAGCGCGGTTCGGCGGCCCGCCGCCGCCCACTCGCCGAGCCGCGCGGCGAGCGCCGCGAAGCCGCGCTCCTCGCGCAGCATGCGGGTCGCGTGCAGCTCGGGCGCGCGCGAGGCGACGCGGATCGCGCCCGCCGCGTGCTCGTCGAGCGCGATCCGCGGCAGCGCGGCGAGGTCGCGCGAGAGCTCGTCCGGCGACGAGTGCAGCGCCGACGCGGGCGCGTGCGCGCGCCGCTCCTCGGCCGCGAGCGCCTCGTGCTCGAGCACGCTCTCCCACGCCCGATCGAGCGCCGCGGACACGGCCTCCTCGTCGTCGAGCACGACGACGGTGCCCGCGGGCAGCAGCGCGGCGAGCGGCACGAGCTCGACCAGGTAGGGCGCGAGCGCCTCGACGCCCGGGAAGTGGCGCCCCTCGGCGAGCGCGTCCGCGAGCTCGGCGCGGTCGGCCCGGGTCATCTCGAGCTCGCGCGAGCGGTCCTCGACCCGCCGCGCGACCGCGGGGTCGCGCATCGCGGCGGCGGGGAACTCGGCCGCGGGCAGGACGAGCGCCTCCTCGCGGTCGGCGACCCGCCGCTGCGTGCCCGGGTCGAAGGCGCGGATCGACTCGATCACGTCGCCCAGCAGCTCGAGCCGGACCGGGTCGTCGCTGCCGGTCGCGAACACGTCGACGAGCCCGCCGCGCACGGCGAAGTCGCCGCGCTCCTCGACCAGCGGGCGGCGCCGGTAGCCCCAGTCGACGAGCCGCGCCGCGAACGCGTCGAGGTCGAGCTCGTCGCCCTGCACGAGGTAGGAGACGGCCCGTCGCAGCACCTCGGGCGAGACGACCCGCTGCAGCATCGCGTCGGCGGACGCGATCACGACCGGGTTCGGCGTCTGCGCGAGGTGCCAGAGGCCCTCGATGCGCTGCGCGACGGTCTCGGCGGACGGCGAGGTCGGGGAGAAGGGCGGCACGTCCCACGCGGGAAAGACGTGGACCCGCTTGCCGAGCGCGCTGCCGGCGGCCTCCTCGCCGAGGAAGAACCGCAGGTCGCGCGCGACTTCCTCGGCGCGCGAGCCCTCGTCGACCACGAAGAGGAGCGGCGAGGGGCGCTCGCGCACGAGTGCCGCCGCGAAGGCGGCGCGCGCCGGTCCGCGCAGCCCGGCGACCACGACCCGTGGCGCGGGGCCCGACCCGAGACGGGCGACGGCCGTGCGCGCGGCGTCGGCGAGGCCGGTCGCGGACTCGACGGACGGGGACTCGGTGGGATTCGGCTCGGGCATGGCGGCGGGTCGCGACGCGCCGCCGGGGGATGCCGTGCCGGGGGGCGCCGTCGGCGCGTCGTTCCGCGGACGCTAGCGGACGCGCTCCGCGGCCGCGAGCCGCGCTCGGCGCTCGGATCGCGGCAAGCGGCGCTCGGCTCGCACGAAGCCGCGGTCGCCGTCGCGTCCGCCTGCCCGCGCCGGCCGGTGTCGGGGCACGCGCGGCGCGGGCGCGCGTGCTAGCGTGCGGAGCGATGTCCGGCGCGAAGGAGGAGCCGCGCGACCTGCTCGCCGAGCGGATCCGCCGCCTCGAGGCGCGCATCGGCGAGCTCGGCGACGCGATCGACCGCACCCGCACGCAGGTCGAGCGCGCGACCGGCCACCTCGACACGCTGGTCGACCTGGTCGGCCGGCTGGGCCGGGTGGTCGACGTGCAGGGCAGCGCGCTGCACGTCGAGGAGGATCGGCTCGCGCGCCGGGTGGACGGCGTGCAGGGGCGCGTCGAGTCGCTCGCCGACGGGCTCGCCGACGCGGTGTCGCGACTCGAGACCGCGATCCGCTCGCTCGAACCCGACGGGCATCCGCGCGACCGCTAGCGCGGTCGCGTCACAGCGAGCCCATCACCGGGATCGTCACCTTCGGCTGGCGCTTGCTCGTCGTCGTGACGACGATCCGGTCGTTGAACAGGCCGGTGTAGCCGTTGCGCTTCGGGGTCACGACGATCTTCACGCCGCGCTCCGACCCGCCGAGCGGCGCCTGGTGCAGGTCGAGCTGGCCGTACTGGCTCCTCACCCCGGTCACCGAGACGCCCGGGTCGAGCGTGACCACCTCGACGCTGCCGGCCATCGGGGTGCCGGGGCGGCCGAGCACGACGCGGTCGGGCGTCACCTTCACGTCGGTCGCGACCTCGCCGAACAGTCGCAGCTCGATCTCCGGCCGCCCGCCCTCGTTCGTCCGGACGCGCACCGCCTTCGACTGCGGCCCACGCAGGCCGTGGGTGTCGAGCGCGACCTCGAGGATGCCCGCGTGGCCCGGCCAGATCGTCTTGTCGACCGGCTTCACGTAGGTGCAGCCGCAGCCCGGCGTGATCTTCATCAGGTCGAGGGGGTGCTGGCCCGTGTTCTTGATCACGTACTGGTGGCGGACGACCGTTCCGGGCTCGACGGTCCCGAAGTTGACCGCTTGCTCGTCGACCACCGCCTCCGAGGTCGGCCGGTCGCCGTAGTAGTTGCCGTTCGGCGGCGGGCCCGGGGGGGCGCAGGCGGCGAGCAGCAGCGCGGCGAGCCCCGCGGCCGCGGCACGGAGATCCGACGTCGCGCGCGCGCCGCGGCGTCGCGGGCGACGCGTCGGGGTCCTCACGACGCCCTCGCCGGCGCGGGCGTGCGCGCGAGCCAGGCCTCGAGGAAGCCGGTGTCGACCTCGCCCGAGACGACGTCCGCGTCGTCGAGCAGGGCGCGGTGCATCGCGAGGTTCGTCGAGACGCCCTCGACCCGCGTCTCGGCGAGCGCCGAGCGCATCCGGGCGAGCGCCTCGGCGCGATCCGCGCCGTGCGCGACCACCTTGAAGAGCAGCGCGTCGTAGTGCGGCGGCACGACGCTTCCCGCGACCACGCCCGAGTCGACCCGGAGCCCCGGCCCGCCGGGCAGCCGCAGCGCCCGGATGGTTCCCGGCGACGGCCGCGCGGTCCACGGGTCCTCCGCGTTCACGCGGCACTCGATCGCGTGTCCGCGCCACGAGACGTGGCGCTGCCTTTGCTCGAGCGGGCGGCCCGCCGCGGCGCGCAGCCCCTCCTTCACGACGTCGATCCCGGTCAGCATCTCGGTGACCGGGTGCTCCACCTGCACCCTGGTGTTCATCTCGATGAACCAATGTCTCCCGTCCGGGTCGAGCAGGAACTCGACCGTGCCCACGTTCGTGTAGCCGACCGCCGTCGCGACCCGCACGGCCGCAGCACCCAGGCGGGCCCGCAGGCGGCGGTCGACCGCCGGCGACGGCGACTCCTCGACGACCTTCTGGTAGCGGCGCTGCAGCGAGCACTCGCGCTCGCCCAGGTGGATCGCGTTGCGCGCGCGGTCCGCGATCACCTGCACCTCCACGTGCCGCGCGCGCGGCAGCAGCTTCTCGACGTAGACGCGGTCCTTGCCGAAGGCCGCCTCGCCCTCGGCGCGCGCCTGCCGGATCGCGCGCTCGAGCTCGTCCTCGTTGCGCGCCACCCGCAGCCCGCGCCCGCCCCCGCCCCCGGTCGCCTTCACGAGCACCGGGAAGCCGATCCGGCGCGCCGCGCGGATCGCCTCGTCGGTCGAGTGGAGCGAGGTCGGCGTGCCCGGCAGGACCGGCACGCCCGCGCGCGCGACGAAGCGCCGCGCGCGCGCCTTGTCGCCCATGAGCTTGATCGTCCGCACGCGCGGCCCGACGAAGACCAGCCCCGAGCGCTCGCAGGCCTCGGCGAAGTCGCCGTTCTCGGCGAGGAAGCCGTAGCCGGGGTGCACGGCGTCGCAGCCCTTCGAGAGCGCCGCCGAGACCACGGCTGCGATCTTGAGGTAGCTCTGCTCGGCGGGCGCGGGCCCGATGCAGACGCGCTCGTCGGCGAGTGCCGCGTGGAGCGAGTCGCGGTCGGCCGTCGAGAAGACGGCGACCGTGCGCAGGCCGAGTTCGCGGCAGGCGCGGATCACGCGCACCGCGATCTCGCCGCGATTGGCGACCAGCACCTTCCGAAACATCCGCCTCCCCGTCCCGGGGCCCCCGCCCCGCCGCTCCGACCTCGACGCTACGGCACGGCGAGCCGTGGCTCAAACCGTGCCGGTACGTCCGTGCCGGTACGGGCCGCCCGCGCTGCTCCGCGCCGGGTCGGCGCGGGCGTCAGCAATCGCCGGCGGGCAGGTCCTCGGCCCAGTGCCGGTGCGGCGCGGGGGTCGGCTCGGGTGCCGCGAGGATCGACGCCCCCGCTGCGGCGGGCAGACACTCGAGCGTCGCGGTCTCGACGTCCTCGACCGCGCCGCCGCCGGCGGACAGGCGCACCTCGCGGCGTCCGGGCGGCAGCCGCAGGATCGAGAGCGGCGTGCACGACGGGCCGAGCCCGTTCGCGGCCGACAGCGTGCCGACGTGCAGCATCGCCGACAGCACGGCGCGATTGCGGTTGTCGGACTGGTCGGCGAGGTCCATCGGCGTCGACGCCGGCTGCTCGACGTCCCAGCGGTCGATGCCGGTCGCGGCACAGGCCGCGCCCGAGGGCGCGTCGGCGCCGAAGCAGAAGCCCGCGCGGATCCCGCAGACGCCGGCCTCGGGGGCCGCGTCGCACGACGGGTCGCCGTCGCGGCACGAGAACGCGAGCGGACTGCCCTGGGGCAGGGGACCGTCGGCCGGGAGGAACCACTGCAGCAGGCACGATCCGTCGCCGCCCTCGCCGCCTGCGAGCCGCGCGTCGAGGCAGCCGGTGCCGCCCGAGCCGCAGGTCGCGTGCACGAACACCGGGCTGCTCCAGGCGCGGCCGCCCGGCTCCTGCACGACGCGCGCGTACACGAAGCTCTCCGGGTCGGCGATCGCGATCTCCGTGTCGAGGTCGCAGACCGGCGTCTCGCAGGTGCGGGTCGCGACCACGTCGCCGCCCGACACGAGCTCGACCGTGACCGGGGTGCGGGTCGCGACGACCTCGACCCGCGCGGGCAGCCGGTCGCCGATCCGCGCGTCGCGCTCGCCGCCCATCGCGACCCCGCCGATCTTCGTGTCGAGGCGGATGCGTTCGCCGTCGGTCGCGAAACAGCGGCGGGCGAGGAACGAGTCGAGCAGGTCGCTGCGGTTCAGCGCGTGGGCGTGGCAACCGGTGAGCCCGGTGCCGATCAACGCCGGCGTCGCGTCGGTGTGGTGGTCGTCGGAGACGCCGACCAGCCCCAGCCGGAAACCGGCCCGCAGCGCCCAGAGCGGGCCGTTGTCGAGCCGCTCCTGGTTCGACTCGCCACCGCTGCTCGAGTTCCAGACCTCGACGGCATTGGTGACCGAGTCGTCGATCGCGTCCCAGGGAACGCGGAAGGTGCGGCTCGCGGCATGGTTCACGTGCCCCGCGGCGGCGCCCGAGCGCACCTGCGAGCCGTAGTAGTCGAGGAACTGCGAGGCTTCCCTGCAGTCGAAGCCCGGGCAGTACGGGCCGGGCGTCTCCCGGAAGTAGACGTTCAGGTGGTAACCGATCGCCTGCGTCCACTCGACCGCGGAGAAGGCGACGAAGCTGCCCGGGCTGTCGTAGGACGCGGCCGTCGTCTTCAGGATCTCCCACTCGTCGGGGGTGAGGAAGATGTCGTGGTCGGAGATGACGACGAAGTCGAGCCCGGCGATGTCGCGCGCGGCCGTGAAGAAGCCGTCGGGCGTGCCGGTCGCGTCGTTCGAGAGGCCGGAGTGCGCGTGGAGGTCGCCGTAGAAGATCGGGTCGGTGGTCGCGGGCGGCGGCGACGACGACTGGTTGCCGCAGCCCGCGGCGAGTCCGCCCGCGAGGAGGACCGCGGCTGCGAGACCCGCGGCGGCGGCCCCCGTCGCGCCGCGCTCGTCGGCGGCGGCCTCGGAGCGCTCGGGGTGTCGATCGACGAGCGGACGCTCGTCGGCCGTGCCGATCCACGGCTTGCGGGTGCCGAAGAGGACGTCGCACCAGGGCCGCGTGACGCACCAGTTCGCGTCCTGGTCGGGGCCCATGTGGTGATCGACGTGCCAGGGCAGGTGCTCGCGCGCCCAGGCGGGGTCGAGGTGCGCGCGGCGGTGCTTGCGCCAGTAGTCGAACGCGCAGAAGGCGAGCGTCGCGCAGAGCACCGGGTTCCATGGCGCGAGGGCGAGGACTCCCGCGGTCGCCGCCGCGAGCGCCGCGACCTCCTTGCCCTGCGCATGCCAGCCGAACGGCGAGCGCAGGTAGTCGGAGTCGTGCATGCCGTGGCGGCGCGACGCACGATGGTGCTCGTGCCAGTGAAAGGCCCAGAAGCTCGTCTTCCTGCGGCCGAGACCGTGGAGCAGCACCTGGTGCGCGCTCCACTCGGCCAGGTTCGCAAGCGCGAGCCCGAGGGGCACGCCGGTGATCGCCTTCCAGGCCCATGCGTCCATGGCGGAGACGATTCCGCAGAGCCTTCGGCCACGTCAAGGGTCCCGGACGCCCCCGGGGGGTCGCCACGCCCCGGGATCATGGGGCATACTCTCCCCATGACGGTCTGCGATCGGTGCGGCGGCGACACCGAGGCACGGCCGGCCCGCGTACGCTGGCCGGTGCGCCTCGCCCTCTGGGCCTCGACGTTCGCTCTCGGCTGGGCATGGGTCGCGCCGCGGCTGAACGGGTTGTTCGAGGGAGTGCGCTCGGGCTGGCGCCCCGCGCTGCCCGCGCTCCTCGCCACCGCCGCGCTCGGCCTCGCCGCCTTCGTCTCCGGGTTCGTCCGGGTGCGGCGGCCGACCTGCGTCGCGTGCGGCGAGACCATGCCGCCGTGGCTGTTCGCGCCCGCCCGGCCGCACACCGACGCGGCGCACGCGCTCGCCGGCGCCCACGGCGAGGCCGAGGGCGCGGCCGCGCTCGCCGGAACCGATCGCCGCGGATTCCTCGCCACGGCGGGCGCGGTCGGCGCGAGCGGCCTCGCCACCGCGGTGGCGGGCGCGGGCGGCGTCGCCCTGCGCCAGCACCGCTGGCGGGACGTCGGTCGAGACGTGTTCTTCGCCGAGGTCGAGAAGGTGGCGCCCGAGCAGCGCCCCGAGTGGGCGGGCTCGCGCGTGAAGGCGTACCGCCGCCTCGGCCGCACCGAGGCGATGGTCTCCGACATCTCGCTCGGCTCGGGACGGATCGAGGACGACCGCGTGGCGCTGCTCGCCCTCGAGCGCGGCATCAACTACTTCGACACGGCGCCGGACTACTCGCGCAACGGCTCGGAGATCCTGCTCGGCAAGGCGATCCGCGAACACGGCGAGCGCGACCGGATGTTCCTCGCGTCGAAGTTCTGCACCGCCGACGGCCACCTGCCGCCCGACACCCCGGTGCCCGAGATCATCCGCACGGTCGAGGAGAGCCTCGGCCGTCTGCAGACCGACCGGCTCGACCTGGTCCACATCCATTCCTGCGACACCGTCGAACGCCTCATGGCGCCGAACTTCCACGAGGCCTTCGACCGCCTGAAGGAGCAGGGCAAGGTGCGCTTCCTCGGCTTCAGCTCGCACACGCCGAACCTGGAAGCGGTCGCCGACCGCGCGCTCGAGAGCGGCCGCTTCGACGTGATGATGCTCGCCTACCACCACGGGCTCTTCCCGGGGATCCCCGAGATCATCGACCGCGCGCATCGCGCCGACGTCGGCGTCGTCGCGATGAAGACGCTGAAGGGCGCGAAGGCCGAGAACCTGCCGGGGCTCCGCGACCGCTCCGTCGCCTACTCGCAGGCCGCGTTCCGCTGGGTGCTGGAGAACCCGGCCGTGTCGTGCCTGGTGGTCTCCTTCTTCAGGCCCGAGCAGTGCGACGAGTATCTCTACGCCTCCGGCACAAAGCCCGACGACGCCGACCGCGCGCTGCTCGAGCGCTACGATCGGCTCGCGAGCGCCGACTACTGCAGGCCGCACTGCGGCGCCTGCCTCGACCGCTGCCCGAACGGCCTGCCGATCGACACGGTGCTGCGCTACGACATGTACTTCGCGGACTACGGCCGCGAGACCGCCGCGCGCGAGAAGTACGCGAAACTCGGCGCGTCGCGCGACGCATCGGCCTGCCTCGGGTGCCCCGCGCCGTGCGCCGGGGCCTGCCCCTTCGAGCTGCCGATCCGCGCGAAGATGGTCCGGGCGCACGAGCGGCTGCGCGCGTGAGGGCGGGGGCGGCGCGGGTTGTCCCGTCCGGGCGACCGCGGTAAGGGGGGCGCATGACGAAGACCCTGCTCCCGCTCGCCCTGCTCGCGGCGGCCTGCGCCTCCGGCGCGAGCCGCTCTCCCGCCGTCAGGAACACGACGCTCAGCGACTTCCAGCAGTCGGCTCCGAAGGACGCCCCGGAGGTCCCGGGGATCTACGACATGAAGCTCTGCGTCGTGGCGCTCGACCCGGTGTCGAAGATGGCGACGTTCATGCCCCCCAACGCGGAGAACCCGAACGCGCCCGTCGCCTTCGCGTTCAACGACGTCTCGGGCTTCGCGATCGGCGACCTCGTCACCATCGCACCCGGCGCGCGCGCCGCGAAGAACGGACAGCCGCAGGTGCAGGTGCTCGAGAAGGCGTCGGGGCAGTGCTCGCGCTACTCGGGCGCGGGCGCGCACGCCCACCACTGAGTCGGGGGCTTCGCGCTCGGGGCGAACGGGCGCACGCACCCGGCTCGCCCCGCGGCCCGGTCAGCGACGATCCCGGTCCTTCGCGACCGGCGCTGCGTCGGGCGGCACGCCCCCGGGCTCCGGCCCGGGGCCCAGCACCCAGGCGCCGGCATCGTCCCTCCACCAGCCGCCGGCGGCATGGGTCCCGCCGTCGACGTGCAGCGTGACGCCGGTCACGTAGCTCGCGAGGTCGGAGGCGAGGAACACGGCAGGGCCGGCGATCTCGGCCGGCTCGGCGATGCGGCCGAGCGGCACGCGGCGCGCCTGCCGTCGCAGCGCCGCCTCGGGCACCTGGCGCAGCACGCCCTCGGTCGCGCAGACGTCGGGTGCGAGCGCGTTCACCCGGATGCGCTGCGGCGCGAGCTCGACCGCCATCGTGCAGGTGAAGTTGATCACCGCGGCCTTGCACGCGGCGTAGGGCGCGAACGCCGGCGCCGCCCGCACGCCCTCGATCGAGACGACGTTCAGGATGGCGCCCCCGCCGCGGGCCGCGATCGCCGGGGCCGCGAGCTTCGTTCCGTGGAAGACGCTCTTCAGGTTGGTGCGCAGGATCGCGTCCCAGCCGCGCTCCTCGATCTCGAGGAAGGGCCGGGCGAAGGTCCCGCCGACGTTGTTCACCAGCACGTCGAGACCGCCGAATTCCCGCTCGGCCGCGCGGACCGCCCCGGCGACGGCGTCGGGCTCCCGGACGTCGGTCGGCACGGCCAGCGCTCGCCCGCCCGAGGCGGCGATCTCGGAGGCAGTCCGCTTCCCGGTCTCGGCCCGGATCTCCGCGACGACGACGGCCGCCCCGTGGGACGCAAACGCCAAGGCGATCGCCTTGCCGATGCCCTCCCCGGCGCCCGTGACGACCGCCACGCGGCCCGACAGCAGCTTCGGCGGCTCGGCCATGGACGGGCTTGTCCGGCAAGCGTCCCCCCGGCGCAAGCGGAAAGACGGCGGTGGGCGCGGTTTTTCAGCCGTCCGGTCTTGCGCATCCGGGGTTGCGTCGGCAAACAGGAGCGTCGCGAATCGCCTCACCGGGAGGATCTCGGGCGTTGAAGTTGCGCAAATCGGATTCAGGAGCCCGCAAGCGGGCAGGCAGGCCAAGAGCCGGCAAGGTCCGTCCTCGCGCCGCCGCCAGGCGAGCGGCCAAGAGGAAGCCCTCCCGAAAGCCCCTGCCCCGCAAGCCGATTGCGCGTCAACGCACCGCGGCAAGCCGCGGGCGGGCCAGCGTGGCGCGCCCGCGCAAGGTCTCGCCGGCGAAGAGCCTGCGTGCCTCGAGGACGTCGAAGCCGGCGCGAAGCAAGGCGTCCGCCGCCGCCCGCCGTCCGGCGGCGCGGAAGATCGCGAGCACGTCGGCGCTTCGCAGGGCGAAGGAGGCGGCGGCCCGGGAGAAGGCCCGCAAGGCGAAGGAGTTGGCCCGCGCAAAGGCGGCGAAGCTCGCCGCCGTGAAGGAGAAGGCGAGACTCGCCGCCGAAGCCAAGCGTGCCAAGGCCGCCGCCGCCAGGGAAAAGGCGAGGCTCGCCGCCGAGG
>JAFMJW010000068.1 GCA_017853315.1 Alphaproteobacteria bacterium
ACCGGGTCCGCGATCTCCGCCCGGGTCTCGAAGATCTCCTCCAGGCGGCGCATCGAGGCCCGCCCGCGCTGGAGGATCGAGAGCATCCAGCCGAGCGCCATCGTCGGCCAGGCGAGCAGGTGGAGGTAGCCGAGGAAGGCGACCAGGTCGCCGATCCCGAGACGCCCCTCGGCGACCCGGGTGCCGCCGAGCCAGAGCACGACGAGAGTGCCGAGCGCGCTCACCGACCGGAACACCGGCGCGAGCACGCCGCGCACGCGCCCGAGGTCGAGGCTCGCGCCCTGGAACGACCGGTTCAGCCGGTCGAAGGAGTCGATCGCGTCCTGCTCGAGCACGTAGGCCTTCACCACCGCGATCCCGCTCGCGTTCTCCTGGATCGCGTTGCTCATCTCGGCGAGCCCCTCCTGGACGCGGAGCGTGCCCTCCATGAGCCTGCGGCTGTAGCGCTTCACGACCATCAGCATGACCGGGTAGGGAAGCAGCGCCGCGACCGTGAGCACCGGGTCGATCGACGCCATGATCGACACCGCCCAGAAGTAGTAGACCGGCGTGTTCAGCAGGTTCAGGATCCCGGGGCCGAGCATCATCCGCACCGCGCCGATGTCGTTCACGAGCCTCGACATGAGGTCGCCGGTCGGGTGCGAGAGGTAGAACGAGGCCGGCAGCGTCTCCAGGTGCGCGAAGAGGTCGTTGCGCAGGTCGTACTCGACGTCGCGACCGACGTTGAAGATCGTGAAGCGCGAGACCGAGCGCGCGACCGCCTGCGCGATCGCGATCGCGATCACCAGCCCCGCGTACCAGGCCGCGCCGTGCGCGCCGCCGTGCGGCTTGGACGGGTCGATCGAGTCGACCGCGGACTTCAGCAGGCGCGGGATCGCCATCGCGAGCGACGCCGTCACGAACAGGCAGGCGACGCCGACGATCGAGCGCCGCCGGTAGCGCGACAGGTAGCCGAGGAGACGACGCACGGCTTTCCTCGTAGCGTACGCCCGACGTCGGCCAAACGGCGGGCGGGCCGGTTCGAGCGCCGGCCCCTCGGGCGGTCCGCGGGCTCAGGCCCCCGGCGCGAGGAGACTCGCCCCGGAGACCTGCTCGAGCACGCGCAGCGTCTCGCGGGCGACGGCGGACTCGTCGAGCCGCGACGCCCGTTCGAGGCCGCGCGTGCGAAGCTCGGCCGCGAACGCCGTGTCGCGCAGCACGCGGCAGAGCGCGTCCGCGAGCGCCGCCGGCTCGTCGACCGGGACGAGCAGCGCCGCCTCCCCCGCGACCTCGACGACCGCGGGCGCGGCGGTCGCGACCACCGGCACCCCGCTCGCGAAGGCCTCGACCACCGGCAGGCCGAACCCCTCGTGGCGGGTCGCGAGAACGAGCGCGGCGGCGCCGCGGAAGACCGCAGGCATCTCGCCCTCGGCGAGCACGCCCGTCGTCCGGATGCGCCCGCGGGCCGCCGCCGTCTCGATCGCGCTCCGCAGCGCCGCGCCTCCCGGGCCGCGATCGACCGGCCCGGTGAGCACGAGGCCGATCGAGGCGTCGTCGGACGCGACCCGGTCGAAGGCCGCGACGAGCGCGGGCAGGCGCTTGCGCTCGTCGGACCCGCCGGGATGGAGGAGGTAGCGCTCCGGCAGGCCGAGTCGGCGACGCAGTTCCTCGTCCCCGGGCCCGACCTCGGGGCGGAACCACGGCGCGGGCGCCTCGGGCACGACGGCGATCCGCGCGCGGTCGACGCCGAGCGTGGCCGCGAGCTCGGCGGCGGAGACCTCGGAGGGGACCACGAGTCGCGCCGCGCGCGCGATCGCCCGCCGCTCGATCGCGCGCGCGATCGCGAAGCGGGCCGCGGCCGCCCGCCCGGGCGCCTCGGGGCGCGCGCCGGCGCGGTGCAGGACGACGTCGTGCACCGTCACGACCGAGGGCACCGCGACGCGCCACGGCGCGTCGGTCTGCGCCGCGAAATGGACGACGGCGGGACGGTGGCGCCCGATCCAGGCCGCGAGCGCCACCTGCTGGCGGACCAGCGAGGCGAGCCGCCCTCCCCCGCGCGGCCACGAGGGCGCGAAGAGGAGAGGCGTGCGCGCCGGGTTCCCGGCGAGCGACGCGCCCCGCTCGACGAAGGGTCGCACCGCGCCCGGGCGTGCCACCGCGTCGAAACCGCGGACGAGCGAGGCCACGTAGGATCCGATGCCCCGGCCCGCGTGCTCCTTGAAGTCGCGCTGCAGGCCGCGGGCGTCGAACCACGCCGCGTCCGCCGCGCGCGGCGCGGGTCGCGGCGCGGACGAGTCTCCGGAGGGGGCCATCGGCCGCCGCTTCCTACCTCGATCGCGGCGCACCCGCCACGGCCGCGGGCGGCCCGCTTCGATCCGGGCCCGCCTGTGCTAGACGCTGGCTGCCGTGGACGGAGCGACCGAAACCTCCCGCGACGCGGTCGCGGGACCGCGGGCCGCGCCGGGCCGGGAATGTCTCGCCTGCGGCGGCGAGACCTCGCGACCGCTGTTCGAAAAGGGCGGAAAGCGCTTCCTGCGCTGCCCGGACTGCGGCTACGTCCGCCTGGAGCCGCTGCCGACCCTCGCGGAGCTCGAGGCGCACTACGCCTGGACCTACGCGGAGGGGCCCTATGCCGTCTTCGCGGCGGCCGAGGACGTGCGCGCCTTCATCGCGCGCGACCGGCTCGCGTCGCTCGGTGCGGCGCTGCCCGCCGGTCCGTGGCTCGACGTGGGCGCGTCGACCGGCGCCTTCGTGCGGGCGGCCCGCGAGGCCGGCCACGACGCGCGCGGCATCGAGCTCTCCGAGGCCGCGGTGGCCGCGGCGGGCAAGTCCGGGCTGCCGGTCGAGCGCGCGCGCATCGAGGACTGGGAGCCGTCCGAGCCGCTCGCCGCGGTGACCGCGTTCGACGTCCTCGAGCACCTGCTCGACCCGACCGTGCTACCCGAGCGCGCGCGGCGGTGGCTGCGCCCGGGCGGAGTGCTCGCGCTCACGCTGCCCGACATCGGGAGCCCGGTCGCGCGCGCGATGGGGCGGCACTGGTTCTTCTACGCGCCGAACGACCACTTCCACTACTTCGACCGCGGCTCGATCGCGCGCTTCCTCGAGCGACACGGCTTCCGCGCCGAGCGCATCGTCACCGCCGCGAAGCCTCTCACCCCCGACTACGTCGCGGGGCAGGTCCAGGTGTTCTACCCGCCGCTTGCCGCCGCCTCCCGCCTCGTCCGGCTCCTGCCGCGCGGGCTGCGCGAGCGCACGATCCACGTGCCGGTGGGCGAGATGCTCGTGGTCGCGCGGCGGAGCGACGCGTGAGCACGCCCGAGACCCGGCCGTCGCCGTCGCCGCCGGCCCCGCCCGGACCGCCTGCGAAGGGCCTGGTCGCGCTGGTGCGGAACTTCCTGCGCACGCTCTCGCCGCGGCAGGCGGCGACCGTGTGGGCAGAGGACTGGATCGGGATGCTCGTGCGGCCGATCCCCGGCTTCACGGGCTTCGGGCTGCGCTGGCTCCTCTACCGCGTCCTGTTCGGGCGCCTGGGCGGCCTGCCGTTCATCTACAAGGGCGTCTACTTCGAGCACTCCTACGGCATCGACGCCGGGTCGAACCTGCACGTGAGCGCCGGGGCCGTGCTCTACGGCCGCGGCGGCCTCACGATCGGGAACGACGTGATGATCGGGCATTACGCGACGATCTACACCTCGCAGCACCACTGGGGACTCGGGCCCGAGATCCCGATGATCCGCCAGGGACACGTCTCCGCACCCGTCGTGATCGGGGACGACGTCTGGATCGGAGCGCACGCGGTCGTGCTGCCCGGCGTCCGGATCGGGCGCGGCACGGTCGTCGCCGCGGGCGCGGTGGTGAACCGCGACACGGCGCCCTACTCGATCGTCGCCGGGGTGCCGGCTCGGGTCGTGGGCGAGCGCCCCCGTCCGGCCATCGACGCCGAGACGATCCGGCCGCCGCTGTTCGACGAGGAGGGCTCGTGAAGGTCCTCGTCGTCACCCCCACCTACGACGAGCGCGACAACCTGGAGCCGCTCGCCGAGGCCGTCCTCGCCTCGCCGGTCCGGGCCGACTTCCTGGTCGTCGACGACGCGTCGCCCGACGGTACGGGCGAGCTCGCCGACCGCATCGCGGCCCGGGAGCCCCGCTTCCGGGTCATCCACCGGGCGGGCAAGCTCGGGCTCGGCACGGCCTACGTCGAGGCCTTCCGCTTCGCGCTCGACCACGGCTGGGACGCGGTCGTCACGATGGACGGCGACTGGTCGCACGATCCCGCCTACCTGCCGGCGCTCGTCGAGGCGACGTCGCGGGCGGATCTCGTGATCGGCTCGCGCTACATGAACGGCATCAGCGTCGTGAACTGGGACCTCAAGCGGCTCATCCTCTCGCAGTTCGCGAACGAGTACGCGCGCAAGATCACCGGGCTCGCCTTCCACGACTGCACGAGCGGATTCCAGTGCCTCACCCGCCGCGCGCTCGAGGCCGCGCGCCTCGACCGCATCCACAGCAGCGGGTACTCGTTCCTGATCGAGCTCAAGTACCGGGTCGTGCACGCCGGGATCGTCGGCGTGGAGGTGCCCATCGTGTTCACGGACCGCCGGCTCGGCAGCTCCAAGATCTCGAAGACCGAGGTGCTGCGCTCGATGGTCACCCCCTGGCGGCTGCGCTTCGGCCGCGCCTGAGCGGGAAGCGGGCGCCGGCGTGATCTCCTGGACCTTCGCGGCGGCGACGCTCGCGCTCGGGCTCGCGACCACCTTCGTCGCGGCCGCCCTGCGACCCGCGGCCGTCGCGGCGCTCTCGCTCGCGGGCGCGGCGCTGGTGTGGCCGATCCCGACGGCGGCGCTGCTCGCGGCGTCGGCCGCCACCTGGGGACTCGGGCGCCTGCTTCCGCGACTGCCGGAACGACCGCGCGCGCTCGCGCTCACGGGCGGGATCCTCGCGGTGGTCGCAGCCCTCGTCGTGCTGCGCGCCCCCCGCGCCTCGCGCGACAGCCTCGTCCCGCAGGCCTCGTGGGTAGGGCTGTCGTACTTCGCACTCAAGTTCGTCCAGCACCTGCTCGACGCCGCGGCCGGCCGGGTCGCCGCGGTCGACCTGCCTTCGTTCCTCGCGACGATCCTCTTCCTGCCGACCTTCGCGGCCGGGCCGATCGAGCGCACCGGGGAATTCGCCGCCAAGCTCGCGCGCGAGCCCCTGCCGTGGTCCGAGCGGGTGCTCGGCCTCGAGCGGATCGTGGTCGGGCTCGGCAAGAAGCTGCTGGTCGGCGACCGGCTGCTCGCGTTCGCCGAGCCGGTCTTCGCCGACCCCCTCCACGCGACGCGCGGCTCGCTCTGGCTCGCGATGTACGCCTTCGCGATCGCGCTGTGGCTCGACTTCTCGGGCTACTCGGACATCGCGATCGGCGCGGGCCGCATCGCCGGCTTCACGGTCCGGGAGAACTTCGACTCGCCCTACCTGCAGCCCGACCTGGCCCGCCTCTGGCAGCACTGGCACATGAGCCTCACCAGCTGGCTGCGCGACTTCGTGTTCGTCCCGGTCGCGCGCCGGGCACTGCGTTCGACGAAGCGGCCTCTCGTCTCCCAGGGCATCGCGCAGACCGCGACGATGGTGACCTGCGGGCTGTGGCACGGCTTCGCCTGGAACTTCGTCGCCTGGGGCCTCTGGCACGCGGCGCTGCTGACGGGCCTCGCGACGTGGCGCGCCTCGGCGCGCCCCGCGCGTCCCGCGTCGCCGGCCGCCGCGCGTCGCGACCACGTCCTCGGCGCGCTCGCCTCGTTCCACGCCTTCGCCTTCGGGCTCCTCCTGTTCGGCTGCTCGGTGCGCGGCGCGCTCCGCTACGGGCTCCGGATGTTCGGGCTCGACGCGCTCGCCCCGGGCTGAGCGGCGCGGGAAGGCCGCGTGCGGGGCCTCGACCGCGGCGCGACGCCCCCGCGCCGAGCGCGCGACTCCCGCGCAGCCTCAGAAACCCTGGTAGATGAAGCCGGCGCCCGCGCGCGCGAGCAGCAGCAGGGCCACGACCAGCGCCGCGTAGAGGACGCCCGCGCCGAGCGCGCGCGCCCAGCCTGGATCCGGGTCCGGGGCGGCGGGCGGAGCGGCCGGCCTCGAGGCGCGTGCGGCACTCGCCGGGGCACCGGGCCCGGCCGTCACGGGTCGCGCGCTCATCGTCCCCTCCCCTGCGGGTCGCGCGGCGAGCCCTCGAGGTGCTTCTCGACGCTCGACACCGCGATCAGCCGTCCGTCGCTCGCCCGGAACACGCGGTGGGCGAACGAGAGGTTGCCGCCGGGAAGGCGCCACGCTTCGCACTCGATCTCCAGCCGGTCGTGGGGCTGGGCGTTGCCGTAGTAGCCGATGCGGCGCGAGACGGTCACCCGGCGATCGATCTCGAAGCGCGAGAACCGCGGGTCGGCGTGCAGCAGGCGGCGCTCGGCGAAGTCGGTGAAGACGACGAAGTTCGCGAAGTACAGGAGCCCGACGCCGTTCACGTCGCGGTCCGGGTTGATCTCGTAGTCGACCCGCCGCGCCCCCTCCCAGAGCGGCTCGGCGTCGGCCGGCGGATCGACGAAGCGCCCGGCGGCGCGCGCGAGTTTCACCGTCTTGTACGAATCGGGCTCCGCGGGGAGCGTCGGCAGGCGCTCGATGTCGGCGTTGGCGGGTGTCGCGATGCGCAGGTCGTCGGCCCCGCCGCCGAGCGCGACCAGCACGTTGGACAACCGCAGGAACGGTCCGGGCGGCGCGGGATCGGGCAGCTCCCCGGCCGGGTCGTCGAGCCGGTGGAGCCAGTGGTGGCCGTCCATCATGCTTCGACCGAAGCGGCCGACCTCGCTCACGATCTCGACCCGGTCGTCGGGACCGAAGGCCGCGAGGCCGTCGCGCGGAAATCCCCCGATCTCGACGTAGTAGAAGCTCGCGTAGACCGGACGCCCGTCCGCGTCGCGCTGTCGCGAGGCCGGCACGCCGGTCGACTCGCCGAGCGCCGCCCACTGCAGGTCCCCCGCGTGCGCGAGGAGCGCCGCCTCGCCGAGCGAGTGGAAGCGCGTGTGCGGCATGCCGAGCTGCAGCGAGGTTCGCGAGCGGCGCATCGGTCCGGGGACGCTAATTCCGACCCCCGGGGCGGCGCAAGCGCGGCCGAGGCGCCCGCCGCGGCTCGACACCTTCCGAGGCGCTCTGCTAGCCCCGGGGCCATGTCGGAAGACCGCGTCGCGATCCTGGTGGACTACGTCCGCAGCCAGTTGCTGGTCGACCCGCAGCGGCCGCTCGACGCCGACACGCCGCTCATCAGCGAAGGTCTCGTCGACTCGATGGGGCTCGTCATGCTCGCGGCGTTCGTCGAGGACCGCTTCGGCGCACGCATCGAGGACGCCGACTTCCGCGCCGGCTCGCTCGAATCGATCCGCGACATCGTCGGGCTCGTCGAAGCGCGGGGCTGAAGGGCGCGTCGAGCCGGCGTCCCGGGCGCGGGCTCAGCCGCCGGTCGGCGGCGCGAGGCGGTGGATCGTGATCTCCGCCGAGCGCGGCACGAGCGCCTCGGGGGCGCGGTCCGAGGTCCGCTCGAGCAGCCGCGTGGCGAAGACGAACCTCCGGCCCGGCTCGATCGTCCAGGTCGGGGGAAGAATTCCCTCGAGCGAACCGGCGTCGACCGCCTCTCCCGGCTCGACCATCGCCCCGGAGAGGAAGAACAGCGGTCGGCCTCGCCGGGCATCGTCGGCGAGACGCCGCGCCGCGGCTTCGACGAAGCCGGGACGCTCGCGCGCGACGATCACGTCTCGTGCGCCTCCTCGCCAGAGCAGCGGCGCCAGGTGCAGCCAGTCGAGCGGGCCCGCGACCAGGACGGCGGCGTCGGCGGGCAACGCCGCGTCGACCTCCCGCGCGAACGCCGCCGACCCGTGCTGCGGGCGGCGGAAGACGACCGGCCGGAGACCGATCGCGCCCAGCGCGACCGCGAGAGCGACGAGCCCCGCTGCGACCCGCGGCCGCCACGCGGAAAGCGACCGCCCCCGCCCGGAGAGGGAGCGCGCGGCGGCGAGCGCGACGAGCGGCAGCACCACGGTGACCAGTCGGCGCGACCCCCACACCTGCTCGGGCGTCATGCGCGGGCTCACGACCTGGTCCGCGGCCTCGAACAGGAGGGCCAGGATCGTCCCCGACGGCATCGCGAGCGGGAGCGTCCCGAGCGCCGCCGCGAGCCACGCAGGCCACGGCACGTACCAGGAGAGCCACGAGACCGCGGGAAGTCCCTCGGGCGGCGTTCCCGCGACGATCACGCCGAACGCGATCGCCCCGGCCGCACCCGCGGCGACCCGCGTCGCGAGACCGCCGCGGGCGCGGCGCAGCCCGAGCATCGCGAGCACGGCCACGAGCGCGAGCGCCGACGCCGACGCCGCGACCGGTCGGGGCGACCCGCCGAGCAGGTTCCAGGTGCGCGCGACCGCCCCGGTCGCGACGGCCGCCATGCGCTTTCCGTAGTCCGTCGGGACGATCGCGAGATGGGCGGCGGCGTGCGCCGCCGCGAGCCCGAACCACGGCCAGGCCGCACGCGGCAGCACGCGCCGGTCCGACGGCAGGACGGCGCGCGCGAGCAGCAGCGAGGGAAGGAAGATCGTGAGCTGCTCGAAGCGCGCGAAGCACGCGACGCCGAGGCAGAGTCCGCCCACGGCCGCGGACACCCCTCCCGCCCCGGGCGTCGCGGTCGCGATCGCCGCGGCGCCGCACCAGACCAGTGCCTCGGCCAGCACCTCCGGCATGAGGAAGCGCCCGAACCAGTGCTGCGGCAGCCAGGTCGCGAGCAGCGCGATCGCGGCGGCCGCGGCGGCGATCCCGCCGGCGCGAGCGGCCAGGAGCCCGATCGCCCACCACGCGGTCGCGACGAAGACCGGGCCGAGCCAGCCGATCGCGCGCTCGCCGAAGACGCCGTCGGCGGTCGCGATCCAGACCGCGAGCAGGTGGGCGAAGCTCGGAACGACCTCCGAGGACCGGTCCGACGGCACGACGAGCCCGCCCGGAAAGCGGGAGCGGGAGACATCGAGCAGGCCGGTCGTGCCCTGCTCGAAGAGCCCGCGACGGTCGGCCGGGCCGAGCGCGGCGAGCAGCGGGTCCGCCACCGCGAGCCCCCCTTCGCGCGCGAGGGTCCTCCCGGCGAGCCGGTGGATGCTCGCATCCTGGCTCGACAGCGTCGTGTCGACCGGCGGCAGGAGCGTGAGGCACGCGGCGATCGCCAGCGCCGCCACGGCGGCCTCGGTGCGGCCATGCACGCGATGCTCGGCCGTCGAGCCCGACCCGCGCGTCGATGATCCGACCGCGAGCGCCGCGATCGCGCCGGCCGCGAGCGGGAGCCACGGCGCGAAGACCCTCGCCTCCGCCGCCGCGATGCCGGCCCAGGAGCCGACCGCGACGAAGGCCGCCCAGCCGAGGAAGGCGCGCGGCATCGCGGCCGCCTAGCCGAAGCGGGCGAGCAGGAAGAGCGCCGCGATCGCGAGCCCGATGCCGATCACTTCGCGGCCGCTCGGCACCTCGCCGAAGAACGCGACCCCCATCGCGGTGAGCATGAGGATCATGCACACGGAGTAGACGACGCCGATCGTCGCGAGCGGAAGGTGGCGCATGAGGACGACCCACGCGAAGGCCGTCGAGGCGTAGAGCGCGAGCCCGAGCAGGAAGTCGGCGGAGAGAAGCGGCTGCGCACGCACGCTCGCGCGCTTCAGGAAGTAGTCGCCCGCGATGCCGATCGCACTCATCCCGACGGCGCACGCCAGCGCGATCGTCCTCGTCTCCATCGTCGCCTTCCCCTCTCCGGCCACGCGCGGCCGGGAGACGAACGCCTCTCCTAGCACGGGGGACGCGCGCCACCGCAGCACCCCGCGGGAACCCGGCGCTTGAGCGCCGCGGGGCCCCGATGTAGCGGGCCACGATGCGCGGACGCGGCGTCGGTCTCTCGCCCGGGCCGCTTCGGTCGCTCGCGGCGATGCTTCTCGCGGGGGCCGTGGCCGGCAGCCCCCCGTCGGCGGCTCGCGAGATCCCGCCCGCCGAGCCGGGCGCGACGCCCGACCGCAGCGGGGCGGAGGTGCGGTCGCCAGCGACCCCGCAGGCGACGTCGCGTCCGGGCGCGCAACGACCGCGAAAGCCCGTGGTCGTCGACGCGATCGGCGACAGCATCACGGCCGGCTACGTCCGCTCGGGCGACATGGCCGGCCACCCCGCCGAGTTCGACCCGGCCGGCGGCTACCCGGGGCGCCTCGACGCGCTCCTCGACGATCGCACCCTCGTGCGCCAGCGCGGCGCGGGCGGCTCGACGCTGGCGAGCTGGACCGCCGAGCCGCGCGGAAAGCCCGCGGACCTCGAGGCGCTGCTGCGCTCGCTCTGGCCCGACCTGCCGTCGACGGCGCGCCCGCCGCGGCCGCGGCAGACCGCACTCTCGTGGACGCTCGACGTGGACCGTCCCGACGTCGTGATCCTGATGCTCGGCGTGAACGACCTGTGGCTGGACGCGCTCGCGGGCGGTCCGCCCGACGCACGCGGCGCGGCTCGGGGCGTGGCGCGCGCCGCGACGTCGGCCCGGTTTCGCGGCCGACGCGTCCTGGTCGCGACCCTGCTTCCGAACGAGCGCGACCCCGAGGGCGCGATCGAGGAGTTCAACCGCAGGCTCTGCGAACTCGAGCCGGACTGCATCCGCCTCGACCGGGACTTCGCGCGCTCGGGCGGTTCGGCACTCCTCGGCGACGAGATCCACCCCTCCCCCGCCGGCCACCAGGTGATCGCCGAGTCGATGGCGGACGCGCTGGTCGCGGCGGGCATCTCGCACCGCAGGACACCCGACCCCGGAGGCGCGGACGCCCCGGCCCGGGCCGGCGACGGTGCGACCGGCCCCGACACCCCGGCCGCGGCACATTGACCGCGTTCGGGCGAGCGGGTTAACGAGGCCCATGGCTCTGCCGGAACTCTGCGTCATCGCCGCGGGCGGCAGGGGCACCCGCCTCCACCCCCGCAGCGTGCGCGTCCCGAAGGTGCTGCTCGAAGTGGGAGGCAAGCCGCTGCTCTTCCGGCAGATCGAGTTGGCGCGCGAGCAACTCGGCATCCGTCGGATCGTCCTCGTCGTCGGCCACCTCTCTGCCGACGTGCGCGAGGCCTGCGGCGACGGGCGCGCGCTCGGCGTCGAGATCGAATACGTCGAGAACGACGACATCGACGCCGGCCTGGGCTCCCTGCTCACGGCGATCGAGCCGCGCGTCCACGAGCGCTTCGCGCTGCTGCTCGGCGACGAGCTCTACCTGGAGAGCGGGCATGCGGCGCTCGCCGCCTGCCCGGACGACGCGCTCGCGGTCTGCGCGATCCTGCCGTGCGAGGACGCGGAGCCGATCCGCCGCAACTACGGCGTGCTCCTCGACGGCGACCGCATCACGCGGCTCGTCGAGAAGCCCGCGGAGCCGCCGACGCCGTGGCTCGGCTGCGGCACCTGGATCCTGTCTCCCGAGATCTTCCGGTGGACGCGCGAGACGCCCCGCTCGACCCGCACCGGGCGACTCGAGCTGATCGACGTCCTCGACCGCGCCGCCGCGGCCGGAGAGAAGGTCCTCGCGCACAGGCTCTCGGGCTCCTACGTGAACGTGAACACGATCGAGGACCTGAACCAGGCGAGCTTCCTCTGCCGGTCGAGCCACTTCGACCGCCACCGCACGAGCGTCGTGATCCCCGCCTGGAACGAGGAGGCCGCGATCGGCCGCGTCGTCCGCGACTTCCTGCCGCACGTCGACGAGGTGGTCGTCATGGACAACCAGTCCGCGGACCGCACCGCGGAGATCGCGCGGGCCGCGGGCGCGATCGTGCACTCGCGGCCCTACCGGGGATACGGCGACGCGCTCCGACAGGGGATGGAAGCCGCGACCGGCGACATCCTCGTCCTGGTCGAGGCCGACGCGACGTTCCGGGCCCGCGACCTCGGGAAGCTGCTCGAGTACCTGAAGGACGCCGACATGGTGATCGGCACGCGCACGACCCGCCAGCTCATCGAGCAGGGCGCGAACATGGACGGGATCCTGCGCTGGGGCAACGTGGTCGTCGGCAAGCTGATCGAGGTCCTCTGGTGGAACCTCGAGCCGCGCTTCACCGACGTCGGGTGCACCTACCGCGCGATCTGGCGCGACGCCTGGGAGAAGATCCGGGGCCACGTGGGCCGGGTCGACGCGTCGTTCTCGCCCGAGATGATGATCGAGATCCTGCGCGTCGAGGGCCGCGTCATCGAGGTCCCCGTGAGCTACCACGAGCGGCTCGGCGGAGCCTCGAAGCACTCGTCCAGCCGCTGGCACAGCATGCGCACCGGGATGAAGATGCTGCGCCTGATCCTCGAGAAGCGGCTGAACCTCGGCTGAGCGCGGACGTCACTCCGGGAGCCGGTCGAGCCAGAGCGCTCCCGCCGCGGCGTAGCCGCCGCGCGTCAGGTGGACGCCGAGCTCGTCCACCGGCAGGTGCACGGCCTGGAAGTCGGGCCCCCGGACGAGGCCGGCGCGGCGCAGCGCCTCGGCGTAGCCGGCGAGGCCCGCGCGCTCGGGCTGCGGGCTCCAGAACGGCGTCGCGACGAGCACCGTCGCGGGCGCGAATCCGGCCGCGATCGCCCGGACGTTGGCGACGTAGGCCTCGGGCGTGACCCCGTTCATGACGTCGTTCGCGCCGAGCACGAGGAGGACCAGGTCGGGCTTCTCGCCGAGCAGGCGGCGCACCGCCTCGCCGAGTCCACCGCCGGATGCGCACGCCGCGACGAGCGCGCGCGTGCCGAGGTCGGAGGGGAGCGGGGCGGGCACCGCCGCGGGCGCACGCGCGCCGACGCCCGCCTTTGCCGACTCGCTTTGCCTTGCACCGGCCCGCTCGAAGAACCGGCAGGCGTCGGGGTTCACCGAGAGCCAGTCGCCGGTCGTGGAGCCGCCGACGCCCGCCGAGACGGCGCGCAGGTCCCGCCACCTCGAACCCGCGGGCAGCTTCGATCGCAGCGCCTCGAGCGAGGCCGCGGGACTCGCTCCCGGCGACGGCGGGCACCCCTCGCACATTCCCGCGGTGGTCGAGTCCCCGACCAGCAGCACGAGCGGGCGACGCGCGGCCGCCGACGCGGGCACCGGCTGCGCGACGGCCGCGAGCACGAGCAGGGCCGCGAGCCCGTGCGCGGCGATCCGGGACCGGCGCGAAGCCAGGAACTCGTCGAGGCGCCGGGTCGCGGCGATCCAGCCGAGCGCTCCGGCGAGCAGCAGCACGACCAGCGTCCCCGACCCGAAGATCGCGCGGAAGCGTTCGGTCCCGAAGTGGAGCGCCACCGCG
Organism: Alphaproteobacteria bacterium; assembly: GCA_017853315.1. GTDB lineage: Bacteria > Desulfobacterota > Binatia > UBA12015 > UBA12015 > REEB422. Next base: position 13,272 of record JAFMJW010000068.1, read on the forward strand.
TTGTGCATCACCATCTGGCCCAGGTACACGCCGTAGGACTCGACGCCGAGCCACGCCAGTGCGGGACCGACGCCCGGCACCGATCCGAGAAGTCCCGAGACCCCGAGCAGGAGAACCGCGACCGGCAGGTCGAGCAGGCGGTAGGCGACGGCGCTCGTCGACGAGGCCTCGATGCCGATCCCCTCGGGAACGAGCTGCCACGGCGAGAACGCACCGAGCGCGGACGGGAGCACCAGGTAGGCGACGCAGGCGGCCGCGGCGGCGAGCATCGCGCGCGCGCCCAGCCGGCCGACGACCGGCGCGAGCGCGAGCCCGAAGACCACGTTCGCGAGCAGGCGCGGCGGGAAGACGAACCAGCCGAAGGTCCCGAGCCGACCCACGAGCGGGAAGCGCAGCGCGAAGCACGCGGCGGTCACGAGCACCGACAGCGCGACGGCACGACGAGCACCCAGTCGGCGGACCATCCAGACGAGAAGCGGCATGAGCACCGCGAGCTCGATCGCGAGGGTGACGAACCAGCCGGTGCCGACGCCTTCGAGCCAGCCGAGCAGGTTCTTCGCCAGCCGCTTCCAGCCGAGCCGTCCCCGGACCCCGGCCGGAGCGAGCACCGCCATCGCCCAGAACGCGGCGACCGCCTGCCACGTCGGCGGGTAGAGCCGCCGCACGCGGCCCTGCCACCAGTCGGCGACGTCGCCGCCGCCGCGACGCCGCCACCAGAGCCCCGCGTTCAGGCCCATCAGCACGACGAAGAGCGGGGCGGCGCGATTGAAGACGTAGACCATGACCGGGTCGCCCTCGAGCGCCCCCGCGTGGATGAGCATGACCCAGAGCGCGGCGAGTCCCTTCGCGACGTCGATCGCGGCGAGGCGCGAGCGGGGACCTGTGCCGCCGGTTGCGACTTCGCCCATGCCGGCGCGGACGCTAGCCGATCGACGCGGGGCGTGTCGAATCCGCCCGCGAGAGGGGAACCGGCTCGCGCCGCCCTGCCGGCTCGGCTACCTTCCGCCGGGATGATGGACGCGCGAACGCGACGCCGCGGGCTGCTCGCCGCCGTACTCCTGCTCGCGCTGCTCGACCTGGCGCTGCGGCGCTTCGACTTCCTGTCCGCGCTGTCCGACGAGACGATGCCCGCCACGTTCTTCGCGGCGGTCAACTCCCAGGTCGTCGACGCCGTGCGAACGCTGCGCGCGGGGAGACCGGCGGGTGCCCACCCGGTCGTGCTCATGGGCAACTCGCAGATGGACTTCGGCTCCCGGCCGCTGCCGGCGCTGCGCGAAGCCCTGGTCGCGGCGGGAGCGCCCGCCGACACCGAGGTCGTCCCGCTGTTCGTCTACGCGAGCACGGTCACCGACGCGGAGGTGCTCTCGCGCTCGATCGCGAGCCTCCATCCCTCGGTGGTCGTGCTGGGCGTGAGTGCGCCCGACATGGGCACGACGCTCGAGGTCGCCCGCGGCACGCCGGTGCACCGCGTCCTCGACACCGGCTTCGAGGACGGCCCGGTCTCCTCGGCCGGCGTCGAGGACCGTCTCGATCGCTGGGTCCGGACGACCTGGCAGGGCTGGGCGCAGCGCTCGCTCTACTCCGACCTGCTGTTCCCGCCCCCCGGTCGCCGCGTGCCGCGCTCCTTCGCGGATCGCGCCGAGCCGAAGGAGGAGTTCCTGCGGCGTTTCGCCGCCGAGGATCGCGCCGAGCGCGCGGTCGAGCTGCGGCGGGCCTTCGAGAGCGGCGCGGATCCGGCCGCCGTCGCCGAGTACGTCGACGCGCTGCAGGGGCCGGGCTACCTCGAGGGGCTGCGGCGGCGCTGGCGCGACCTCTCGCCGCAGCCGGTGCAGTCGCTCGCGCTCGAGACCTTCGCGCGCAACGTGCGCGCGGCGGGTGCCGTGCCGGTGTTCCTGCTCGTGCCGGAGAACCCGCTCCTCGACCGGGATCCCGAGATCGGCGGCCTCGTGCGCGAGCGCTCCGACGCGGCGGCGGCGGCGGTGCGGCGCGCCGCCGCCGCGGTCGACACCCCGGTGATCGACCTCCGCCGGGGATTCGAGCCCGCCCGGTTCCTCGACCTGAACCACCTGTTCCGGGAGCACGGCGGACTCGCGCCGCGTCTCGCCGGCGAACTGTCCGCGCGCGGGCTCGTGGGCGCGTCCTGAACCCCGCCGTGCGACGTGCCCTCGCGCACGCGCTCGCCGCGGCGCTCGCGCTGCGCCCCTCCCCCGCGCGCGCGGCGGCAGCCGCTGCCGCGGCCGCCGCGGGGCCCGCCCCGATCGCCTCGCCGGCGCCGCGGCCGTGGGCGCCTTTCGACCTGCTCGCGCTCGCGGAGAAGTCGATCGACCCCTCCTCGCGACGGCGC
>JAFMJW010000314.1 GCA_017853315.1 Alphaproteobacteria bacterium
GTCGAGCTCACCGCCCGCGCGATCAGCACCGTCAGCATCACCATCGCGAGCAGCACCTGCAGCGACATGACCAGTTTGGCCGTGCGCGAGACCAGGGCCTCGCTCGTCGGTCCGTAGGTCGAGTTCACGTTCAGCGAGATGAAGAGGTAGTCGACGACGTGCGGCGTCGACGGCGGTTCACCCTCGCGCGACGGCCACACGAAGGCTCCGCCCGGCGTGCTCACGTCGAGGAACACGTAGACGAACATGAACACCAGCACGCTCTGCATGTACACGGCGCCGACGTCCCAGAGCCCGACGAGTCCCTCGCCCTGGTGGTTGGTGGCCGTCGCCACCATCGAGAAGACGTTGCACACGACCTGCAGCACGGCGAAGAGCAGGTAGGCCAGCGCCCAGCGGAACAGGGCGTCGCGGCGTCCCCGCACGAGCGCGACGACGAGGCCGAGCGTGACCACGACGAAGACCACGCTGGCCAACTCCTCGACGCTGGTCACGAGCGCCCGCACGTCGGCCCCGATCTCCTGGTGACTCTCGAGCCGGTGCACGAGCAGCCAGTCCATCAGCCACACGAGGCAGACCGCGGCGATCACGGCGAGGCGGCCGGTTCCCTCGGTGAGACGCTGGCGCAGGCGGTCGGCCGGCCCGGGGGCCGCGAGGTGGGACGGGTTCGCTCGGGGTTCGGCTGGCATCTTCGATCGGTGGGGGCGCCGCGTCGCGCGAGGAGGGCGAGGCCGTCAGTCGAACGTCGCGACGACCGGGGCGTGGTCGCTCGGTTGTTCCCGCCGCCGCGGCTCGACGTCGATCTCGCATGTCGAGCAGCGCTTCGCGAGCGCCTCGCTCGCGAGCACGAGGTCGATGCGGAAGCCCATGCGGCGCTTGAAGGCGTTCAGCCGGTAGTCCCACCAGGAAAACGCCCCGTCCTCCTCGTGGTGGAGCCGAAACGCGTCGACGAAGCCGAGCGAGAGGATCGAGTCCAGGGACTCCCGCACGTCGGCGTGGAACAGCACGTCGTCGGTGACCTTCGCCGCGTCGTACACGTCGCGCGGCTCGGGAGCGACGTTGAAGTCGCCGCACACGACGACCTCGCGATGCTCCGCGACGGAGCCCGCGAGCGCCTCGCGCAGCCGCCGCAGCCAGTCGAGCTTGTAGGCGTACTTTTCCGACCCGACGCTCTGGCCGTTGGGCACGTAGACGTTCCAGATGCGCACGCCGCGCACCGTGGCCGCGATCGACCGCCGCTGGGCCTCGCGGTCGTCGTCGGGGAGCCCCCGGACCACGTCGCCCGGCGGCTCGAGCGACAGGAGCGCGACGCCGTTGTAGGTGCGCTGGCCGAAGGTCTCGACCCGGTAGCCGAGTTCCTCGAAATCCGGGCGCGGGAACTGCTCGTCGAGGCACTTGATCTCCTGGAGGCAGAGGACGTCGGGTCGGTGTTCGCGCGTCCACGCGAGCACGGCCTCCGCGCGCACGCGGATCGAATTCACGTTCCAGGTCGCGATCGAGAACGCCACGCTGCCCGCCTAGCCGATCCCCGTCCGACGACCAAGCCGCGGGGCTCGCTTGCCAGCCCGCGGCCCGCCTGCGAGGACACGCCCCCATGCGCGTCGTCGGGCTCGTCGGCGGGATCGGCTCGGGCAAGAGCACGGCGGCCGCGATGCTCGCGGACCTGGGCGCGCTCGTGATCGAGGCCGACGCGATCGGCCACGGCATCTACCGCGCCGGGACGCCGGGGTTTGCCGCCGTCGTCCGCGCCTTCGGGGCGGGCGTCGTCGGAGACGACGGCGAGATCGACCGGCGACGGCTCGGCCCGATCGTGTTCGGCGACCCCGCGCGGCTCGCCGAGCTGAACCGCATCGTCCACCCGCTCCTCCGGGCGGAGATCGAGCGGCGCATCGCCGCGGCGCGCGCCGAGGGCCGGGTGCCCGCGGTCGTGGTCGAGGCGGCGATCCTGATCGAAGCCGGCTGGCGCGACCTGGTCGACGAGGTCTGGGTGGTGGTCGCGCCCCGCGAGCGCATCGTCGAGCGGCTCGCCTCCGGGCGTGGGATCGACCGCGCGGACGCCGAGGCGCGGATGCGCCGGCAGATGTCGGACGCGGAACGACGTGCGGCGGCGGACCTGGTGATCGAGAACGCCGGCAGCGAGGACGACCTCCGGGCCGCGGTGGGCCGCGCCTGGCGGGGGCTCCTCGAGGCCTGACGCGCCCTCGGGGCCGAGTCGTCCCGCGGCCCGCGGTCACGTTGACACTGGGGTTTCCCGGCTTACGGTGACGGGAGATTCCGCCGAACCGGCCGGGATCCGAGGGCCGCGCCTCCGGCGCGCGGCGCGGTTCGCGCTGCGACCTGCGGAGCCTGCTCCATGAAGAACATCAAATTCAATCTCTGGTACCTGCCTGCCGGCCTCCTGCTCCTGCTGCTCGTGCAGAGCCTGTTCGTCGCGCCCCGGCCGGTGACCGTCCCCTACAGCTCGCTCGTGCGGCTCGCCGAGGAGAACCACGTCGAGCGCGCGCTCATCACCCCCGACGAAATCCGTTTCCAGCTCCGTCCGGGAACCCCGATCGACGGGGAGATCGCGAAGCAGGTGCAGCGCCAGCGCGGCTCGAGCCCGTCGGAGTCGGGCGAGCAGCGCCTCACGCTGATCTCCACCCGCCCCCCCGGTCTCGACCTCGCGGGGCTCGCCCGCACCCTCTCGTCGAACCAGGTCAACTTCTCCGGCGAGACCAACGAGGGCTTCTGGCGCACGCTGATGCTCGGCTGGCTCCTGCCCTTCGGCCTCATCATGCTCATGTGGAGCTTCGTCGCGCGCCGCATGGGTCCGGGCGGCGCCGCTGGCGCCCTCTCCTTCGGTCGCAACAAGGCGAAGATCTTCGGCGAGAACGACGTGAAGGTCCGCTTCGGCGACGTCGCCGGCATCGACGAGGCGAAGGCCGAGCTCGAGTCGGTGGTCTCCTTCCTGCGCAACCCCTCGTACTTCCAGCGCCTCGGCGGCCGGATTCCCAAGGGCGTGCTGCTGGTCGGGCCGCCCGGCACCGGCAAGACCCTGCTCGCGCGCGCGATCGCCGGAGAGGCCGGCGTGCCCTTCTTCTCGATCAGCGGCTCGGAGTTCGTCGAGATGTTCGTCGGGCTCGGCGCGGCGCGCGTGCGCGACCTCTTCGAGCAGGCGAAGGCGAAGGCCCCGTGCATCGTCTTCATCGACGAGCTCGACGCGGTGGGCAAGTCGAGAGCCGGCGCGGGTCTGCAGATGGGGCGCCACGACGAGCAGGAGCAGACGCTGAACCAGCTGCTCGTCGAGATGGACGGCTTCGACGCGTCGAAGGGCGTCGTCCTGCTCGCCGCGACGAACCGCCCCGAGGTGCTCGACGCGGCGCTGCTGCGCGCCGGGCGCTTCGACCGCCGCATCGTCGTCGAGCTGCCCGACCGGGTCGGCCGGGCGAAGATCCTCCAGGTCCACATCCGCAACGTGAAGGCCTCGCCGGACCTCGATGTCGACGACATCGCGGCACGCACGCCCGGCTTTTCCGGCGCCGATCTCGCGAACCTCGTGAACGAGGCCGCGCTGCTCGCCGCCCAGC
>JAFMJW010000315.1 GCA_017853315.1 Alphaproteobacteria bacterium
ACTCGGAGAAGCGGTGGCACCGCTTCCCATTCACGGCCGAGGAGATCGCGGCGGCGAAGGAGAGCGAGACGAGGCTCACGGGGCGCTGAGCGCCGCGACCCGGCCTCGCAGCCACGCCCGGTAGACGCCTCGAAATACGTCCGGGCCGGCACCGGACCGGCCCGCACCGTCCGGCCCCGCAGGCATGGTCGCGGCGTCCCGGGTTTTCGCATTGACCCGCGTCGACCGGCCGTTGTAGGCGGGCTCCATGGCCACACCACGTGCTCGAACCTTCGCCTGCGCCGTTGGGCTCCTCGCGGCGCTCGCCGCCGCTCCCGCCCCGGCCGGGCCGTTGCCGCCGCCCTTCTCGACCGGCCAGGCCCCCGCCGACGCCACCTCCCTGCGTACCCAGTCGCTCGTGTCGAAGGAGCTCGCGAAGTACGCGAAGCTCGTCGCGAAGTGCCTCGACAAGGCCGTCGCGGCCGAGTTCAAGGCGCCGGGCTCCACGTCGGGCGCGGCCAACAAGCTGAACCCGGCCGTCTGCATCGCCGCCGCGAAGACCAAGTCCGCAGCGAGGCTCGCGAAGATCGGCACCGGGGGCGGACCGAAGTGCCTGCTCGACGCGAACGGCGACGGAAGCTTCACGTCGGCGGACGCGCCACTGATCCTCGACACGATCGGCGACCCGACGATCGCGACGCTCGACGCCACCTACTGCGCCGACCCGCCGCCGTTCTGCACGGCGGGATCGACCCTGCCCTGCTACGACGGCCCGCCCGGCACCGCGGGCGTGGGCGCCTGCACGAACGGAGTCCAGACCTGCCTGCCGGACGGCAGCGCCTACGGCGCCTGCGTCGGCGCGGTCCTGCCGGGTGCGGAGACTTGCGCGAACGGCATCGACGACAACTGCAATGGCGTGGTCGACGAACTCTGCCCGTAGGGTGAGCCGCATGGAGGCGACGACGCCATGATTCGCAGGTCTCCCGCATCACGAGCGGCCGGGCTCGCGCTCGCCGTGGTCGCGGGCGCGACGATGCTCGCACCCCGCGCCGAGGCCGCGGCCTTGCCGCGGCCGCAGATCAACGTCGGCAAGCCGGCAAACCTGGCGCCCCTCTACTACGACCTCGCTTCCTCCAACGTGACGCTCGAGTACGACGCGGCGACCGAGTCCCTTCCGGTGGCCGGCTCGTTCTCCGGGCTTCCGAAGCGCCTGTTCGACGCGAACGTCTTCCAGGTCGTGCTGACGAGCGGCTTCAACCAGGTCGTCGCCCCGATGATCGCCCTGCCCGGGGTCACGACGATCGGGCGGGTCGAGACGGTCCACGGCCTCTTCTACGCGATGGTGCCGATTCCCTTCGACGACATCTGGCCCCTGCGACCGATCGTGGCGGAGATCTGGGACGGCCGCAGGCGGGTCCTCGCGCGCAGCATCGTCCACATCCACGACTTCCGGGGAAACCCCGAAGCCGTGGTCGATTTCCCCGTCGAGGAGACCGTGCGGGGCTTCACGGCGCAGGTGACCGACCCGGGGATCGGCTACGTGCCGGCCGTGGCCGAGTTCCGGGGGCTCGAGCCGACCGTGTTCGACACCCTCCCCTTCCCTTCGCTCACGGACCTGAACGATCGCCTGACGAACCGCGCGCAGGACATCGCCGACTACGACGACGACGCGAACCTGCTCGGAAACTGCATCGACCTGGACGACCTGGCAGAGTCGAACTTTTCGGACCCGCTGGCGTTTCCCGCCTACGCGTCGGCGTTGGTCGAGGCGGAGCTCCGACACCAGGCCTACGAGGCTCAGAAACTGATCTGCGACGCGTTGCCGCCTCTCACCCTACCCTGGGTGAGCTGCCAGGCGACTCTCCTCCCCCTGTGCCCGAAGAACCCGCCCTCCGCATCGGACTTCGAACTCTGCGTGGACCAGGTCGAGGGAGAGGCCGTTTCGCTGTCGGTCGAGGGCCTCGACGACCTGTCGCTGCGCATCCGGGTTCCCGACGTCTCCGACACCGGCCGAATCGACGCGGACGTGACCCTCGTCGGACTCCGCGGAGCCGTCACCGGCCGACTCCGAAGCCTGTTCGTCCGGTGGAAGGACCCACTCTGCCTGCCCGGGATCCGTGCGGACCTCGACGACGCGGCGATCCCCGAACGCGCGTGGCTCGACGAGTGGGCGACCTGCGAGGATCTCGAACTCCGCAACGAGATCGCCTCCACCGTGCTCGGCGCGGGCGGCGCGGGTGCGCCCGGGCACTACGTCGTCGACGCCGATCCGGCCGACGTCGAGCGGCCGCTCGTCCAGCTCGGAACCGAGGGGGACTTCGGCTTCGAGTTGCCGAGCGTCGACGCGGCCCGGGGAACCTGCGGGGAGACTTTCGTCCGCGAAGACGTCGAGGCGATGATCCGCACCTTCCGCGCGCCGATGCAGCTGCGGCTCCAGAACACCTGGTACCGGGAGTCGCCCGACACGCCGGAGGCTCTCGTCCTGACGAAGCTCCTCTCGCCGCTCGAGCCGGGCGGGCTTCCGATCACCGACGCCGACATCGTGACCGAACTCGCGGTGAACCACAGCCAGGTCGGTGCCGGGCTCGGCTTCAAGTGGGACACGACCCTCGATTCGAGCAGGCCGGACCTGCTCCCGAACCGCAAGCCGGTCTCCCTGTACGTACCGCCCCGCAGCCCGGCCTACTCCGAGTACGGCGTGGATCACCTCGAGAACGGCTTCGACTTCGCGTACTCGATCACGACCGGACTGCTCGACAAGGTGCTGAACGTCCGCGCCGCGTCGCCCGACACGCTCCACATGATCTACGCCCCGACGTGGGCCGAACTCGCACCCTTCGGCGTTCGGACCCCGGCCGGAGTCGACCCGGAGTCGGCGGCGGTCCTCGACCGACGGACGCTCGCGCGCTTCGACCGGGCCTTCGGCAGCATCGGGCGGGCCGTTCTCCAGATCCGGGTCCGCCCGGTGATCGACCCGATCGTCTGGATGACGGCCGACGTGCAGCCACTCGACGAGATTCCCGACGTGGGCGCGCCGCTCGCCTACGGCATCGCCCGCTTCGAGGTCGAGTTCTTCGAGGCGGCCCACGCGGGCCCGAAGGGAGAACTCGTGCCCGAGAAGACCTGGGTGCGGCTCCTCGGGAGCTTCGTCGACAGGGACTTCCGCCTGCGCATCGACGCGGATCCCGCCGCCCTCTACCTCGTCCCGGATCTCGACGCGCACGCGTGGGGCTTCGGGATCGTCGAAAACGCGCTCCGCGGCGCGTTCGACCTGCCCGACCTGGAGGCGAAGGTGAGCCGGCTGATCGACACCCGCTTCACGCCGGTCTTCGAGCAGATGCTCTCGGAGATCCCCGCCCCGAAGTTCTTCGACGCGGCGGGGGAGTCGGGCGAGGCACGGGAGTTCGCCCCTCGCAGCCGCGAGCAGCGCAACCAGAACGTGATCTGGTACGGGAACTTCCGCCGACCCTGAGTCTCGCGTCGCGTCCGCGTCGATCGAGGCTACCCCTCGACCACCCCGCCACCCCCCCGGCGCCACAGCGTCGTGTGGCGCTCGCTGCGCTCGGCGTCGGGGCGGCCGTTCGAGA
>JAFMJW010000069.1 GCA_017853315.1 Alphaproteobacteria bacterium
ATCCGGACCTCGAGTCGGCGCTCGCCCGCCTGGGCGACGACGTCGCGGCCCTGCCCGTCGTGCTCATGCACCGCGACTACCACGCCTGGAACCTGCACCTCGCCCCGGGCGACCGACTGGTCGTCATCGACTTCCAGGACGCGCTGCTCGGCCCCGCGCTCTACGACCTCGCGAGCCTGTTCACCGACCGCGACAGCCACCGCTTCGTCGCCCCGGAAGTCGAGGCGGACCTGGTCGAACGCTACGCCGAGCGACTGCGCGCCTGCGGCGGTCCCGACCTCGGCTCGGGCGCGCCGCTGCGCCACGCCTACTTCACGGCGGTCGCCTACCGCACCCTGCGCGTCGTCGGCCGCTTCGGCTTCCTCGCGATCGAGCGCGGCAAGCCGGGCTACCTCCGCTTCCTCTCGCCCATGGCCGCGCAGACCCGGCGAGCGCTGCTCGCCTCCGGGCGCGACGGACTGCTGGAGCTGGTCGCCGCGCGCAACGCCGTCTTCGGCGGAGGTGCTGCGTGAGTTCGTCGCCGCCGCCTCGCGCGATGATCCTCGCCGCCGGGCTCGGCACGCGGCTCCGCCCCCTCACCGAGACGACGCCCAAGCCGCTCGTCGAAGTCGCCGGGCATCCGCTGGTCGCCTACGGCATCGGGCTCCTGCGCGCGGCCGGCATCGAGGACGTCGTCGTGAACCTGCACCACCTGGGCGACCAGGTCGTGCGCGCGCTCGGCGACGGGAGCCGGCTCGGCGTGCGGCTCCACTACTCGCCGGAGGCGACGCTGCTCGACACCGGCGGCGGGATCCGGCAGGCGGCGCCGATCTTCGAGAGGATCGGCCGCGAGCGGGGAGATCCCGACGGCCCGATCGTGATCGCCAACAGCGACGTGATCTCGGAGATCCCGGTCGCCGACGTCGTGCGCGTCCACCGCGAGCGCGGCGCGCTCGTCACCATGGTGCTCCGGCCCGATCCCCGCGCGGCCGGCTACGGCCTGTTCGGGATCGACGGCGAGGGCCGCATCCGTCGCTTTCTCGGCGAAGGCGACCCCGACCCGTCGCTCCGCGAGTTCATGTTCGGCTCGCTTCACGTGATCGAGCCCCGGGTCATCGACCGGATGCCCGAGGGCCGGCCCTTCGGGACGATGCGCGACCTCTACCCGGTGCTGTTCCGCGAGGGCGAGCGGTTCGAGGGCTTCGTCTACGACGGGCCGTGGTGGACGGCCGACACCGCGGCCGACCTCGCCGCGACCTCGGAGGCGCTGCGCCGCGGCCTGCCGTCGTACATGCGGGCCTTCGGCGGCTGACCACCGCGCCGGCCCCCGGGCCCGCCGACGCCCGGACCTTCTCCGGTCGTGGGAAGGCGGACCACGCCCGGGGCCCGCGAGACTCGGCCGTTCGCGGCTCCGCGCCCCCCCCGGAGAATTGCCGCCCCCGGGACACCGTGCTAGCCCCGGAACGAATGAACGCGCCGGACTCCGTGCCGGAAAGCCCCGACCTCCCGGAAGCCAATCGACGATTCGAGACCCTGCCGCCGGAGGAGATCCTCCGCTGGACGGTCGAGACGTTCGCGCCGGACGTGGTGCTGACCATGTCGTTCCAGCACGAGGGCGTGGTCATCGCCCACATGCTGCGCGGCATCGCTCCCTCGACGCCGATCCTGTTCATCGACACCGGGTACCACTTCCCCGAGACGCTCGCGTACCGGGACCGGCTCGTCGAGAGTTTCGGCTTCCCGGTCCGCAACGTCCGCGCGGCGATGCCGCGTGCCGAGTTCATCGCCCGCCACGGGGACGACCTCCACGCCCGCGACCCGGACCTGTGCTGCAAGATCAACAAGGTCGAGCCGATGCAGTCGGCGTTGGTCGGCGTGCGGGCCTGGGTGAACGGCCGGCGCCGGGACCAGGCCTCGACCCGCACCGGGATGCCGATCGTCGAGCGCATCGGCGGCGGGATCGTGAAGGTGAACCCGCTCGCCTCGTGGACCTCGCGCGACACCTGGCAGTACATGAACCGCCACGGCATCCCGACGCACCCGCTCTTCGAGCAGGGGTACACGTCGATCGGGTGCGCGCCGTGCACCCGGCCGGTCCTGGCGGGCGAGGACGAGCGGGCCGGGCGATGGGCCGGCCGCGGCAAGGTCGAGTGCGGGCTGCACACGTTCCTCGACCCCGCCGAAGGCGACGAGTAGCCCGACGACGACCGGTGCGCGGGCATCCGCCCGTGCACCGACGACGCGCCTCGCGACGTCCGCGAACACGCGGGGCGCACGGCGGCTCGGCCCCGGGCGGCCATCGCGGGCGCGCGCGCCCGGGTCAGTCGTCGCGCAGGTCTTCGTCGCCGCGCAACACCATGAGCTCGGCGCCAAGGCGTTGCACGATCCAGCGGTGGACGCGGGTCGCCCAGGCGTCGATCCGCTGTCCGGCCAGCGCCCAGTGACCGCCCGGCAGCAGGGCGAAATCGGCGCCGAGGCCGCGAGCCAGCACCTCGACCGCGACCGGGCGCGCGTGCGGATCGTCCTCCTGCGCGAGCAGCAGGGCCGGCACCCGCGGAGCGGGAAGCCCGGCGGCCGTCGCGTCGATCCATCGCGCGAAGGATCCCGGCTCCGGCGCGAGCGCCGCGGCGATGCGAGCCGCCTCCTCGGCGGGCAGGCCCGCGAACACCGGGTGGCCGGGGGCCGGCGGATCGAGGCGCCCGCCGGGAAGGCGCAGCCGCAGGCGGTCCCCCAACGACGCGAGCGTCCGGAGGCCCTCGGCAAGAGGGGCGACCGCCACCGCGCCCCGGACCTCCGGCCCGGCCGCCAGGGCGAGCGCCACCAGCCCCCCCGCCCCGTGGCCGATCGCGATCGCGGGTGCATCGAGCCCGGCGACCGCGGCCCGGGCGCCACCGATCCAGTCCGTGCCGGCCTCCCGGGCCGCCGCCCGCAGGTCCAGCAGGTGACAACGCCAGCCGCGCTGGGCCATCGCCCCGGCGACCCGGCCCCAGGGGGAAGGGCCCACCCATGCCCCGTGGAGGAGGAGCAGGTCCGCCGACCAGCGCGGGCTCTCGGGGTCGATCGAATCGATCACGTCACCGCTCGGCCCGCGGGTCGTGCCCGGCAATGAAAAGAGCCCTCGGGTCCCTGGGGACCGAGGGCTCCTCTCTTGGTTCGGGCCTTTCGGCCCCACTCGCCTGACGAAAGGTCGTTCGAAACGGACTGGACTGATTTCCGGGACGGCCTCTCTGCCGGCCCGGTCACTGCGGTACTGCCTGAAAAACTTCGGAGCTTACTTCTTCTTGGCCGGAGCCTTCTTGGCCGGGGCCTTCTTGGCCGGAGCCTTCTTGGCCGGAGCCTTCTTCTTCGCCTTCGACGCAGTCTTCTTCTTCGCAACTGGCATGAGTGCCTCCTTCGTCAGCCTCTCTCAGGCGAGGTCCTCAACCACCACCCCACTCCACAACCAATGGGCGGGTCCTACACCGGCCCGGGGCTGCGTGTCAATAGGTTGAGAATGACTTTTTAAAATCATGCATCGATGGGGGCTGAGCCTTTCGGGAGTCAGAATGCCGTTTCGGCTCCCTCGAAGACGGAGCGAGAACCTCGTTCTGTCCGATGCGCCGCGGCCGGGGCGGTTGCAGGCCCGATGGCGCACGCGCTATCGGTGCTCCGTGGGGCGGGAGGACGAGGCGGCGGAACGGGACGAGACCGGGGAGAGACCGGTCGCCGTCCGACGCAGCCGCTGGCTCGCGGTCGTGCTCCTGCTCTTCTCCCTGTTCGGGATCACCTCGCTGTTCACGGGCCCCGGCGGCTTCGTGCGCATCCGCAACCTGCGGGCGGAGCTCGCCGAGGTGAACGACCGGAACTTCGATCTCGTGCAGTCGGCGCACCGGCTGCAGTCGCAAATCGAGCGGCTGCGCGTCGACGACGGCGAGATCGAGCGACTGGCGCGACGACATCGCCTCGTGCGCGACGGCGAGACGCTCTACCAGCTCGGCGAGGACGCTCGCCGCCACGAGCGGACGACCGTGGTCGCGAGCGAGCCCGCGAAGCCCGGGAGACGCTAGCCGGCAGAGTGCGCCCGCGGGCCGCATCCGCGGGCCGAGGCGTCACTCCTCGTCGGAGTCCGACTCCTCTTCGCGTTCGCCCGCGACGAGGCTCTCGTACTCGTCGAAGTCGATCAGCTCGTCGAGTTCGTCCTCCTCGCGAAGCTCGATCTCGAGGAGCCATCCCTCGCCCTGCGCATCCTCGTTCACCAGGGACGGCTGGGCCTCGACGTCGGGGTTCGTCTCGAGGACGACGCCCGTGACCGGCGCGATCAGCTCGCGCAGCTCGCCGGCGGTCTCGATCTCGCCGAGCGGCTCCCCGCGCTCGATCTCCTCCCCGGCCTCGGGAAGGTTCACCGACACCACCTCCCCCAGCTTGTCCTGCAGGAAGTCGGTGATGCCGATGCGGGCGGAGTCGCCGTCCACGCGCACCCACAGGTGTTCGTCGGAGTATCTGATCTTGTCGGCCATGGAGCACCTTTGCGCTGCGAGATTCGAGGGCTCCTAAGATCGGCCCGGGGCAGAGTCAAGCGTGCGGGGCCGTCGACGGTGCGTCCCGTCGCGGGGCTCCGGGGCGTCGGCGCGACGGCGTCGGCCGGGTCGTCCGGAGCGGGGCGCCTCGAGACATGGGCGCCCCGCCCCCGTCGACCGTCCGGCCCTGCCACCACCCCACCCGCCGAGGAGAAGCCTCCACACCACACGGCCTCCGCTTCTCCTCCCCGGTCCGCCGCGCGCCCGGACGCGGAGCGCGGCGATCTGGACGTCGTGAGCCCGGGTCGGCCCGGGCGGTCGCCGCCGCGCGGGGCGGGGGCGACCTCGGCTCCGGGGGCGCGCGCCGTGCGCGCGTCCCCGGAGCGGGGGATCAGGAGCAGCCGCTCGTCGCTCCGCAGTTCGAGCAGCGGTAGCAGCTGCCGTTGCGGATCATGATCGAGCCGCAGTCGGGACAGCTCGGAGCGTCGGCCTGCGGGCTGAAGGCGATGGTCGCCTGCGTGCGCCCGCGCGCCGCCGCGAGCGAGACCACCTCGGCGCCGCCACCGGAGTCCGTCTCGCCGCCGTCGTCGGCATGCTCGCCCTCGTCGGCGGAGAGGCCGACCAGGCTGCGCTTCTCCGCGGTGAGGAAGCGCACGCCGAGGAAGCGGAAGATGTAGTCGGTGAGCGACTTCGCGAAGGGAACCTCGGGGTTCTTCGTGAAGCCGGACGGCTCGAAGCGGACGTGACCGAACTTCGCGACCAGGGCGTCGAGCGGCACGCCGTACTGCAGCGACATCGACGTCAGGGTGGCGATCGTGTCCATCAGGCCGGAGATCGTGCTGCCCTCCTTGGCCATCTTGATGAAGATCTCGCCGGGCATCCCGTCGTCGTAGAAGCCGACGTGGATGTAGCCCTCGTGGCCGGCGACATCGAACTTGTGGCGGATCGACCGGCAGTCCGCCGGCAGCCGGCGGCGCACCGGGCGGAACTCGACGACCGGAGCGGCCGCCTCCGCCGCGGCGGGAGCCTCCGCCTTGGCGTCGCCCTTCGAGGTGTTGAGCGGCTGGATGCGCTTGCAGCCGTCGCGGTAGATGGCGACCGCCTTGAGCCCGAGCTTCCACGCGAGCATGAAGGCGTTCTCGACGTCCTCCACCGAGGTCGAGTTCGGCATGTTGATCGTCTTCGAGATCGCGCCGGACAGGAACGGCTGCACCGCACCCATCATGCGCAGGTGCCCCGACGGGGAGATCGTGCGCGACCCCTTGGCCGCCTTGAAGGCGCAGTCGAAGACCGGCAGGTGCTCGTCGCGGAGCCCCGGCGCGCCCTCGATCGTGTCCTCCTGGTCGATGTAGTCGACGATCGCCTCGACCTCGCGCTCGTTGTAGCCGAGGCGGCGCAGCGCGCCGGGGACGGTGCGGTTCACCATCTTCAGCATGCCGCCGCCGACCAGCTTCTTGTACTTCACGAGCGCGATGTCCGGCTCCACGCCCGTCGTGTCGCAGTCCATCATGAAGGCGATCGTGCCGGTCGGGGCGAGCACGGTGGCCTGCGAGTTGCGGAAGCCGACCTCGCGGCCGAGCGAGAGCGCCTGGTCCCACGAGGTGCGCGCCGCGTGGAGCAGGTCGAGCGGCACGAGCGTCGGCGAGAGCTTCATCGCCTGGTTGCGGTGCTTCTCGATCACGCCGAGCATCGGCTCGCGGTTCTTCTCGTAGCCCTCGTAGGGCCCGAGCACCGAGGCGATGCGCGCCGACTGCTGGTAGGCCTGGCCGCACAGCAGCGCGGTCACCGCGCCGGCGTACTGCCGCCCGCCCTCGGAGTCGTAGGGCATGCCGAGCTCCATCAGGAGCGCGCCGAGGTTCGCGAAGCCGAGCCCGAGCTCGCGGTACGCGTGCGCGTTCGCGCCGATCTCCGGGGTCGGGTAGCTCGAGGCGTCGACCACGATGTCCTGCGCCGTGATGAGGACGTCGACCGCGTGGCGGAAGCCGACCGTGTCGAACTCGCCCGACTCGCCGAGGAACTTCATCAGGTTGATCGAAGCGAGATTGCAGGCCGAGTCGTCGAGGTGCATGTACTCGCTGCAGGGGTTCGACGCGTTGATCCGGCCGCTCGCCGGGCACGTGTGCCAGGCGTTGATCGTGGTGTCGAACTGCATCCCCGGGTCGCCGCAGAAGTGCGCCGCCTCGGCGATCATGTGCATGAGTTCGCGCGCCTTGAAGGTCTCCGCGGGCTCGCCCGAGGTGACGTAGCGCGTGTGCCAGTCGGCGTCCGTCTCGACCGCGTGCATGAACTCGTCGGTGACGCGCACCGAGTTGTTCGCGTTCTGGAAGAAGATCGAGCTGTAGGCCGGGCCGTCGAGCGAGCCGTCGTAGCCGGCGTCGATCAGCGTCCAGGCCTTGCGCTCCTCCTCGGCCTTGCAGCGGATGAAGTCGGGCGCGTCGGGGTGGTCGATGTTCAGGACGACCATCTTCGCCGCCCGGCGGGTCTTGCCGCCCGACTTGATGACTCCGGCCGAGGCGTCGGCGGCCCGCATGAAGGAGACCGGGCCCGAGGCCGTGCCGCCGCCCGCGAGCCGCTCCTTCGACGAGCGGATCGTCGAGAGGTTCACGCCCGATCCCGAGCCGCCCTTGAAGATGACCCCCTCGCGCCGATACCAGTCGAGGATCGAGTCCATGGTGTCGCGGACGGAGAGGATGAAGCAGGCGGAGCACTGCGGCTTCTCCTCGACGCCCACGTTGAACCAGACCGGCGAGTTGAACGAGGCCTTCTGCTTCACGAGGAGATGGGTGAGCTCGTCCGCGAAAACGTCCGCGTCGCCCGGGGTCGCGAAGTACCCCTGCTCCTCGCCCCAGCGCCTGATCGAGCGCACCACGCGGCCGACGAGCTGCTTCACGCTGGTCTCGCGCTCGGGCGTGCCCGGGGTGCCGCGGAAGTACTTCGAGGCGACCACGTTCGTCGCGAGTTGCGACCAGGCCGCGGGGACCTCGATGTCGTGCTGCTCGAAGACGACCTCGCCGCCCTCGCCGCTGATGACGGCGCTGCGACGCTCCCAGGACTCGCTCTCGATCGGGTCGATCCGGTCCCGGCCGGCTGCCTGCGCCGCCTCGTCGGGGAGCGTGAAGCGCCGCTGGACGTGCAGCCCCTTCGCCCCGGCCGCGGGAGCCGCGGCGCCCCCCGACCCCTCCACCACCTCGGAAACCTTCGCCTGGTTCGACCTTTCCACGCCTCGCCCCCCCTTCTTCGATCTTCGTTCGCCCCGACGCCGCTTCGCGACCCGCGCCACCCCCGCCCGGCCGCGTTCGGCGCGCCTCCGCGCCGGATCCCGCATCTTGGGTGGGCGCCGCATGTGCCACACAAGATGTAGTGCTGTCAAGGGCATGTTGCCACTGCGGGGAACCCGGTGATGGAGTCGCTCCGGGAACTTCTCGAACGGGCGCTGGCCCGGGCCGGCCTCGAGTCGACGAGCGACGCCTTTCGGGTCGCCGAGGCCTGGGAAGAGGCGGTCGGACCGACCGTGGCGGCGCGCGCGCAACCCGCCGGCTTCGAGCGCGGCGAGCTCCTGGTCGCCGCAGCCGACGCGGTCTGGCGCCAGGAGCTCGCGCTGCTCGCCCCGGACATCAAGCAGAAAATCAACCGGATGCTCGGCTCCGAGGTCGTGCGACGGGTGCGGATCGTGGGCGGCCCGCCGATCCCCGGAGCCGTCCCCGGGGATCGCGACAGGCGCCGCCGGGGATGATAGACCGGACGCCGGCCGCCGCGGCGGTCGAGGGGAGGGGTGGGGCGATGGGTCTCTCGGAGCGGGAAGTTCCTCGGGCGCGGCGCGACTCCGCGTGGCGGGCCACGCGTTGAGCCGCGAGCGCGGGATCGGACTCGGCAGCCCTGCGAGGTCCGCAGGCGGCCCGGGCGCCGGCCGGCTGCTCGGGCCCCTGCTCGCGGCGGGCGCACTGGGGCTCGCGGGCTGGATCGCCTGGGGCGGCTCGGGCCACCCGAGCGCGGAGATCGTGCAGCCGGCGAGCGTCGTCGGCCGGGCGACGCCGCTCTCGCTGCGCGTCGACGCAGGCCGGGCCGGGCTGCGCTCGATCGACGTCCGCCTCGAGGGCGGCGGAGCGGCCGGGACGCTCTTCTCCAAACAGATTCCCGCCGACGGGCTCTTCGGCAGCGGCGTGCGCAGCGAGTGCCTCGACCTCGTGCTCGACGGCGCCACCGCCGGCGTGCCCGAGGGCGAAGCCCGCGTCGTCGTCCGCGCCTCGGACTGGTCGGCGATCGGACGCCTGCGCGGGCCGGGAGAGATCCTCTCGATCCCGGTCACCGTCGACCTCGCGGCACCCGCGGTGACGCCGGTCACGACGACCTCGATGGCCCAGCGAGGCGGCAGCGCGATCGTCGTCTACCGGGTGACGCCCGACGCCGTGCGCTCCGGGGTGGAGATCGGCAAGCGCCGATTCCCGGGACGCACCGGCGCGTTCGCCGACCCGACGCTCGCAGTGGCCCTGTTCTCGCTGCCTTGGGACGCCGAGGCCCCGATCCAGCCCCAGGTCTACGCGGAGGACGCGGCCGGGAACCGGGGCCGGGCCGCGGTGATCCTCCCGGTCAAGGAACGCAGGTTTCCCGAGGAGAAGATCGAGGTCACGAGCACCTTCATGACGGTGAAGATCCCCGAGCTGCTCGAGCGCAACGGCATGAAGGCGCCCGCCGACCCGATCGAGGCCTACCTCGCCGTGAACCGGGACGTGCGCCGCAAGAGCGAGGAGCGGCTGCGCGAGATCGGCCGCGTCACGGCGCCGCGCTTCCTCTTCGACGGCGCCTTCGTCCAGCAGCCCGACACGGCGGTGGGCTCGCGCTTCGCCGAGCGCCGCCACTACTTCTTCGGCGGCAAGCCGATCGACGAGCAGACCCACCTCGGCACCGACCTCGCCTCGGTGAAGCTCGCGCCGGTGGTCGCCGCCGCGAGGGGCCGCGTGCTGTGGGCGGGAGACCTCGGCATCTACGGCAACGCGGTCGTCCTCGACCACGGGCTCGGACTCGAGACGCTGTATGCACACCTGACCGACGCCGCGGTGGCGCCCGGGCAGATGGTCGAGCGGGGAGCGACGCTCGGCCGCTCGGGACAGACCGGCCTCGCCGGCGGCGATCACCTGCACTACAGCACCATGATCCACGGCCAGCACGTCGACCCGGTCGAGTGGTGGGACGGGAAGTGGTTCCGCGACCGGATCGCGCCGACGCTCGCGTCGGCACCGGCCGCGCCGAACGTCGGCGACGAGCCGAGCGACCCGGACCCGGCGGTCGCGACGGCCGCGCGATCGGGCTGCGCGGCGGGAGCAGCGACCGCGGCCCCGGGAACCGTACCGAAGGCCGCCGCGCCGTGAGCCGACGCGGGACGACGCCGGCCTGGCGCGAGATCGCCGGGCGGTTCGGCACCGACGACCCGCTCACGGCGCTCGATCGTGCGATGCACGCGGGTGCCGAAGACCCCGCGCTCGCCGCGGCGGCGATCGCGTGGGTCGGGGCCGAGGCCACGGGGCCGGAAGCCGGCCGGAAGCTCCTCGAGATCGAGGCCACGACGGCCGACAAGGCGACGCGGCGGGAGATCCGGCGCGCCCTCTACCGGCTGGAGCAGCGCGGTGCCTGGCGGCGGCCCGAAGCGCCGCCGCCGCCGAGCACGAGCGACCTGCTCGGGCCGGTCGAGGACGGGCCGGAAGCGTGGGTGACCGAGATCGACCCGGGCGGCACGCGCCTGCTCTGGATCGCGCGGCGGATCGGCGACGGCGTCGCGAGCCTGACCGCGGTCGTGAACGACGTGACCGGCGTGCGGGAGCTGAACACCGGCGAGACGCGCCGCAAGGCGATCCGCGACGCGCACCGAAGCCTCGTCGCCAAGACCGGGCTCGCGCTCGTCGAGGCGCCGTGGCGACACGTCGACGGACTGCTCGAGGACGCGCTCGCGATCTCGCCCGACGAGAAGCGCGCGGCCGAGGTCGAGAGCGCGCGGCGCGTCCTCCTGCCGCCGGGCGCCCGCGGCGAGGTCGCCCGCCCGATCGACTCGGTCGTGGACCGCGAGGAGGTCGAGCGGGACCGGGACGCGCTGCTCCGCTCCCCCGAGTTGCGCCGGGAGAAGGACGGCCCCGCATGGCTCGTGCCGTTCGACTGGGTCGAACCGTCGATCGAGCGGGTCGCGGCCGCCCGCGAGTCGCTCGTCGTGGTGAGCCCCGCCCAGCAGGAAGAGCGCGTCCGCGACGCCTTCGAGCGCGAGATCGAGGAGATCCTCCGAGCGCCCGAGCGCCGGGCGCTGTTCGCGCGGCGCTTCCTCGAGTCGGCGTGGGTCGCGGCCCGCCGCGGCCGGCGGGAGCGGGCGCGCGCGCTCGACGCCTGTGGGCTCGCGATCGAGGCGGGGCTCCCGGTCGCCGAGATCCCGGCGCTGGCCGAGCTCGTGCGCCTGAGCCTCGCCTTCGCGCTCGAGACCCGGGCGCGCAAGGCGAGCGAGCAGGCGCGCTCGTCCCTGGTCGTCACGCCGGCACAGGCGATGGCCGAGAGCCGCGCGCCGCGGCGCCGCTGATCCCGCGCGCCGCCGGGGTCAGCGCGGCGGAGGGGCCGGGGCGCGGGCCGCGCGTGCCGTCTCGAGAACGGACGGGGACACCTCGAGCACGAGCAGGCTCGCTCCGGCGGGTGCCGCGGCCGGATCGACGAACCAGTCGAGCAGGTCGCTCCCGCGGCGACGCTCCACGCGGCGCAGCGCGCCGATCTCGCGCAACGAGCGCGCGAGCGGCCCGCTCTCGTCGCCGACCAGCGCGAACACCGCCCGCCCGTCGAGCGCGTAGCCGACGGCGGCGCGAGCCGGGTGGGTCTGCAGCAGCGGAAGCTCGGCCGCGTAGTGCGAGTCGGCGTACGTGTAGTGGGCGATGTTCTCCGAGGGGCGGCCGAGGCCGTCGTCGGCCAGGACGAGCGCGCCGGGCGGGACCACCGCCTCGAACGCCGCGCGGGCCCGGGCGACCTGGGCATGCTGGAAGGGGTCGCGATCGCCTGCGCTGCCCGCGACGCGCGCGATCGCGAGCAGCGCGAGGCAGGAAGCCGGCAGGAGCGGGGCCAGGGCGAACGCCCCCCCTCCCCGGCGGCCGCGCGGCAGGAGGGCGCAGGCGGCGATCGCGGTCGCGAGCGCGACCTCCGGCGGGCCGGGCCACGCGGCACCCCGCGGCAGCCCCGCACGCGTGGCCCACCACGCGGTCGCAGCGGTCGCGAGCGCGATCGCGACCGCCATCGCCCGGAGCGCGACGCTCGGCGATCGGCGCATCTCGCGGCAGGCCGCGGCGGCGCCGCCGCCGGCGAGCGCCGCGAGGCACAGGCTGATCCCGACCAGGTAGCGCGCGTCGGGATGCGACCAGAACCCGTAGAACAGCGTGGCGACCGCAGCGTAGGGTACGAGCGCGAGGGCGAAGGCCGGGCGCACACGCGCCGCCCACCCGGCCCCGAACAGCGCGAGCCAGGCCGTCCACGAGAAGGCGCGCGCGAGCAGGCGGAGGTTGCCGGACAAGGTCGAGCCGAGGTGAGCGACGCGGAATCCCCCGCCCGAGGGGAGCACCTGCGCGACGATCGCGGTCGGCGCGATCCGCAGCCACGACAGCAGGCGGTCGAACTCGCCCGCCTGCGTGAAGCCGAAGATCGAACCGCGCGTCGCGCGGTTGTAGAGCAGCAGCGGAAGGAGGCCCACCGCGAGGGCGACGGCGAACCGCGCGGCGTCTCGCCGGGGTTGCGCGGGTCCTCGCGCCCGCAGCAGGAGCGCGCCGGCCGACGCGCCCCAGAGCACCGCGTCGGGCCGGATCGTCGAGGCGAGGCCGAGCAGGAGGCCGGCCGCGGCCGGAGCGCCCGCGGCCGTCGCGACCACGCAGGCGAGCCCGAGGAGATGGGCCGGCAGGTCGCGCGCGACCGTGATGCCCCAGAGGTGGACCTGCGTCGGCAGCACGATCGCGAGCCACGACGCCGCGAGCGCGGCGCCCGCGGCGAGCGGGCGGTCGAGCCCGCGCAGCAGGCGCCAGGTCGCGAACCCGAGAAGCAGGAGAAGCGCGCCGAACAGCGACGGGTTCAGGAGATGCTGCGCGGCCTCCCCGCCGACCGCGCCGGCGAGCGCGAGCATCGCGGGAAAGCCGGGCGGGTAGCGCGACCAGAGGCGGGACCCGTCCCAGAAGTAGGTCTGGTAGTAGGCGTCGCGCACGCCGCGCGTCGACGCCGGCGCGCCGAGCCGCAGGACCCCCTCGGGGGAATGGAGCACGCGGCCCCGGGACAGGTCGCCCGCGAGGGTCAGGAACGCGAACTGGTCGCTCGCGAGGTACCAGGTGTTGCGGCGCTCCAAGCCGCGTGCGGCGACCGCGATGGCGGCGATCGCGAGCGCCACGGCGAGGATCTTCGCCGCGCGCGGAGCCGCGACCGCGCTCACGCGCTCCCTTCCCTCGCCGTCGGCCCGCGGCACGGGCGAAGCCCCCGGGTCACCGACCGCGGAAAGCGGGCGGGCGCTTCTCGCGGAACGACGCGAGGCCTTCCTTCGCGTCGTCCGAGCCCGACACGACGGTCTGCGCCCACGCCTCCTCCTCGAGGCTCGCCTCGAGGCCGATCTCGGTGCCGCGGTTCAGCAGCCGCTTCGACACGCCGATCGCGAAGGTCGGCCCCTGCGCCAGGCGCTCGGCCCACTCCCGGGCCGTCGCCGCGAGCTGCTCGTCGGGCACGACGCGGTTGATCATGCCGATCGCGTGCGCGTCGGCCGCGGACATCGCGTCGCCGAAGAAGACCATCTCCTTCGCACGGCACAGCGGCATCGAGCGCGGGACGAGGAAGCCGCCCGCCGCGTCGATCGCGATGCCGCGACGGACGAAGACCTCGATGAAGCGCGCCGACGCGGCGGCGAGCACCAGGTCGCTCGCGAGGGCGAGATGGGCGCCGAGCCCCGCGGCGGTGCCGTTCACGGCGGCGAGGACCGGCTTCTCGAGTTCCCAGATCGTGCGCAGCAGCCGCTGCGACCCGGTGCGCAGCACCTCGCGCGTGGCTCCCGCCGCCGGCGGCTGCGTCGGTGCCGGGGCGCCGGCCGGGCGCGAGAGGTCCGCGCCGGTGCAGAAGCCCTTGCCGACGCCGGTCAGCACCACCGCGCGGACGCCCTCGTCGGTGCGTGCCGCGGACAGGCGATCGATGATCTCGTCGCGCATGGCGGCGGTCATCGCGTTCATCGCCTCGGGGCGGTTCAGCGTGATCCAGAGGACGGCGTTCTCGTTCCTGAATTCGACGTCGGCCATGGGGGCCCTCCCGGTCCGGTCAGAGCTTGAAGGCGCGCTTCGCGTTCTCGCGCAGGTATTTCCGCTTGATCTCGGGCGAGAGCCCGAGGTGCTCGTCGACCTGGCCGAGGATCCGGCCGAAGGGAACGAGCGGGTAGTCCGAGGCGTAGAGCACCTTGTCCTGCAGGTTGCGCTGCATCCAGTAGACGAAGCGCTCGGGGAAGTGCTTGGGCAGGTGCGCCGAGGTGTCGATGAACACGTTGCGGTGCTTCCAGGCCACCGCGATCATCTCCTCGGTCCACGGCCAGCCGATGTGCCCGCAGACGATCCGCAGCTCGGGGAAGTCGAGCGCCACCTCGTCGATGTAGAGCGGGCGGCCGGTGTCCGAGGGGAAGAGCGGCCCCGTGTGCCCGACCTGCGTCTGGAACGCGACGTCGAGCTCGACGCACTTCGCGTAGAGCGGGTAGTAGACCCGGTCGGTCGGCGGCTTGCGCCACAGGAACGGCTCGATCCGCAGCGCCTTGAAGCCGTGCTCGCGCACGTAGTGCTCGAGCCCGCGCACCGCCGCCATGATGTCGGTCGGGTCGGCGTGGTACTCGCCGAAGATGCGGCCCGGGTGCTTCGCGGACGCGCGCGCGACCGACTCGTTGTCGCCCGCCATCAGCGCGATCTCGATCCCCGCCTCGTCCATCGCCGCGATCATGCGGTCGACGTCGGTGCCGTGGTGGTAGACGTCGAGCATGCCGTAGTTGCGGAAGACGTTCTCGCCCGCGGGATTGGTCCCCGGCGGCGTCGGCGAGATGAACTGCGTCCAGACGTCGATGATGCCCTGCTCCGCCATCGCGGCTCACCCTCCTCCCCGGCCGCGCCGGGCCGCTCGCGCGCCTCCCGGCGCCGCCCCCGCGGCCTCAGCCACGGGGCAGCCCGAGCACGCGCTGCGAGATGATGTTGCGTTGCACCTCCGAGGTGCCGGCGTAGATCGTCGCCGCCCGCGACCAGAGGAGCCCGTAGGCCCAGCGGCCGGCGTCCGGCGCCCGTGGATCCTCCTCGGCGAGCATCGACCACGGCCCCTCGATCCGTGCCGCGGCCTCCATGACCCGCTGCTCGATCTCGCTCCAGACGAGCTTCAGCATCGAGCCCTCGGGGCCCGGACGCCCCGCCCGCATGATCGCGGACACGCTGCGGTAGGCCGACAGGCGAAGCGCCTCGATCTCGGTCGCGAGCCGGGCGAGCTCCTGGCGCGTCGCCGCGTCGGAGGTTCCGGCGCCGGGATCGCCCGCCCGCTTCGCGAGCGCGATCGCGCCCTCGAGCTGCTGGCGCAGCCGCTGGTAGGGGACCGTGCCGACGCGCTCGTGGGAGAGCGTCGTCATCGTGATGTCCCAGCCGCGGTCGATCTCGCCGACGACGCAGCGGCGCGGCACGCGCACGTTCTCGAAGAAGACCTCGTTGAACCAGGCGACGCCGGTCATCTCGACGAGCGGCCGGATCGTGATGCCGGGCGTCTTCATGTCGAGCAGGAGGAAGGTGAGCCCCTTGTGCTTCGGCACCGACGGGTTCGTGCGCACGATCAGGATGCACCAGTCGGCGAAGCGGGCGTAACTCGTCCAGACCTTCTGCCCGTTGACGACCACGTCGTCGCCGTCGAGCTCGCCGCGGGTCCGGAGCGAGGCCAGGTCGGATCCCGAACCCGGCTCGCTGAAGCCCTGGCACCACACCTCGTCGCCGCGCAGGATCGGCTCGAGGAACCTCTCCTTCTGCCAGGGCGTGCCGTGGTGGACGAGCGTCGGCCCGGTGAGCCCGACGCCGACGCCGATGTCGATCATGTCGGGGGCGCCCGCCGCGACGTACTCCTCGCTGAACGCGAG
>JAFMJW010000316.1 GCA_017853315.1 Alphaproteobacteria bacterium
GGCGTCGGCGTCGCGTCGGGCGTCGGCGTCACATCGGGCGTCGGCGTCGCATCGGGCGTCGGCGTAACCTCGGGCGTCGGCGTGGGAGTGACGATGGGGGTCGGAGTCGGGAACGAGACCCAGGTCGAGCCGAAGTCGTCGAGGAACACCGTGCCGGTCGAGGACCGGCCGATCCCGCCGATCAGGCCGATCTGGATGCCGTCGATCGTGATCAGGTCGTTGTCGATCCCGCCGACCGACTTCGAGGTCCCGTCGACCGTCAGCTTGAAGCTGCCGTCGGAAGCACCCGGTCCGGTCGCACGCCGCCACTCGATCTCGAAGATGGTCCACGCGCGCTCGACCGCGATCGACCCGGTACGCCAGGCGACGTCGTCGTCGTCGCGGATGATGCCGATGGCTCGCCAGGCACCTGCCGCGTAGATCAGGCGCACCTCGAACGGACGACGGGCCGGGTAATCCTTCATGCGGCCGGTGACGATCCGCACGACGCGGGGGTCCGTGGGAACGGCGAGATCGTTCAGGTTGAAGACCCATGCCGCGTCGTAGCCCGCATCCGCCTCGGGACTCGTGTCCTTCAGCCAGAGCTTGGGCTTGGAATCGAGCGGCAGCCCCTCGACGTCGAAGAGCGCGCCGTAGTTGCCGGTGAACTTCGCGAGCGGGCTCGCGTAGAGGTGACCGTCCTTGGTCGAGGCCTTCGTCCAGGCGTCGAGGTTCCCGCTCTCGAATCCGTCGAAGAACGTCCCGTTCGTCTGGGCCCGCGAGATGGCGGGAAGGGCGAGGGCGAGAAGCGAGAAGAAGAGGACGAGGCGACGCTTCATGAACGGGATACCTCCGTTGCGGGACGCCGTCCCCGCGGAGGGGAAGGGCGGCGACGAGCGCACGACGTTAGAAACACATGCCTCTTCGTCGTCAACCGCTTGGTCAACCCCCCGACCCGTCGGGCCGGGGCGCTCCCCGGGGCCCGGGCGACCGTCTTCGCGAGAAATTCCCGGATTTCCTCGTGTTCGACCTCGATCGGGTTGCGGACCCCGATCGGCTCCGGCCGGGAGACGAACGGGGGGGCCGCGGGAGGCAGGTAGCGCGAGGACTGGTCGACCACCTCGAGCATGCCGTGGGCGGCGGGGTCGAAACGACGGACGAGCGGCGCCCCGACCGCGGCGAGCAGGGACTCGGTCGGGCCCGGCGGGGCGACCTCGTCGAGGGCCGCGGCCTGGAAGAGCACCTCGGGCGCCGGTCCGGGCACGACCCGCTCGGAGAGCAGGTGACGCGCGAGCGCGAGCGGGTCGGCGGGCTCGAGGATCCAGCGCGAGAGGTCGATCACCGGGTCGAGCAGGAGATGACGGGAGACCTCGTCGAACGGCCCCTCGATCCCGAGCCTCGGCAGGAAGACGACCTCGACCAGGGGGCGAAACTCCGGCGAGGTCGCGAGCACCTCGACGATCGAGCCCGGCGGAACGTTCTCGACGCCGGCGCGCAGGGTCGGCTCGGCGACGAGGGACGCCATGCCGACGACCGCGCCGAGCGAGTTGCCGACGAATCCCGTGCGATCGACGGCAAACGCGATCTCCTCTCCGAGGGCTGCGCCCGCGGCCGTGGCGATCGCGCCCTCGCGCACCGCGCGCGCCGCGGACGCGACGTCGGCCGTGAACTGGAGCAGCGTGCCGAGGGGATATCCGGGAAATCCGTCGAGCCCCGGTGCCGTGCCGACCACGCCGAACACGCGCGCCGACACGTCGGCCGGCTCGCTCTCGGCGAAGCCGTCGGCCCCGGGCGTGCCGCCGCGCATCGAGTTCACGCGATCGCTCGCGGAGACCGCGCGCGCACCGTGCTGGAACGCGTCGATCGCGAGGATCGCCACGCCGGCGCGGGCCGCGGTCTCCGCGGTCGCGAAGCCCGTCGTGCGACTCGCGTTGAACCCGTGGTGCGCGATCGCGACCGGCAGGTCGGCGGGGTCCGCGCCCGCGGGGATCGTCAGCAGGAACGGCACGTCCTCCGCCGGGCCGGCCGCGACCGCGCCCGAGGCGTCCCGGCGCAGGATCCCGATTTCGCGCCCCTCCCCGGTCACGATGCGCGGAGCCGAAAAACGCCCCGCCACCACGGCCGCGATCGTGCGGTGGACGATCGAGCGCGACCCGCCGGTGCCGGCGACGGGCGGCACGTCGATGCCGGGCCGGTCCTCCGAGGGCACGCCCAGGAGTTCGTCGATCTCGCCGCCGCGCCAGACCCGGTCGACCACCGCGGTCGGCGAGGCCCCCCCCTGCACCGCGGCGCGTGCGCCGCGCAGGTCGACCGTCGGATCCTCGGTCGTGAAGGCCGCGAGTGCCACGACGCGCGACCGGTCGAGCCCGATCCGCTCGAGCTCCGAGAGGGCGGGCTCGACGTTCGCGCGCACGCGCGCCGCGTCGCCGCCGTCCGCGCGGCCGCGCCCGTCGCGCGCGGCGACGAACGCCGGGCTCGCTCCGAGGGGCGTGCCGTCGGCCGCGCGCACGGCCGAGGTGAGGGCCGCCGCGTAGCGCCGCGCGCCGTGGAGGGCGAGGCCGGGAGCCGGGCGGACGGAGAGGAGCCCGCGCGCCGCGTCCCACTGGTAGCGCAGCGGAAACAGTCGGCCGCGCTCGGGCGATGCGGGATCGACGTCGGCGAGCACCACCGCTGCCGAGAGCAGTGCTGCGGCATCGCCGTCGCCCTCGGGCGCCGGCCCGAAGCCCGGAGCGGGCCAGGCCGCGTCGGGCGCGATCGCGCCGTCGATCGCGAAGTGGATGCCGCAGGTCGTGCAGAAGCCGTCGCGCGTCGAGAGCAGGGCGCGGACGGCGTCGAAGATCGGCTGTCCCGAGAGCGGGGTCGGGAGCGCGCCGAGCGCGATCGCTCCCGCGCCGTCGCGGAAGAGGTCGCTCGGGAAGGGCACGTCGCCGAACGCGGTCGGGCCGGACGCGAGCGGCGCGGGAGCGAACCGCGCGACGGCGGTGGCGGGCGCGGTCGCCGGCGCGGTCGCGACGTCGCCGCACGAGGGCGCGAGCGCGAGGAGCGCGAGGAGGACGGGCAGGCAGGGCAGGCGCATCGACCCCGGCCTACCACGGTGCCGCGAGAGGCGGCGAGGCCCGGCGTGCGGACCGCCCGGTCCGCGCGCGCCGGCCCTGCCCGCCCCGCGCTCGAGGCCGTCGCGTGCGGACAGGACCGCGACCGCGCGCGGCCCCAGCGCGCGACGGCCCTCCCTCAGGGCAGCAGGCCGGGAATCTCGCCCAGGTCGGCCGCCCGCCAGGTCGGCCTCGCCGCCCCCGGCTCGCCCAGGCTCGCCTCCGGGTCGCGCACGCGTCGCGTCACCCAAACGGTTCGGAGCCCGAGCGCGGAGGCCCCGCCGACGTCCTCCCGCAGGTGGTCGCCCACGTGCACCGCGCGCGACGGGTCGACGCCGAGCCGGTCGAGCACCGCGCGGAAGATCTCGGGTCGCGGCTTGCGCAGCCCCTCGGTCTCGGAGATCGCGTGCGCGTCGAAGAAGCGCAGCAGCCCGGCCTCGTCGAGCAGGGAGAGCGCGGTCGCCGCGTCGGAGAAGTTCGAGCAGAG
>JAFMJW010000317.1 GCA_017853315.1 Alphaproteobacteria bacterium
CGTGAACGGTGCGTCTTGCGAAGAGAATCGGGCTCATCAAGCCCTCGGCGACGCTCGCGGTCACCGCGGAGGTCGCGCGCCTGCGCGCGCAGGGGACCCAGGTCATCGACTTCGGGGCAGGCGAGCCGGACTTCGACACGCCGCAGCGGATCAAGGACGCGGCCGTGCGCGCGCTCGCGGCCGGCGCGACCAAGTACACGCCCGTCGCCGGCACGAAGCAGATCCGCGAGGCGGTCGTCGCGAAACTGAAGCGACTGAACGGCCTCGACTACGCACCCGAAGAGACGGTCGCGACCTGCGGCGGCAAGCACGCCCTCTTCGGCGCGTTCCAGGCCCTCTTCGAGGAAGGCGACGAGGTCGTGCTGCCGGCCCCGTTCTGGGTGAGCTACGCCGACATGCTCGTGCTCGCCGGCGCGAAGCCGGTGATCGTGCACGGCAGCCCCGAGGCGGGCTTCAAGATCACCCCGGAGCAGTTGCGTCGGGCGATCACGCCGCGCACCCGCGGGGTCGTGTTGAACAGCCCGTCGAACCCGACCGGTGCGGCCTACGACGCGCCTTCGCTCGCCGCGCTGGGCAAGGTGCTGGTCGAGTCGCCCGACGTGTTCGTGATCGTCGACGACGTGTACGAGGTCCTCTACTTCGAGGGGGCGACGCCGCCCCACCTGCTCGCGACCTATCCCGAACTGCGGCCGCGCACCCTGATCGTGAACTCGGTCTCGAAGACCTACGCGATGACGGGCTGGCGGCTCGGGTACGCGGCCGGTCCGGTCGAGGTCATCAAGGCGATCACGACGCTGCAGGGCCAGTCGACGTCGAACCCCGCCGCGGTCTCGCAGGCGGCGGCCGCGGAGGCGCTCGCCGGTCCGCAGGACGAGATCGCACCGATGGTCGAGGAGTTCCGCTGGCGGCGCGACTACGTCGTCGATCGGTTCGGGCGCATCCCCGGCGTGAAGTGCGTGCGCCCGGAGGGGGCGTTCTATGCCTTCCCCGACGTCAGCGGCCTCTTCGGCCGCGCGTGGCGGGGAGCGCCGCTCGGCAACGCGAACCGGGTCTGCGAGTTCCTGCTCGCCGAGGCGCGCGTCGCGCTCGTCGCGGGCGACGACTTCGCCGCGCCGAACCACATCCGCATCTCGTACGCGACCTCGCGCGACAACCTGCGCAACGGCTTCGACGCGATCGAGAAGGCGGTCGGCGCGCTGGGCTGAACCGACCCGGTCGGGCGCCCGATCCCCGGCCCGAAAGCACGACGGCGGCTCCCGTCTCCGGGAGCCGCCGTCGAATCGTTCGATGACCGTTCGGGCTTACTTGAACGTGCCCTTGCGGAACATCGCCTCGCACTTGGCCTGCGCCGCGTCGCACGAATCGGCCGAAGCCGCCGCACGCGTCGCCGCCGCCTCGGCGCGAACCGCCGCCTGCTCCGCGCGCTGCATCGCCAGTTCCTGCGGGCTCGGGCCCGAGGCGTGGGCCGAACACCCGGCCGTCGCCGCGAGGAGCGCGAACCCGGCGGTCGCCATGATCGCCTTCATCCCCTTCACCATCACCTCACCTCCTCCCTTTCGATCCGGTCCCGCGTCCGACGCTGCGTCCGCGGTCGTGACCGAGGCATCGCACACGCCATGGCGAATGACAACCCGGGTCCGGAGAGGCGGGGTCAGGCCTGCAGGGCCTCTCGGATGAGCGGCTCGAGCTCGCCCGCCGCGTGCATCTCCCGGACGATGTCGCAGCCGCCGATGAACTTCCCCGCGACGTAGACCTGCGGGATCGTGGGCCAGTTCGAGAACCGCTTGATGCCCTCGCGGATCTCCGGGTCCTTCAGCACGTCGACGGTCTCGTAGGGCACGCCCATCTGCTCGAAGACCTCGACGGTCGCGGCCGAGAAGCCGCACATCGGGAACGAGCGGTTCCCCTTCATGTAGATCAGCACCTTGTTGCCCGCGATCGCGTCGCGGATGCGGTCGTTCACGTTCGATTCCATCGGTTCCCTTCCTTCGCCCCGCGGGGGGATGATCAGGATCGGCCGGCCGCCTGTTCCGGCGTGAGCGTCTCGAGCGCGATCGCGTGGATCGTGCGTCCGTCGACGGCGGCACCGAGGGCCCGGTAGACGAGCTGGTGACGCTCGACCCGCGACAGGCCCTCGAAGGCCGGGGCCACCACGCGCACCTGGAAGTGGTCGCCGGTACCCGTGTAGTCGCGGACCTCGGCGCTCGCACCCGGAACCTCGGACTCGATCTTCGATCGGATCTCGGCAGCGGTCATCGCCCCGACCCTAACACCGGCCGGCGAGCCTGTGAACCGGTGGGCCGCGGGGTTCGAGATCGAGGGACGCGAGGTCGCCTCCGGCGGCCGGGGCTCGTGGAGCCGTCGCGCCGGAGGCGGGGCGGACCTCGACGCGCGGGCGAGGGCTAGGCGGGGAGCGTCGGGCAGATGCCGAGCGCGTCGTGCTTCACTGCCCGCGAGTAGGCGATGACCTCGAGCCCCGAGGCGCCGAACCCGCCGAGCGTGAGCAGCCCGCCGTCGGTGGAGGGAGTGCCCGACCAGTCCCAGGCATGCTCGAGAAGCCTCTCCCCGGTGGCCGCCGCCGCGAGGCAGTCGAATGCGATCTCGACCGCTCGTCGCCGGCGCCAGAGGTGCGCGCCCGCCCGCTGCCGCAGCGCCGCGTCGCCGGCACCGAAGGTTCGGTTCAGCGTCTCGGGCCAGGGTGCGAGCGCGAAGACCGCCCACCCCGTCTCGGGAGTCTCTTCCGTGGCGAACGGCAGGTCGACGAACCACGGCTCGTCGCCCTTGAATCCGCGGGAGCGGTCGCCGGCGGTGGCCTCGTGCAGTCGCGCGAGCGTGACCGGACGCCCGTCGGCGGTCGTCGCCGCTCGCCACACGAGTCCGCAGCCTTCGCGCGCGAGCCGCGTCGCGAACTCCGGCTCGATCGCGACCGAGTCCGGTGGCGCCGGCAGGTCTCCCAGGACGCGGGCAAGCCGATCAGGGCCTAGGAGGCGGGCGCCGAAGACCTGGCGCGCTTCGGCGAGGGAGAGCGAAGCCATGGGCCCGCACGTTACGGACCCGACCCCGGGGAGCGCAACCCGCCGCTGGAGGTCGGTGACGACCTTCGTCAGCCGCCGAGGTGGTGCATCGAACGCACGGTCGTGGAGACCCCGACGTCGAGTGCGTGCCCGGTCGGCTTGGCGAGCACCGCGCGCCGGAGGATTTCGCCGAGCCGATCGGGCCCGGCGCCCTCTCGAAGCGCACCCAGCACGTCGATTTCGTCGTCCTTCAGCAGGCACAGGTGGAAGCGTCCGTCGGAGGTGAGTCGCATGCGGTTGCAGGTGCCGCAGAAGGGCTCGGAGACCGGGCTGATGAAGCCGACGACGCCGCGCGCTCCTGCCAGCCGAAAGCACCGGGCCTCGTCGGAGGCATGGGCCGGCGGAAGCGGTTCGAGGGGGCCGAGCGCCTCCTCGATCCGCGCCCGGGTGCCGAAGTTCGAGACGTAGCGGGTCGTCGCGATCCGCGCGCACTCGCCTCCGCCGAGCGGCATGAGCTCGATGAACCGGACGTGCC
>JAFMJW010000318.1 GCA_017853315.1 Alphaproteobacteria bacterium
ACCCGGTCTCCGCCGTGCTGTCGTGGAAGCCGCTGGTCGCGATCGGGCTCGTCTCCTATTCCGCCTACCTCTGGCACTGGCCGCTCGTCGCGTTCCACCGCTATGCGTGGGGAGAGGTCGGGCCACTCGCCCGGGGCGTGATCGCCCTCCTCACGGCCGTGCTCGCGTGGGCGAGCTGGCGCTGGATCGAGCGTCCCGCGCGCCGCTCGACCGCGTCGCTCGGAGCGGTGTTCCGCCGGCAGTGGCTCCTGCCGTCCGCCGGGGTCGTGGCGCTGGCCGCGTTCGCGATCGTCACCGGGGGCAAGGGGCCGCGCATCTTCTCGAGCACCTACGACGCGGAACTCTCGAGCCTGCGCGACCGCAGCATCCTCGCCGTCCACGCGGGGATCTCCTGCGACCGCAAGCGCCTGCGCGAGAAGGACTTCACCGACCCGCGCTGCCTCCTGGGTCCGCCCGACGCGCCGACGGGCGCGGTCCTGTGGGGCGACTCCCAGGCCGGGCACTACGTGGGACTGCTGGAGGAGTTCGCGCGCGCCGGAGGATTTCGCTTCCGCAACTTCGACACCTACGGGTGCGCCCCGGTCGACGGCGATCCGACCCGCTTCGAACGGGCGGACCGGGTCGAGGACTGCGTCGCGTCGAACCGGCTCGTGCTGCCCCGGCTGAGCGAGTACCCGGTCGTCGTCCTGGCGGCGTCGTGGCCGGGCTACACCGGGCGCCCGCCCTTCCTCGAGGCCACGCTTCGGCTCGCGGGGCGACTCGCCGCGGAGGGACGCCGGGTCGTGCTGCTCGGCAAGGCCCCGTTCTTCCCGAACCTGGACCGCTCCTGCAGGGCGAAGGCGATCTCCATCCCGTGGCTGCGGTGCCCGACCGAGCGCTTCCAGCCGCTCATTCCCTGGATCGCGAAGGCGAACGCTCGCCTGCGCGAATTCGCCGACGAGACCCCGGGGGTCTCGTACTTCGACGCGAACAACGTCCTCTGCGCCGATCCGCGCGGCTGCGCCGCATTCGAGGACGGGGAGGCGCTCTACTTCGACGCCCATCACCTGACGCTCGCCGGCTCGCGCCGGACCGGAGCGCGGATCCTGCGCGAGCGGGGCCTGCCCGAGCCCTTCGCCTCGATCGCCTCGCACCTCCGCGAGGCCGGGAAGGGCCGCGCGAACGGCGGGACGGCGGGCGCGCCCTAGGCGCCCGGGGCGGCGAGCGCCTCGCTCGCCGCGACCGGGTCCCCGGTGCGGGCGAAGGCGTCGAGCCAGGTGCCGTAGCTCGCCATCTCGTCGATCTTCCAGGGGTGGAAGTCGCGTCGGTAGTACTGCACGTAGTAGCCGAGCGTCGGCGGGAAGAGCCCGCCCGGGCCCCACATCCACCACAGCCCGCGCGCCCACATGCGGGCCCGCTCGAGCGCGCCGAAGCCGTCGACCCGCAGCATGTGGTTCATGAGGAAGGCGACCTCGACGGAGAAGCCGAGCGTCAGGATCGCCATCGGGATCACGCGTCGGGCGTACGACGCGCCGGCGACCTTCACGAGCACGTCGTAGGCGACGGCCTTGTGCTCGATCTCCTCGATCGCGTGCCACGCGTACATCGCGCGCACGCGCGGGTCGCAGTCGCGAAGCACGTCGCGTCGCTCGAAGAAGCAGGTGCCCATCATCGACGTCAGGTGCTCGAGAGCGGCCGTGACCGAGAGCCGCCAGAGGTTCTCGTCGACGCCGAAACGGGACGCGACCGCGAGCGAGATCCGCCGGTCGCTGAACATGTCGCGCTCGAGGCGCGCGTGGATGCCGGCGACGTCGATGCCCTGGCGGGCGAGTCGCTCGTTGAAGCGCCGGTGCACCTTGCTGTGCTGCGCCTCCTGGCGCGCGAAGCCGTCGACCTCGGCGAGCAGCACGGGGTCGTCGATCCGGTCGCGGAAGGCGCGCACGCTCTCGATGAACATGCGCTCGCCTTGCGGGAAGAGGGTCGACATCGCGTCGAAGAACCGGGTCTTGAACGGGTCGCCCCCGAACCACCAGCGGGGGATGTCCCCGTCGAGGTCGAAGTCGAGGCGCTCGCGCGGGACGATGCGGACGCGGGGCTCCGCCGCCGGCGAGGGGTGCTGGGCTCGTGTGGCGCTGTTCATGGTCCGTCTCCGTGGGCGGCCGGGCCGGTCGCGACCCGGGATCTGAACCGCCCGGTACAGTTCTTCGATAGGCGCCCCGCCGGCCCGGTTCAAGGGGGCCCGGGGGAGGAAGCGCCTCCCGGACCCTCCCCCGCCCCGGTGCCGGGCTCCCGGTCGAGGCCGCCCGGAGCGTCGCTGCCGGGTGCGCTGCGGGCTGGCCCCTCCGCGAGCAGGCTCCGGACGAACGGCAGGATCGCTTCCGCCGCGATCTCGTGCCCCCGCTCGTTCGGGTCCTGGTCGAGCGGCGACACCCAGAGGCTCGGCGCGTCCTCCCCGCGAAACGCCGGCAGCAGGTCGAGCGTCGGCATCCCGGCCCCGATCCCCGCTTCCTCGACCCGGTCGTACACCTCGCGGAACGGGTGGTCGGGACCGAAGTCGGCGAGGATCGGGAACACCACGAGCCCCGCCCGCGCGCCGAAGGCCGCCGCCTCGTCGCGGATCGCGCGCAGGCTCTCCCGCGTCGAGCGCCACTGCGCCGTCTCCGCCTCGCTGCCCGTGTACGCGAGCACGATCTCGCGGGAGTAGCGGCCGGAGACGTCGCGGCGGTCCATCCGATCGCGCCACCAACGCCACGCGTAGACGTGCCGGTACATCCGGGAGTCGCGGTTGCGCGCGGCGATCTCGCTGCGGATCGGCCCGAAGAAGTCCTCGCCCGCCGTCGTCCGCGGGCCGTCGCCCGGGGAGAGGACGACCAGGACGACGTCGGGACGAAACACCGGCCCGAGCCGCCGCAGCGTCGCGAGCCAGTCGCCGGCGAGGCTGCCGGGCTCGCCGGCGTTCAGCACCTCGACCCGCCGTCGAGGCTCGGCGGAGAGTCGACTCCCGACCAGCGACGCGAAGATCTTCTCCGGGTCGACGAGTCCCGAGCCGAAGGTGACCGAGTCGCCGACCACGAGCACACGCTCCACGCCCCGGGACGGGGGCGACGGGTCGCCGCGATCGCGGAGGCCGAGCGAGCCCCTGCGAATCGTCCGCGCCGAGTCCGGGGCCGGCCGTTCCGCGACGAGCCGGTCGTACCAGGGGCGCGTCCACAGCAACCGCGCCGCCGCTTCGACCGCCGCGGCTCCGAGCAGGAGCCCGAGCCCGAGCATCGCGGCCTTCCCGACGGCCGTCGGTCGCGGCGTGCCGCGCTCCCTCATCGGCGGCTCAGGCCGTCGGCGTGGCCGGCCCCGCGTCCTCGCCGGCGATCCGCAAGCCGACCGGCAGCGACTCCGCGAGCACCAGCGCCTGCTCGCGGACATCGAGTTCGAGGCGCTCGCGCAGCAGCCGCGCGAAGCGCCTGGTCTCCGGCGACGACTCGAGACGAGCGGCGAGACGCTCGCGCAGTTCCGGGGAGAGGTCGCGCACCCGGTCGCCCGTCAGCCGCGCGGCCTGCGCGACCGCGAGTCCC
>JAFMJW010000070.1 GCA_017853315.1 Alphaproteobacteria bacterium
GACCTCCGCTTCCAGCCGAGCCTGCTCGGCCAGGTGCGGCGCAGCCCGTGGTCGGCGCAGACGCAAGTGCCGATGGAGCTCTACGGCGACCTGGGTCTCTCCGACCTGCCGCTCGGCTCGACCTTCGACACCTTCTTCCGCCTGGAGGAGGACTGGTCGGACCTGTCGTCGGAGACCGACTTCTTCACCGGGGTGCTTCGCATCCCGAAAGCGGCGCCGGGCCTCGATCTGCAGCTCGGCCGCCAGATCGTCGCCGAGTCGCCGGTCGGACTCTGGGACGCCGACTCGGGACAGATCCGGCTCGCGGTGCCGAACACGCCGCTCGCGCTGTCGGTCTTCGGCGGCGCGCCCCGAACCTGGGAGCCGACCTACGGTCCGGCGACCTACTCCGAGAACGAGCAGATCTTCGGCGGCAGCATCCGCCTCGCGAAGTTCCGCGGCGGCTCGGCCTCGATGGGCTTTCTCCAGCAGATCCGCGCGGGGCGCGAGCTCATGCAGCAGGTCACGCTGTCGGGCACCCGCTCGTTCGCGAGCCTCCCGGGGATGCCGAACCTCTACGGCAACTTCGCCTTCGACGCCGACCACCAGAACGTGGACCTCGCCCGCGCGGGCTTCCAGTCCGCGATCGGGAGCCCCCGCCTGCTCGCCAACTTCGAGAGCGGCTACTACAAGCCGCAGGACATGGGGAACACGGTCGTGACCAACCTCGACCGGCGCGAGGACCCGGTGTTCCAGATGTTCTCGGTGAGCGACCTTCTGCAGTTCCGCGGCGGCGCGCGCTACACGATCTCGCCGACGGTCTCGTCCTACGCGGACCTCTCCTACCAGCGCTACGCGCAGGTCCGGGGGAGCATGGTGAACGGCTACGTCTGGAGCAGCGGCCTGCTCTGGCTGCCCGGCGGCGACGGCCTCGAGATGGTGCGCGGCGAGTACTACGGCATCGACGGCATCGGCGGGTCGGTCAACGGAGGCCGCGTCACCTACGAGAACCGGGTGTACCAGGACATCGTCTTCCGGGCGAACCTCGACATGGCCTGGTACGAGAAGTCGACGAACCAGGACGGGCTCGGCATCGCGAGCCTGATCGGCGTCGGATACATGTTCCTTCCCGGCGTGATCGGCGAGGTCGACTTCATCGCCAACAGCAACCAGTTCCTGCCGCAGGACTTCCGCGGTGCGCTGCAGGTCACCTGGGTGACCGACTACGCGATCGACCGCACCGGCGTGCAGAAGACCGCGACCGGCAACCAGGGTCGCCCGTGGCCGTGGGCCCCGACCCAGTTCGGCCCGGCCTCGTGGGGCGAGAGCCCCGCCACCTGGAGCGCGAACCCGGGCATGCCTGCCGGATCGGGCTGGGCGACCGCGAGCTTCGCGGCCGCGGACGCCTCGCGCACGGCCGCGAAGGCCGCGGCCGAGGGGAAGAAGGCGGGCGCGACCGCCTCGGACACGGCCGCGGGAGCGATCGCACGCCCCGCGTCCGGGACGGAGGTCCGGTGAGCCGCCCGTTGCGCATCGCCCTGGCGGGAATCGTGCTCGCGCTCGGGGCCGCCGCCTGTCGCGACATCATGCCGACCAACTCGTTCCTCCGCATGCGACCGCAGGCGACCGCCTCGCAGAGCACGAAGGACGCCCGCCAGCGCTACTCGCACGCGAAGCACGCCAAGGCGCTCGGCGACCAGGCACCGGCCTGCGGCACCTGCCACCGCTTCGACGCCGAGATCGGCGCGTCGGAGCCCGGGCTCGCGGGCGCCCTGTCGATGGCCGCCCAGCTCCCCGGCAGCGCGGCGTGCCACTCCTGCCACGGGGGCCCGGTCGCCGGGGAAACCGCGGCGGCGCGGGACCTGCGGATGGCGGCGGCGCCTTCGACCTGCATCACCTGCCACTCGAACATGCTCCCGCTGCTGCCGGAGAACCACCAGGTGGCCTGGCTGCGGGTGCACGCCTCGGTCGCGAGCGCGGACCCCGCCGAGTGCCAGAACTGCCACCGCGACTCCTTCTGCGTGAACTGTCACCAGAACCGCGACGACCAGCTCACCTTCGTCCACGACTACAACTACATCTCGTTCCACTCGGTGGATGCCCGCGCGAACCCGATCCAGTGCGGCAACTGCCACCGCGAGGACTTCTGCTCCGGCTGCCACGCGAAGGCGATCCAGCGATGAAGACGCCCCGTTTCCCCCTGGCGACGCTCGCGGCGGTGGCCCTCGCGGCCGCGGCGTTCGCGGCCTGCGGCAAGGGGCCCGACGTGCAGAGCGAGAACTACGGCAACCTGCTCGCCTCTCCCGGCGGACTCGTCGTCCTCGAGGAGGAGCATCCGAGCGGCTGGGGCCGGCCGGACTGCTTCGGCTGTCACAACGTCAACAACATGCACCAGGTGAACCGCACCGGGCTGCCCGACGCCGAGGTCGACCTCGCCGGCATCCGGGCCATCGTCCGGAACCAGGGACTGGGCAGCTGCGCGCAGTGTCACGGCGACAACGGGGTGAAGCCGTGAGGCGCCTCGCGGCGATCCTCCTCGGCGCCTCCCTTGCGGTGGCGGCCGGCCGGCCGGGTGCAGCGCTCGCCTCGGGCCCCGGCGGCTCGCCCCACCTCATGACGAAGCCCGACGGCTCGCTCGACAAGAAGGTCTGCGAAGCCTGCCACACCGCCGACATGGGACTCGTCGGCAAGAAGGCCGACTCCTGCATCCTCTGCCACGGCGCGTCGCCGCACTCGGGCGCGATGGAGCACATGCAGGCGAACCCCGCGAAGGTCGCCGACCTGCTCTCGACCCGGCCCAAGGGCGGCCCCGCGCTTCCGCTCGCCGAGAACGGCGGGATCTGGTGCGGCACCTGCCACATCTTCCACGACCCCAAGGTCCTCGGCGAGAAGTGGCTCGAGCACGGCTGGGTGCCACCCGACTCGGGGCTTTCCGGCGTGGTGCGCGAGGGCGTGGTCCGCCGGTGGGACGCCATCCTCGCCGCACGCGGAGCGAAGGGCCCGGCCGGGTCGTGGGCGACCAAGGGGACCCGCCAGTTGCGCATGCCCTACGAGGGCGGCGTGCTCTGCCTCCAGTGCCACGGAGCCCTGCGGTGACGTCCCGCGGCTCGATCGTCCGGGCGCTCCTGCCGTTCGCGCTCGCGGCGGCGCTCGCCGCCTGCGGCAACGGCTCGCCGAAGTACTCGGGCGACGCCCCGACGCCCGACCAGGCCTACGGCCAGTGCGCCTTCTGCCACCTCGACGTCGCCGGTCCGATGACCGCGGCGCACGGGCACGGCGGCCTCGACGTGAAGTGCGAGTCCTGCCATGCCGACCAGGAGCCCGGCTACGCCGAGTGCGGCCACCGCGCGATCCCGAGCTGCCTCTCCTGCCATGCGCAGGTGACCCACCACGACCCCGCCGTGGCGACGCTGCGGCAGTGCACGATCTGCCACGACCCCCACGGCAGCCCGAACCTGCTGCTCGTCCGGGCCGAGCTCCCGCTCTCGAACCCCGACAACCAGGTCGAGGCCTGCTCCGAGGGCGACGCGGAAGCATGCACCCGGGGATCGATCTGTGCCGGGAGCTCGGTCTCCTGCGGCGTGCCGACCGCGACCGGGGGCTGTGCGGCGCCGATCCGCTTCGACAACCTGAAGGGTCGCGCGGACGGAAGCTTCGCGAGCGCCACGCGCCCGGGCACGGGCCTGTGCGAGGTCTGCCACACGACGACCGCGTACTACCGCGCCGACGGCAGGGGAGCGCCGCACTTCACGGAGGCCTGCTACTCGTGCCACACGCACGAGCGCGGCTTCGTCGCCCGGGGCGGAGGCAACGCCACCATGCAGCCCGGGAGCAACTGCCTCTCCTGCCACGTCCAGGGCGGGTCGGCGG
Organism: Alphaproteobacteria bacterium; assembly: GCA_017853315.1. Lineage (GTDB taxonomy): Bacteria > Desulfobacterota > Binatia > UBA12015 > UBA12015 > REEB422. The sequence continues at coordinate 3,850 of JAFMJW010000070.1, forward strand.
GCGACGTCCCCTTCACGGCCGCGGGCACCGTCTTCGGCTCGCCGACGGCCACCCCGGACCAGGGGGTCGACGGAGTGGACGTGATCCTCTCCGACTCGACCGGCAAGACGGTGAGCCTCGTCACGAACTCCGTCGGGAACTTCTACACGCAGGAGCCGCTCTCGTTCCCGATCCGCGCCCGACTCCGGCGCGGCGCGAGCGAGCAGGTCATGCCGATCCCGATCTCGAACGGAGGCTGCGCGAGCTGCCACGCGATTCCGCCGGCCGGCGGCGCTCCGGGCCGGCTCTGGATCGCGCCCTGACGCGACCGGCAGGGCCGCCGAAGAGCGACCGCCGCCGATCGCGCCCGGCCCGTCACTTCGCCGCGGCGAGCCCCTTCGCGTAGGTCGAGGCCTCGGCGATCTCGGCGTCGCCGAGCGACTTCACGGTCGGCGGGTGCTTCTCGTTGCCCTTCACCGCCGCCGCGACCTGCGCATCGGTCATGCCCGCGACCTTGGCGTCGCCGGCGAGCGCGGGGACCTTCATCATCGCGCTGATCGCGGTATCGGACTTGCCGTGCTCGCCGTGGCACTTCGCGCACTGGGCCTGGAACGTGGCGGCGCCGTCGGCGCGGGCCGACGAGGCGGAGACGAGCAGGAGGCCGGCGATCGCGGCCATGCGTGGGATCGACATCTTCTACCTTCCCCTTCCTTGGTGTCCCGGCGCGACGGGATGCTCGCGCCGGAGATGGAAGCCTCCCGCGCGCCACGCCACGATCCCGTAGAGGAGCGAGGCGAGCGCGAGCGCGGGCATCCCGATGAAGACGAACCAGATCGCCGTCTGCCCGGAGAGCCGGGCGACGAGCGGGAAGATCATGGCGAGGGCGAGCAGCCCGAGTGCGCAGGCGAGTCGCACCCAGAGACGGCTCATCGGTGGGCGACCCGCGCGTCGAGCGACGCCGTCTGCCCCGTGAGCGCCGACGCCGGGTGGGCCTCCGGGTGGCAGAGGCCCGTGCACGACATCTCTCCCGACACCAGCTGCTTCTGGAGCTCCAGGTTCTGGTGGGCCTCGACGGCGCGGAACGACGGGACGGCCGCGTGGCAGTTCAGGCACGACGCGATGTCGAACTTGCCGTTCAGCTTGAGCGGCAGGTCGTACCTGCCCGTGATCGTCCGGACCATGTGCATGAGGCCCGCCATCTTCGCGTCCATCGTGCCCCAGATGCCGTAGCCGCTGTGGCAGGTGTAGCAGGCGTGCTCGTGGGGGACGAGGCCGCGGGTGTAGTGCGTCGACGCGAGCATCTTGTCGTTCGCCGACAGGCTGTCCACGATCGGGCCCATGATGTGGCAGGACCCGCAGAACGACACCTCCTTCGAGCCCTCCATGACGTAGCCCGAGGCGAAGCCGTAGGCGGCGATCGGGAGGATGATGCCCGCGGCCGCGAGCGCGGCCGGAAGTCTTCCCCGCAGGAGCCCCCGGCCGAGGATGACGATCGCGGGGATCGCGAGCAGGACCGGGAGCAGCGCGAGCCAGGAGAAGGCCGACGCGCCCGGGGGCTGGAAGAGGGGCCCGGCCGGCGAGGGGTTCACGGAGCGCCCCCGCACCGACCGGCCCGCACCGATCTCACTCCGCGGCCGCCTTCGCGTGCACCTTCGAGACCGCGTAGTCGCGGCCCTCGCCGTGGCACACCGAACACGACTCGCCCGTGCCGGGCGACGTCTGCGAGGCGATGTGCGCGAGGGCCGCGTCGCTGTCGTGGCACGAGCTGCAGACCGCGGTGATCGGGCCGAGCCGCCCGTCGGGCACGACCGAGCCGTTCGCGGGGTCGAGATGCGTCACCAGCGTCCCGACCGCGGTGCCCGGGTAGGGCGGGATCAGGTAGGTGTCCTTCGCGTGACAGGTGAGGCAGTCCGCGAGGTTGCCCGGGTAGAGCACCTCGGCGAAGTCGGTCACCGAGTAGCCCGGCGGCGTCGGGCCGAAGCCGTAGATGTCGTAGGGCTTCTGCGCCAGGTTCTCGCCGCGGTGGATCTTGTGGATCATCACCTTGAAGTCGATGGTCGCGTTGAACGCGCCCTTGGCGACCTCCTCGGGATCCTTCGACCGGCGCGCCGAGTCGTTCTGGTTCGGGTCGTGGCACATCACGCAGTAGTCGACCCGGTTGCGCAGGTTGCCGTGGATCGAGAAGCCCTTCGAGAACTGCCCGTGGCACTCGAAGCACTTCGCGTCGTCCACGACCTTGCGGCGCTGCTCGACCGGCTCGTCCGACACCGGGAAGGTGACGACCGGGTTCACCGCCGCCATGTTCACGACCGCGTCGTTCGAGAGCGTCCAGGGCTGGCGCGCCTCGGCGCCGATGCTCCACGATCCCGTCGCCGACGCGGGGATCGGCTTGGGCATCGTGTACTGCCAGACGCCGGCCGCGTCGGGTCCGGCGAGCTTTCCGGACGACCCGCTGCCGACCGCCGTCGCGAGCAGGAGCTCGAGATAGTCGGTGGTCGGGCCGGCCGCCGTGAAGGCGAGGCGGTTCAGCCGGGAGAAGTCGCGAAGCGGCGTCCCGGCGTCGTCGGTGACCGTGAAGGTGACGGTCGGGGTCTGGCCGGCGCCGCCGTTCGCGACGTCCTTGAGCGTGATGTTCAGGCCGGGCAACTGGGTCGACTGCTCGGGCACGACGTGGGCGCCGGGCACCGAGATGTCGAACTCCTTGCTCATCTCGGCGCGATGGCATCCGGCGCACTGGCCGTCCTCGAACGACCCCGCGCGGTGGTTCGTGCCCGGCGGGCCCGCCATCGTCGTCTCGCGGGACGGGTTCACGTCGTCGTGGCAGCTCGCGCAGGCGAGCGCACTCGGCTTCGTGCGGGCGAACTCGGCGGTCGGGCCCGCGGAGTGGCAGACGGAGCAGGACTCGATGGGGCGCGGGAAGGCGACGCCGAGAATCGTGCCGTCGGCGGTCTTCTCCGCGAACACCACGTCCTCCTTCGCGAAACTGCTGTAGATCGCGTACTGCGAACCCGGCGGGCCGTCGACGATCGACGGCAGGTCCACGCCCGCGTGGATCATGTGGATCATGTTCTCGAAGGCGATGCTGGTGCCCTTCTGGTCGGTCGCGGCCTGGGTGTGGCAGAGCTCGCAGAGCCGCACCTCGCGCCGGTTGCCGTGCGCGACGAGCGGGTCGTGGCAGGCGTTGCACTGGGCCGTGGTCGTGTCGGAGTAGATGGTCGGCGTGCCGCCCGCGGGCACGAAGTCGTAGACCGGGTTGGCGGACTCCTGGACCTCGTCCCAGGTGCGGTCGACCTGCATGCCGATCGCGTAGGTCGACTCGGGCTCGAGGTCGACGGCCGTGCCGAAGGTGTACTTCCAGGTGCCCGACGCGGCGTCGACCGACGCGAGCGCGCCACCCTTGTCGTAGGCCGGCGCGGTCTCGTTCACGAGGTTCACGTAGCGCAGGAAGGTGTTGCCGAGGTCGCCGCCGCCCGAGTACGACTCGAGCTTCGCGATCGTGAGCCGCACGCGTCCCTGCTGGTCGCTGGTCGCGGCGACGAGCGTCGGCTGGATCGGTTCGCCCCGGTCGTCGGTGAGCCGGAACGTCGCCTCGGTCGTCCCGTCCGGGGCGATCGACGCGGACTCGATGACCGCGACGGTGCCCTTGCCGGCGTTGCCGCTCGGCGGCGGCGTCGGCGCGGGCGTCGGAGTGGGCGTCGGGGTGTAGGGCTTGCCTCCTCCCCCGCCGCCTCCGCATGCGGCGATCGCGAACGAGATCGCGAGGACGACGAGCCGGGCCCACGGATGCGGTCGATGGCAGGTCATGCGCAGGTCTCCTTGCGTGCCCGGTCCACAGACACGGCGAGACCACCCCCTTTCAAGACCGCCGACTTCCGACAAGCCCGACCAGGCCGGTCGGAATGGCCGGCAATGGACGGGCGGGTCCCTTCGGTCCCGGGAAACCTCCGTCCCGAAACCAACGGGGCGGCGACCGGTTTCCCGGCCGCCGCCCCGTTCCTGCGCTCGCGGGGGGCCGCCCCGCCCGCGCCCTCAGAGCGTGAAGAGCTTCTTCGCGTTCTCGCCGAGGATCCGCTTCTTCGAGGAGTCCGAGAGGTCGTTGCGGTCGACGATGAACTTCGCGGTCTCCGGGAACGCGCAGTCCCAATGGTAGTAGTCCGAGGCGTAGAGGATCCGCTCGTCGCCGCAGAGCTTCACGACCTCGGGGATCATCTTCTCGTCGGGGTCGCAGGAGATCCAGCAGTTCGAGTGGAAGTACTCGCTCGGCTTGCGGCTGATGTTGGGGGCCTGCTCGGGCATCTTCTCCCAGTGCTCGTCGAGCCTCCACAGCCAGAAGGGCAGCCAGCCGCAGCCCGACTCCATGAAGGCCACCCGCAGTTTCGGGAAGCGCTCGAACACGCCGCCGACGCAGAAGGCGTCGAGCGCGATCATGTTCCCGACCGGGTGCGTGATCGCGTGGACCTCGAGGCGGGTGTTGAAGCGATCGACGCAGACCGGGTACTGGTCGGGGGCCTGGCCGCCGCCGTGGACGCAGACCGGCACGCCGAGCCGCTCGGCCTCGGCCCAGACCACGTCGAAGTCGGGGTGGTCGAGGTTCTTCTCGCGCACGTGCTGGGTGCAGACCATGCCCTTCAGCCCGAGTTCGGTGATCGAGCGCCGCAGCTCCTTCGCCGCCGCCGGCGGGTCGATCATCGGCAGCTTCGCGACGCCGAAGACGCGGCCGCCGCACTGCTTCGAGAACGCGGACTTCGAGTTGTTCACCGCCTGGCAGAGCGCGAGCGAGAACTCGGGGTCGAGCATCGCCCACTCCTCGCCGGCGCCGCCGGGGAAGGTGATCGTCACGTCGATCCCCTCGAGGTCCATGTCCTCGAGGCGCTTCTTCGGGTCGTTCATGCCCGGGCGGACGTCGAACTTGTCGCCCTTGCGCGCCTGCCCGCCGCCGGGGATCGGAAGGCGCCCGTAGTGCTTCTTGATCTTCTCGCGGTAGGCCGCGAGCGTGGGCAGCCACCTCTCGCCGACGGTCTCCTGCCAGTTGGCAAACTCGCCGCCGTGCCCGTCCGCGTCGATCACCTGGTAGTTGAAGCGTCCCATCGTGTCCCTTTCCCTGGCTGGTGGCCGGCCGTCTTCAGGCCGTCATGTCGAAGACGCCCCGGGCGAGCTCTCCCCGCTCGAGGTCCTCGATCGCGTGGTTGACGTCGTCGATCCGGTAGTGTCGCGTGATGAGCTCGTCGATCTTGAGGCGTCCGCGCAGGTAGAGGTCGGCGAGCATCGGAAAGTCGTGCTGGGGTCGCGCTGTGCCGTAGCGGCAGCCGAGAATGCCGCGGTCGAGCCGCAGCGAGTTCACGAGGAAGTCGGCGCGCGCATCGAGCTTGGGCACCCCGACCACCACGAGCGTACCCCCGGGGGCGAGGCTGGCAAACGCCTGCTCGATCGCCTTCAGGTGGCCGACCGCCTCGAAGGCGTAGTCGACCCCCCGGCCGCCGGTCGCGTCCTTCACCTGCTGGACCGGGTCGCCCTCGCGGCCGTCGACCAGGTCGGTCGCCCCGAAGCCGCGCGCGAGCTCGAGCTTCGCCGGCACCAGGTCGACCGCGAAGATCCGGCCGGCACCCGCGAGCACGCCTCCCTGGATGACGTTCAGGCCGATGCCCCCGGTGCCGAACACCGCCATCGTGCTCCCGGCCTCGACCCGGGCGCGGTTCAGGACCGCGCCGACGCCGGTGATGATGCCGCAGCCGATGAGCGCCGCCTGCGGCATGGGGATGCCCCGGGGCACCGGGATCGCGCTCGAGGCGCGCACCACGGTGAGCTCGGCGAAGGTCGAGGCGTTGGCGAAGTTGTAGGCCGGCTTGCCGCCCGCGGTCGTGAAGGGCGTCGAGGGGCGCGGCGGGTGGTGGCAGACCGTGGGGTGGCCGACGTCGCAGGCCGGACACTGCCCGCAGTGGGCGAGCGTCGAGAGCACCACCGGGTCGCCCTCGCGGAGCGTGCGCACGCCCGGGCCGACGGCCTCGACGATCCCCGCCCCCTCGTGGCCCATGACCGTCGGACGCGGCGTCGGGTAGGTGCCGTTGATCGCGCTCACGTCGGAGTGACAGAGCCCGGCCGCGCGGATCGCGACGCGCACCTCGCCTTCCTCGGGCGCGCGCACGGCGACGTCCTCGACCGAGACGGGCTTGCCCACTTCGTGGAAGACGGCTGCCTTCAAGGGGTTCCTTCCGCGACCGCCCGGCTCACGCCGTCCAGCCGATGTACTTGAGCTCGCTGTACGCCGAGAGCGCGAAGGCGCCGCCGTCGCGCCCGATGCCGCTGCGCTTGTAGCCGCCGAAGGGCGCGTCGGGGTTGGGCGGGCTGCCGTTGATCTGCACGGTGCCGGTCCGGAGCGCGCGCGCGACGCGCAGCGCCCGGCCCGCGTCCTTCGTCCACACGTACCCGTAGAGACCGAAGTCGGAGTCGTTCGCGATCGCGATCGCCTCGGCCTCGTCGCGGAACGGGATCGCCGCGATCACCGGGCCGAAGATCTCCTCGCGCGCGATCTTCATGTCGTTGCGCACGCCCGTGAAGAGGGTGGGCTCGAAGTAGAAGCCGCGCTCCGGCCGGGGCGGACGCCGCCCGCCGCAGGCGACCGTCGCGCCCTCCGAGACCCCGAGCGCCACGTAGCGCTCGACCCGCTCGACCTGGGCGCGGGAGACCAGCGGGCCCACCACGACCCCGGGTTCGTTCGGGGCGCCGATCCGCAGCGCGGCCGCCGCCTTCGCCATGCGGGAGGTGAACTCGTCGTAGAGCGACGCCTCGACGAGCAGTCGCGTGGGCGCGATGCAGATCTGCCCGCTGTGGAACGTCCACGTCGTCATCGCACCGCGCAGCGCGCGCTCGAGGTCGCAGTCGGCGAAGACCACGTTGGCGGACTTGCCGCCGAGTTCCTGGAGCGTGCGCTTCATCCCGCGCGCCGCGACCTCCTCGATGCGCTCGCCGACCGCGGTGCTGCCGGTGAACGAGATCATGTCGACGTCGGGGGACGCGACCAGTGCCTCGCCGATCGCCGCGCCCGAGCCGGAGACCAGGTTCACGACCCCGGGCGGGAACGCGTCGGCCACGATGCGCGTCATCTCGATCACGCCCATCGGGTCGACCGGCGGCGGCTTCACGACCACCGTGTTGCCGCAGGCGAGCGCCGGCGCGACCTTGCCTGCCGAGTTCGTCATCGGGAAGTTGAACGGGCTGATGCAGGCGACGACACCGACCGGCTCGCGCACGACGAATCCGGCGGCGACCGTGGTCGGCCCGCCGCCCGGCGCCGCGCGCTCGAGCGGCGGCAGCCCCTGCTCGGCGGGCTCCTCGGCGAGATCGGCGTAGCGGGCGAAGCGCTGAGCCACCTCCGCCACCTGCAGGCGCTCGGCGATCGGCCGCAGCGCCCCGGTCTCGGCGACCGTCAGGTCGACCAGGTCCGGGACCGCCTTGCGGAAGCGCTCGGCGGCGTCGCGCAGGCAGGCGCCGCGCTCGGCACCGCTCATGCGGCGCCAGGGCCCCTCCTCGAAGGCGCGGCGCGCGGCGCGTGCCGCCGCCGCGACCTGCGCCTCCGAACACTCCGGCGCGCGCCCGGCGACCTCCTCGGTCGCCGGGTTCACGAGCTCGTAGGTGCCGCCGTCGGCGGGCACCCACTCGCCCCCGACCAGGACGCGGTCGAAGACCGGAACGGGAGGAGCCATCGGACGTCCGCCGGCCCCCGGTCGCTCAGGCCGCGCGCGAGGCGAGCGCCGCCTCGCGCTGCCGCGTCGTGCGGTGCACCGGGTCCTTGTCGAAGCGCGGAAGAACGTGCTTGCCGAACGTCTCGACCGACTTCAGCACGAGCTTCTGATCCATCACCATCGTGAGCGGGGCATAGATCAGCTGGTCGACGCCGAGTTCCTCGTAGCGCTGGATCGAAGCGGCGACCTCGTCGGGAGAGCCGATCATGTAGCCGCCGGCCTTCGTGCGCTGCTCGAGCGCCTCGACGGTCGGCTCCGGGATCGACACCGGGCCGCTCTGCGGCATGCCCTTGGGACGCGGCACCGAGTCGAGCCACTTGAAGAAGAACTCGAGGAACTTGCCGGTCTTGGCCTTGCTGAAGTGGTGGCGGGCCTCGTCGCCGTCCTCGAGGCAGAACATCTGGCTCGTCACGGCGATGTTGTCGTTCACGAACCCGCCGACCGGCTTGCGGCACTTCGCGATCGCGTCCTTGTAGGACTTCACGAGCGGCCGGACGTCGTCCATCGTGCCGTTCACGAAGCAGAGGGCGCCGAGCCCGAGCTCGCCGGCGAGCGCGAAGGTCCCCGGGCTCGAGCAGGCGAGCCACATCGGCGGGTTCGGCTTGGAGAACGGCTTCGGCAGCACGTTGCGGTTCGGCATCCTGAAGAAGCGTCCCTCGAACTCGTAGGGGCCCTCTTCCCACATCCGCGGGATCTGCTCGAGGGACTCCTGCCACATCTCCTTGGTGAGCGGGGCGTCGGGGATCGCGAACCCGCCCCACTCCGCCGACGAGGAGCCTCGCCCCGTGCCGAACTCCACGCGGCCCTCGGTCAGGTGGTCGAGCGTCGCGATGCGCTCGGCGACGCGGGCCGGGTGGTTCACCGGGGCCGTGATGTTGCAGATCGCGTGTCCGACGTGGATGCGGGGCGCGCGCGCCGCGATGAACGACAGGAAGACCTCGGGCGCGGGCTGGTGCGAGTAGTTCTCGAGGAAGTGGTGCTCGGGAGCCCAGTTGTACTTGAAGCCCGCCGCGTCCGTCGCGATCGCGACGTCGACCTCGCGCATGAAGCGGCTGTGCTCGTCCTCGCCCGGCGGGACGTGCATCTGCGAGAAAATGCCGAATTCCATGGTCGATCCTCCGATTCCGCAGGCCCGGAGCGCGCCCGGGCGGGGGTTCGTGAACGGGGCGCCGAACTATCATTCGCAAAAGAGAATTGTCAATCGGATTCGATGATGCTAGCTCGACGCCCCATGCCTGCCGCAAGGAGGCCCGCCCGCGGCGGCTCGACGGGCGCGCGGCGCCCGCTCGCCGCGCCGCGGCCGGAGAGCGGCCCCCGCGCCGTGGCCCGCGAGGCCCGGGAGAGCCTCTACCGGGAGCACATCCTGCTCGCGGCCGAGGCGGTCTTCGCGGCCGACGGCTTCGACACCGCCAAGGTGCAGGACATCTCGCGCCGCGCCGGCCTCTCGATGGGGTCGATCTACGCGCTCTTCCCCGGCAAGGACCAGCTCTTCCAGGCCCTCGTGGAGCGGCGCGGCGGAGAGTTGCTCGAGGTCGTGACCGGCGTGGCCGAGACCCACGAGGACCCGGTCGCCGCGCTCGAGGCCCTCGTGAAGGCCTACGTCAGCTGGTTCCACGCTCATCCCGACTTCCTGCGGATGCACATCCGGACCGGGTCGGCCTGGCCGCTCGAGCCCGACGTCGACCCGGAGCGCCGGGCCCTCTCCCGCCGGATCCACGACCTCCAGGCCGGCATCTTCGCCCGGGGGGTGGCCCGGGGAGTCTTCGTCGAGGAGGATCCGGCCTGGCTCTCGGTGGTGTTCTCGGGGATCGACCAGGCCCACCTCGCCCACTGGGTCGCCGGCGGGATGAGGGACTCGCGCGAGGACCTGGCCGAGAGGCTGCTCCGGCTGGTCCGACGGGCGTTCCTGCGCTGACGCGCACGCGCCCGGCCGATTCCCGGACCCATGGCAGACGCTCTGTCGGGCTAATGATCTCTGGCTCCGTGGCGTTGATCTCGTTATAGACGGGTGCCCCTTCGGGCCGCTTTCCCCCGCCGCCGTCGAAGACCGAAACTTCACGCTGAGGACGCGCACCCATGAGCATGCAGGCATCCCAGGCCACCACCCCTCCGGTCCGCAACCCGCACCTCGAGTCGTGGGTGGCCGAGATGGCGAAGCTGACCAGGCCCGACCGCATCCACTGGTGCGACGGCTCGGAGGAGGAGCGCGAGCGGTTCACCCGGGAAGCCGTCGAGCAGGGGATCCTGATCCCGCTCGACCAGGAGAAGCGCCCCGGCTGCTACCTCCATCGCTCGAACCCGAACGACGTCGCGCGCGTCGAGCACCTGACCTTCATCTGCACGCGGACGAAGGAGGAGGCGGGCCCCAACAACAACTGGATGGAGCCGAAGGAGGCCTACGGCAAGCTCGGCAAGCTGTTCGACGGCTGCATGAAGGGGCGCACGATGTACGTGATCCCCTACGCGATGGGTCCCGTCGGCTCGCCGATGGCCAAGATCGGCGTCGAGCTCACCGACAGCGTCTACGTCGTGCTGAACATGCGCATCATGACCCGCATGGGAACCGACGCGCTGCGCATGCTCGGCGACTCGAACGACTTCAACCGAGGGCTGCATTCGACGCTCGACCTCGATCCCGAGAAGCGCTTCATCTGCCACTTCCCCGAGGACAACACGATCTGGTCGACCGGCAGCGGCTACGGCGGCAACGTGCTCCTCGGCAAGAAGTGCCTCGCGCTGCGCATCGGCTCCTACCTCGGCCGCACCGAGGGCTGGCTCGCCGAGCACATGCTGATCCTCGGCGTGGAGGATCCGCAGGGCAAGACGACCTACGTCGCGGCCGCGTTCCCGTCCGCCTGCGGCAAGACCAACTTCGCGATGCTGATCCCGCCCGCGCAGTTCGCGGGCTGGAAGATCTGGACGGTCGGCGACGACATCTCCTGGATGCGGGTCGGACCCGACGGGCGCCTGTGGGCGATCAACCCGGAGGCCGGCTACTTCGGGGTCGCGCCCGGCACGAGCAGCAAGTCGAACCCGAACGCCATGCGCTGCGTCGAGCGGAACACGCTGTTCACGAACGTCGCGATGACCCCCGACGGCGACGTCTGGTGGGAGGGCATGGACGGCGAGGTCCCGGCCGAGTTGATCGACTGGCAGGGGCGCCCGTGGAAGCGCGGCTCGACCGAGAAGGCGGCGCACCCGAACAGCCGCTTCACGGCGCCGATGTCGAACAACCCCGTGCTCTCGCCCCGGGCGAACGACCCGCAGGGCGTGCCGATCTCCGCGATCATCTTCGGCGGTCGCCGCTCGACGACGGTGCCGCTCGTGCTCGAGAGCTTCAACTGGACCCACGGCGTCTACCTCGGCGCCACGATGGGCAGCGAGACGACCGCGGCCGCGATCGGACAGGTCGGCGTCGTGCGCCGCGACCCGATGGCCATGCTGCCGTTCTGCGGCTACGACATGGGTCGCTACTTCCAGCACTGGCTGGACATGCAGCACAAGATCCCGAACCCGCCGAAGATCTTCCAGGTGAACTGGTTCCGGCAGGACAAGAACGGCAAGTTCGTGTGGCCGGGCTTCGGCGACAACATGCGCGTGCTGAAGTGGATCGTGGACCGCGCCGAGGGGCGCGCCGACGCCAAGGAGACGGCTCTCGGCTGGGTGCCCGCCGACGGCCAGATCGACACGAAGGGCCTCGACGCGACGCCCGAGCAGGTCGCGGCCGCGATGGCGATCGACCACGACGAGTGGAAGCGCGAGTTCGAGCTGCAGCAGGAGCTCTACGACAAGCATGCGGCGACGATGCCGCGTGCGCTCGTCCTGCAGCGCGAACTCCTGATGTCGCGACTCTGATTCCCCGG
>JAFMJW010000319.1 GCA_017853315.1 Alphaproteobacteria bacterium
TCCGGAAGCGGGAGAACGATGGTCGGAATCAGCTCGATCGGCGTCCATGTGCCGCGCTCGCGCCTCGACCGGGCGCTGGTCGGCAAGGCGTGGGGCAGGAAGCAGCCGCCCGGGGAGAAGGCGGTCGCGCACTTCGACGAGGACGCGCTCACGATGGCGGTCTCGGCCGTCCTGCGCTGCGTCGACGACGCGCAGGCCCCGACGATCGACGGGCTCTTCTTCGCCTCGACCTCGTCGCCCTACCGCGAGAAGCAGGTCGCGAGCTTCGTCGCGACCGCCTGCGACCTGCCGCGCGAGATCCTGACCGCCGACTTCTGCGGCTCGGTGCGCGCCGGCGTCTCCGCGCTCTCGGCCGCGATCCGCGCGGTGCAGAGCGGGGCTGCGAAGCGCGTGGTCGTCGCCGTCGCCGACTGCCGCCCGGCCGAGCCCGACGGGGACCTGGAGGGCGTCCTCGGCGACGCCGCGGTCGCGGTGCTGGTCGACGCGCAGGGGCGGCTCGCCGCCTTCGACGGCGGCGCCGCGGTGGCCGAGGAGTTCACCTTCCAGTGGCGCACCGACCAGGGCGGGCCGGTGCAGTCGCAGGACGCACGCTTCTCGGCGACGCACGCCTACCTGCGCGACCTGCCCGAGGTGATCGGCCGCGTGCTGAACGAGCGCGGGCTCGGCACCGAGCAGGTCGCGGCGCTCGCGGTCGGCCATCCCGACGCGCGCACCGCGCAGGACCTCGCGAAGGCGGTCGGCGTCGATCCCAAGACCCGGCTCGTGCCGTCGCTCTCGGGCGCGATCGGCGTGACCGGCTCGCCCGACCCGCTGCTGCTGCTCGCCTCGGCGCTCGAGCGTGCGAAGCCCGGCGACGCGATCGTCGTCGGCGCGTTCGGCGAGGGCGCGGAAGCGCTGCTGTTCGCGGCCGGCGAGGCGGCGGGACCGGGCGCCTGCCGCCCCGCGCTGCAGGCGGCGATCGACGACAAGCTGCCGCTTCCGACCTACGAGAAGTACCTCAAGTACCGCCGCATCCTCGGCCAGGACGACACGCCGGTCGAGTTCGTCTCGAACGTCGCCGAGCACCGCGAGATGCAGCAGGACACGCGCCTCTACGGCACGCGCTGCTCGGCCTGCGGCCTCGTGCAGTACCCGCAGGCGCGCGTCTGCCTGGGATGCCACGCGCGCGCCGGGCTCGAGCCGGCGAAGCTGCGCAAGCGCGGGACGATCTTCACCTACACGATGGACCACCTGGCGGCGAACCTCGACCACCCGATGGGCATGGCGGTCGTCGACCTCGACGGCGGCGGCCGCGTCTACGTGCAGACGACCGACGCCTCGCCGGAGTCGATCCGGATCGGCGCTCCGGTCGAGCTCACCTTCCGCCGGCTGCACGCGGGCGGCGAGAACTACAACTACTACTGGAAGGCGCGTCCCGCCTGAGCGGGGCGAGAGGTCCGCGATGAGCGAATCGATCCGCGACAAGGTCGCCGTGGTCGGCGTCGGCTGCACGAAGTTCGGCGACCTCTACGACTCGACCTACGAGGACCAGGTCTGCGACGCCGCGTTCGCGGCCTTCGACGACGCCGGGCTCGGCCCCGACGACGTCGACGCGGCCTACGTCGGCACCTACCTGCCGCACTCGCAGGGCGGCAAGGCCGGCATCTCGCTCGCCGACCCGCTGCGCCTCTACGGCAAGCCGATCACGCGGGTCGAGAACTTCTGCGCGACCGGCACCGACGCCTTCCGCAACGCCTGCCTCTCGATCGTCTCGGGGCAGCACGACGTCGTGCTGGTGGTCGGCTCGGAGAAGCTGAAGGACCGCCCCGGGCGCGGCATCCCGCGCATCGGCCACCAGGTGCTCGGCAAGGGCAACACCGCGCCCGGGCTCTTCGCGCTCGCCGCGAACCGCTACATGCACGAGTTCGGCGTGACCCGCTCGACGCTCGCCAAGGTCGCCGTGAAGAACCACTGGAACGGCAAGCGCAACGCGCTCTCGCACCTGCGCATGGAGGTGACCGAGGAGCAGGTGCTGAACGCGCCGATGATCGCGTGGCCGTTCGGGCTCTTCGACTGCTGCCCGACGACCGACGGCGCCGCCGCGGCGATCGTCTGCCGCCCCGAGATCGCGCGGAAGCTCGGCAAGGACTACGCGCTCGTGAAGGGGGCCGCGCTCGCGGTCGCGACCGGGCGTCCCTATTACGACCCGACCTTCGACTACCTGGGCTTCCGCTCGACGCAGGCCGCCGCGAAGGCCGCCTACGAGCAGGCCGGCATCGCGCCCTCGGACGTCGACCTGGCCGAGGTCCACGACTGCTTCACCTGGACCGAGATCACCAACGTCGAGGACCTGGGCTTCTTCCCCAAGGGCGAGGGCTGGAAGGCGGTCGAGGAGGGGAAGACCCGCGTCGACGGCTCGATCCCGATCAACCCGAGCGGCGGGCTCAAGTCCTTCGGACACCCGATCGGCGCCTCGGGCGTCCGCATGATCTACGAGTGCGTGAAGCAGCTGCGCGGGCAGTGTGGCGAGCGGCAGGTGAAGGACCCGGAGATCGCGCTCGCGCACAACGTCGGCGGACCCGGCGCCGTGTCCTGCGTGGTCGTGCTCGGCGGCGCGGGCTGAGACCGGAGGGCACCGGGCTTCGAGCCGCGCTCGTCGCCGAGCGCGCGCACACCGACCGACGCGCTCGTCGCCCCCCTCAGGGGTCCGACTGCTTGTGCGAGTACGACAGCCGCCCCGAGCCGACGGCGAGCGTCGCCTCGTCGGACCAGGTCGTGCCGGCCGACTCGACGACGATCTCGAGCACCGGGCCGAAGTCGTCGGGTAGCGTCGTCTTCGTGGTCCGCACGAGCACCTGCGCGCCGTTGCGCTGGCTCGCGACGTCCGGGAGGAAGACGTCGAGGCGGTCGAGGCCGAGCGCACGCCACGCCGAGGGATTCTCCAGCCGACAGCGCATCGAGCCCGTGCCGCGGCAGCGGAACGCGCTGCCGGGCAACTCGACGTCGAGCGCCACGGTGCCGCCGGGTTCGCGCAGGACGACGCGCAGCCCTTCCCGCGGATCGAGGGTCGAGGGGGCGGGGTCGAGCGGCGAGCGCCGCCCGTCGCGCGCCAGGTCCGCCTCGACCGAGACGGTATCCCGTCCGGTCGCGGTCGGCGGCATCAGCACGCGCGCCGCGCGGATCGCGGCCGAGCCGACCGAGGTGAAGATGCGGCTGCGATGCGTCGGGAAGCCCGCCGGGTCGGTCGAGGTCATCACGACCTGGTTCAGGAGCATGGTGCCGGGCGCGACGTCCGCGTCGACCCGCAGCGTCACCCACACGTCGCGGCACGCGGGCAGGTCGACGGCGCCGCAGGAAGCGAGGTCGCCGAGCGAGAGCTCGACGCGGTCGGCGAGCACGTTCGCGGGCACGAGCGACCAGTCCGGGGCGCGCCGTGCCTCGACGAAGCTCGTGCCCGGCGGCAGCAGATCGGTCACGACGACCCCCGGGGCGACCGCGAGCAGGCTGTTCTCGATCGCGAGCTCGTAGACGAC
>JAFMJW010000320.1 GCA_017853315.1 Alphaproteobacteria bacterium
GCCCTCGCACCCGGTGCAGGCATGAGCCCGCTCTGGATCTGGGGCGGGGCGGCCCTCGTCTACGCCGCCTTCCGGCTGTGGTACGACGGCATCCCCCGACCGCTCGCCGCTGCCGAGATCGACGACCTCGTGTCGAGACTGCCGCCCGAGTCGCTCGACAACGAGGCGGAGGTCGCGAACATGCGCGCGTTTCTCGCCGCCGACGACGGCCGCGAGTTCGCGATGGTGAACCTGGTGAAGCTCTCGTCCGAACCCGTCGCGCACCCGACGACCGGCGAGAAGATGCCGGCCCGCGACGTCTTCCAAGTCTACATGAAGGACTTCTTCCCGGCGCTGCTGCGCCGGGCCGGCTTTCCGCTGCTCGGCGCGCGCGCGATCGGCGGCTACGTCGACAGCTGGAACGTGCCGCCCGACCCGGGATGGACCATCGTCGGCTACATGCGGTACCGCAGCCGCCGCGACATGATGGAACTGGTGGTGGACCCGCGCTTCGCCGCGGCCCACCGGTTCAAAGTGGCGGCGATGCCCGTCACGTTCTCGTTTCCGACGAAGCCGATGGCCGGATTCTACCTGAGTCCCCGCGCCTGGGTGGGGCTCGTCGTCGCGCTCGTCGCGGCGCTGCTGCACATCTTGCTCGCCCGGTGACGCTCGGCTGGCCCGCAAGGTGGGCCCGCCACCTTCGCCCCGCCTCGAGGAGGGATGTCCCGATGTCGAACTTCCGACGACTCCGCCCCCGCCGATCCCTCGCCGCCCTCGCGGCCCTTTCCGCCCTCGCGGCCCCGGCCCTCGCCGCCACGCCGGGCCCCTGGTCGCGGACCGAGCGGCGCGAGCCGTGCGCGAGCTTCGACGTCTACCGCCAGCCCTGGTTCGGCGAGACCCACATCCACACGGCCTATTCCTCGGACGCCGTGTTCGCGGGCACGAAGGACGACCCGCGCGGCGCCTACCGCTTCGCCAAGGGCGAGCCTCTCGGGCTGCCGCCCTGGGACGCCCAGGGCCGCCCCACCCGGACCGCAAGACTGCGCCGCCCGCTCGACTTCACCGCCGTCACCGACCACGCCGAGCAGTTCGGCGAGATGCAGATTTGCCTCACGCCCGGGCTCGCCGGCTACGACTCGCCGGAGTGCGTCGGCGCGCGCACGCAGCTCGCGGCCCCGCTCCCCGAGAAGCCGACTCTCCTGCCGCCGCCGCCGGTGATCCAGTTCCTGCTGCCCTACGGCCAGCCCGGGACGAAGCGCTTCTCGTGGTGCGGACCCGAGGGCGAGCTCTGCCTCGCCCAGGCTTCGCTGGTCTGGCAGGACACGCAGGCGGCGGCGGAGCAGCACTACGACCGCACCGCCGCGTGCGACTTCACGACCTTCGTCGCCTACGAGTGGTCGCTGAACCCCGGCGGCAACAACCTCCACCGCAACGTCATCTTCCGCAACGACGTCGTGCCCGATCTGCCGACGAGCGCGATGGAGGCGACCGAGCCGGAGCAGCTCTGGGACGCGCTGCGCGACCAGTGCCTCGAGGGTCGGCCCGGCTGCGACGTGCTCGCGATTCCGCACAACCCGAACACGAGCGGCGGGCTCATGTTCGCGCCGACGATGCCCGACGGCACGAGCATGACCCCGGCCCACGCGTCGCGGCGCTCGGCCATGGAGCCGCTCGTCGAGGTGAGCCAGCACAAGGGCGACTCGGAGTGCCGCACCGGATTCGGCACCGACGACGAGCTGTGCGGCTTCGAGAAGCTGAACCGCCTGCAGTTCTTCAATCCGCTCTCGAGCCCCGACCAGGCCTTCCCGCCGCTGAACTACGTCCGCAACGCGTTGAAGGAGGGCCTCGTGCAGGAGCAGAGGCTCGGCGAGAACCCCTTCCGCGTGGGCCTCCTCGGCTCGACCGACGACCACAACGCGACCCCCGGCAACACCGAGGAGCGCGACTACGGCAAGGCCGGCCACATCGGCAATCGCGACCGCAACCCGGCCACGATCCTCGCCCGCATCGCACCGGCGGGCGTCGAGGGAAACCCGGGTGGCCTCGCCGTCGCCTGGGCCGAGGAAAACTCGCGCGACGCGATCTTCGCGGCGATGCGGCGCCGCGAGGTCTACGGCACGAGCGGCACCCGGCCGATCCTGCGCTTCTTCGGCGGGGCGGAACCGGACCTCCGCTGCGGCGATCCCCGCTTCGTCGAGAAGGCCTACCGCGGCGGGCTCCCCATGGGAGCCGAGATCGGACCCGTGTCGGGGCGCCGCAGCCCGCGCTTCGGCGTGCTCGCGTTCCGCGACCCGGGCTCCGAGGGTGCGCCGGGAGCGCGCCTGCAGCGGCTCCAGGTCGTGAAGGGCTGGGTCGATCGCGACGGCCAGTCGCACGAGAAGGTGTTCGACGTCGCCGGAGGCGACGACGGCGGGACCGTCGACACGCGGACCTGCGAGCCGAGCGGGGCGGGAGCCGACTCGCTCTGCGCCGTCTGGAGCGATCCCGGCTTCGACGCGGGCGAGCGCGCCTTCTACTACGCGCGCGTGGTCGAGGAGCCCACGTGCCGCTGGAGCACCTGGCTCTGCAACGAGCAGGGCGTCGACTGCTCCGATCCCGCGCGGGTTCCGAGCGAGCTCGCGGAGTGCTGCAACATGCCGAAGACGATCCAGGAGCGCGCCTGGTCCTCCCCGATCTGGTTCCGACCCGAGGGCGTGGCCTCGCTCGTCGCGGAGATCGCCCCGGCCGCCGGCGGCGGCCGGGGACTCGTCGGCGTGATCGGCGGCCGCTCCCTCCCGGGCTCGGGCGGCGGAGGCCTGCACCAGGTCTCCGGTCGGGGCGGCCCGACCGACGGCCGTGGCGACGTGCTGCGGCTTCGCCTGGAACTCGGCGCGATGCCGCCGGGCTTCGACCCCGCGACGCAGGACGTCGTCGTCTCGCTGCGCGACGACGACGTGATCCTGCAGGAGACGATTCCCGCGGGACGCCTTCTCGCGGGTGGTGCGACCGCGGGGCTCGCCCGTGCCTCGCTCGCGCGCCGCCCCGACGGCCGCGCGGTGCTCGAGATCGAGACCGTGCCGCGCGACCTCGCCTCGGCCGACCGCGTCGACCACTTCGTCGAGGTCGAGGTCCGCTTCGGGTCGCACCCGGTGTCCATCGTCCCGCTGTGGCGGTGGGACGGCCGTCGCCTCGCCACGGGGGCCTGAGCTGGGCGTCCTTGTTCTCCCTGCGATTTCCGCTGGCCCAGTTCCTCCTGTTCGGCGCGCTCGCGTTCCGCCTCGTCCACGGGTCCGACCCGTTCGCGGCCGCGGCGCGGCGCGAGGAGCGCGCGCCGGTCGTCCTCGACGCCGCGCAGGTCGCGCGGATGCGGGAGGACTACGCCCAGGCGACCGGTCTCCAGCCGAACGCCGACGACGAAGCCGCGCTGGTCGACCGCTGGATCGACGAGGAGCTCCTCTACCGCGAGGCGCAGGCGCGCGGCCTCGACCGCAACGACCGCAGCGTGCGCAACTGGCTCGCGGAGCAGGCCCGCGTGCTCGAGGACGACGCGGC
>JAFMJW010000321.1 GCA_017853315.1 Alphaproteobacteria bacterium
GGACGGCGGCGCCACCTGGAAGCAGCAGTCCTCCGGCGTCGAGAGCACGCTCTTCGGCATCTCGATGCGCGACGCGCAGACCGGCGCCGCGGTCGGCACCGACAGCGTGATCCTCCGCACCGAGGACGGCGGTGCCACCTGGAAGCCGGTCTCGTCGGGCTTCCAGGACCGGGCCTTCTACGAGGTCGCGTTCTCGGGCCAGAACGGCTGGCTCGCCGGCAACCAGGGCCTGATCATGCAGTCCACCGACGGCGGCGCCACCTGGAAGCAGGTGCAGACGCCGAAGGAAGTCTGGTCGGAGTGGTTCCGAGGCATCGGGCTGCGCGGCGACAACGGCCTCGTCGTCGGCGGTTCGGGCAAGATCTACGAGATCAAGGGCTCCGACGCCGTCCTGCTGAATCCCGGATCCAAGATCGGCCAGACGCCGGAAGGACACTGACGCCCATGATCCCGCAGAAGGTCATCGACGCCTACCTCTCGTTCCTGCTGAAGTACAAGCGCGCGGTCGCGCTCGCGATCGCCGCGGTGACGGCGTTCTTCCTGTTCTCGATCCTCTGGTACCCGGGGATGCGCCTGAACACGGACTTCTTCGATTTCTATCCGAAGCAGCATCCGTACATCAAGATCTACAACGAGTTCCGGCGCATGTTCGGCTCCGCGAACGTGCTGCAGGTCATGGTCCGGGTGAAGCCCGACGGCAAGTACAAGGACGTCTACAACCCCGAGACGCTGCAGAAGGTCGACCGCATCACCCGCGAGATCATCCAGACCAAGGGCGTCGTGCCCTACCAGGTGCTCTCGATCGCGTCGCCGAAGATGAAGAGCATCAACACCTTCCGCGGCTCGATCCAGATCCGCGAGGTGTTCTACCCCGGCGTGCCCCAGACCCAGGAGGACGCCGACCGGGTCAAGTTCGCGGTCTACGCGACCAAGGGCATCCACGGCGTCTACGTCGCCGAGGACGACTCGGCCGCGCTCGCGACCGCCGGGTTCTGGGAGGAGAAGCTCGACTTCAACTACCTGAACCAGCGACTCGCGGACATCAAGGCGAAGGAGGAGGACGCGAACCACGAGATCCTCATCACCGGGTTCCCCTACCTCTTCTCGTCGATCATGAGCTACGCGCCGCAGGTCGCGTGGGTCTTCCTGCTCACGTTCCTCTCGTTGAGCGTGCTCCTCTGGTTCTACTTCCGCACCTGGACCGGCGTCTGGGTGCCGATCTTCTCCGGCATCCTGTCGACGATCTGGGGCCTCGCCTTCGGCACGCTGCTGGGCTTCAACCTCGACCCGCTCGTCCTGGTCGTGCCGATCTTCCTCACGGCGCGTGCGCTCAGCCACTCGGTGCAGTCGATGGAGCGCTACCACGAGGAGTTCTACCGGCTGAAGGACAAGGACGAGGCGATCAAGGTCTCCTACGGCAACCTGTTCGCGCCGGCGATGGCCTCGATCATCACCGACGGCCTCGGCATCCTGCTGGTCGCGATCGCGCCGATCCCGCTCATCCAGAAGGTCGCGCTCTTCGCCGCGTTCTGGATCGTCTCGATCTTCATCAGCGTGGTCACGCTGCACCCGATCATCCTCGCCTACATCGACCCGCCGCCGCAGCCGACCGGCAACGAGAAGCTCCGCTTCAGCGACCGGATCTACAACGCGCTCACCGACGCCGTGATCTGGGCCAGCGAGGGCTGGCGGCGCTGGGCCGTCGTCCTGCTCACCCTGGCCCTCGGCGTGGGCTCGTTCCTCCTCGGCCGCCAGCTGAAGGTCGGCGACATGAGTCCGGGCGCGGCGCTGCTGTTCGCCAACCACCCCTACAACCAGGCCTACGACTACCTGAACCAGCACTTCCTCGGCGCGAACCAGCTGATCGCGATCGCCGACACGAAGGCGCCCGACCAGATCAAGACCGAGGCGCCGCTCCAGGCGATGGAGGAGTTCGGCGAGGAGATGGAGCAGGTCGAGGGCGCCGCGCTCTCGGTGTCGATCGTGAACATCGTGAAGCAGCTCGCGCGCCTCTACCACGAGGGCGACCCCAAGTGGGGCTACATCCCCGAGAACCCGAAGAACATCGCCCAGCTCTTCTACACCTTCACCCAGAGCGGGCAGTCGGGCGACCTCGACCGCTTCGTCGATCCCTCCTACCAGTTCGGCACGGTCGTCACGCTGTTCCGCGGCCACTCGAACCGGATCATCAACAACGCGATCGACAAGGCGAGGGAGCTCGCGAAGCGCTACGAGTCCGAGAACCTCTCCTTCCGGCTCGCGGGCGGCATGTTCGGCATCCTCGCCGCGGTGAACGAGAAGGTCGAGTCGAGTTACTGGACGACGCTCGGGATCGTCTTCTCGGTCGTCGCCTTCTGCCTCTACCTGACCTACGGCACCTGGATGGGGACGCTCATCCTCATGATCCCGGTCGTGTTCTCGCAGTTCATCTGCGAGGCCGTCATGGTGCTCTTCGGCATCGACATGAACGTGAACTCGCTGCCGGTCGCGGCCGCGGGCGCCGGCGTCGGCGTCGACTACGGCATCTACCACTTCAGCCGGATCATGGACTGCTTCCACGAGGGGCGCGACGTGGACGACGCGGTCGACTTCGCCACCGCGACGACCGGCAAGGCGATCATCTTCACCGCGACGACGATGTTCGCGGGCACGATCTTCTGGTTCTTCTCGTCGCTCAAGTTCCAGGCGCAGATGGGCGTGCTGCTGGCGCTCCTCATGATCCTGAACACGTTCGGCGGGCTCGTCGTCGTGCCGGCCTTCGTGAAGATCATCCGGCCGAAGTTCCTGCTGAACGTGCGCGACGCCGCGCGGGCGAGGCTCGCGGCCGAGGGGAAGTCGCCGCCGCCGCCCCACGTCGGCGGGGCCGCGACCGCCTACAAGCACTGAACGGGCGCCGCGCCCGATGGACGACGTCCCGGCGATCCGCGCCGAGCGCCTCGCGAAGAGGTTCGGCGCGCGCGTCGCCGTGGACGGCGTGTCCTTCGAGGTCGGGCGCGGCGAGGTCGTCGCCTTCCTCGGCCCCAACGGGGCGGGGAAGAGCACGACGATGCGCATGCTGACGGGGGTCTTCCCCCCGTCGTCGGGGCGCGCCGAGGTCGCCGGACACGACGTCGTGCGCGAGCCGCTCGAGGCGAGGCGCCGGATCGGCTACCTGCCCGAGCGCACGGCTCTCTACGCCGACATGGACGTCGCGGGCTACCTCCGCTTCGTCGCCGAGATGAAGGGCATCGACTCCCGAGATCTCGATCCGTCGGTCGCGCGCGCGATGGACGCGACCGCGATCGCGCCGGTCGCCCGCCAGCGGATCGGCGACCTCTCCAAGGGCTACCGCCAGCGCGTCGGCCTCGCCCAGGCGCTGCTGGGCGACCCGCCCGTGCTGGTGCTCGACGAGCCCACCTCGGGTCTGGACCCGGAGCAGGTCGCCGAGATGCGCGAGCTCGTGCGCGGTCTCGGTGGGGAGCGTGCGGTGATCCTCTCGACCCACGTGCTGTCGGAGGCGGA
>JAFMJW010000071.1 GCA_017853315.1 Alphaproteobacteria bacterium
CGTACTTCGAGCACGCCTTCCTCGCGGACCAGATGGGCATCGAGCTGGTCGAGGGACGCGACCTCGTGGTCGAGGACGGGCGGCTCTGGATGCGGACGACGCGCGGCCTGCGCCCGGTCGACGTCGTCTACCGCAGGATCGACGACGACTTCCTCGACCCGCTCGCCTTCAACCCGGACTCGGTCCTCGGAGTCCCGGGACTCTTCGACGTCTACCGCGCCGGTCGGGTGACGATCGTGAACGCGCCCGGCACCGGCATCGCCGACGACAAGGCCGTCTACACCTACGTTCCCGAGATCGTCGAGTTCTACACCGGCCGCCCGCCGATCCTGCAGAACGTCCCGACGTGGCGCTGCCGGCGCCCGGACGACCTCGCCTGGGTGCTCGAGCACATCGACGAGCTGGTCGTGAAGGAGGTGCACGGCTCGGGCGGCTACGGCATGCTCGTCGGCCCGGCCGCGAGCCGCTCGGAGCTCGACGCGTTCCGGGAACGGCTTCGCGCGCGACCCGAGGCCTACATCGCGCAGCCGACGCTGGCTCTCTCGACCTGCCCGACGCTCGTCGACGCGGGCATCGCGCCGCGGCACGTCGACCTGCGTCCCTACGTCCTGTGCGGGGACCGCATCCGGCTCGCCCCGGGCGGCCTCACCCGCGTCGCGCTGCGCGAGGGCTCGCTGGTGGTGAACTCGAGCCAGGGCGGCGGCACCAAGGACACCTGGGTCCTGCAGGACTGACCATGCTCGGCCGCACCGCCGAAGACCTGTTCTGGCTCTCCCGCTACGTCGAGCGCGCCGAGAACACCGCGCGCCTCGTCGAGGTCGCCTACCGCATCGGCCTCATGCCGAGCGAAGGCGGCGGTCGCTTCGAGGAGTGGCGCTCCGCGCTCACCAGTTCCGGGTGCGAACGGGGATACCTCGAGCGGCACGGCGAGGTGACCGCCGACGACGTGATCGACTGGATGATCTTCGACGACGAGAACCCGTCCAGCGTCCGCTCCTGTCTCGAGGTGGCGCGGCAGAACGGCCGCGCCCAGCGCACGGCACTCACCCAGGACATGTGGGAGAGCCTGAACACGACCTGGATCGAGCTGGGCGGGGTCGGGCGGAACCGGGGCCGGATGGAGATCGGCGACCTGGTCGCGATCCTCGACTGGGTGAAGCAGCGCTCCGCGCTCTTCCGCGGCGCCCTCACCGGGACGATCCTGCGCAACGACACCTGGTCGTTCAGCCAGCTCGGCGCCTTCGTCGAGCGGGCCGACAACACGGCTCGCATCCTCGACGTGAAGTACTACGTGCTGCTGCCCGAGACCGTCATGGTGGGAGGGGGCGTCGACGAGCGCCAGTGGGGCGCGATCCTCCGCTCGGTGTCGGCGCACCGGTCCTACCAGTGGGTCTACCGCGACGCGTACCGGCCCTGGAACGTCGCCGACCTGCTCATCCTGAACCGGCAGATGCCGCGCTCGCTCGCCTTCGCCTACGAACGCATCGCGGGCGCGCTCGACCTGCTCGCCGACCTCCACGGCGAGCGCCTGCCGTCGGGCCACGCGGCGCACGCCACCGCGGAGATCCTGCGCAACCGGGAAATCGGCGAGATCTTCCAGGCGGGCCTGCACGAGTTCCTGCTCGACCTGCGCGCCCGCAACGACGGCCTCGCGAGGCAGATCGCCGCCGACTACCACTTCAGGGGCTGACGACCATGCGCATCCACGTCGACCACGTCACCCGCTACCGCTGGAGCGAGGCCGCCAGCTACTCGATCCAGCGGCTACGGCTCACGCCGCGGCCCTTCGACGGCCAGGCGATCCTCGAGTGGTCGATCGACACCCCGGGCATCGAGCGCGCCGGGAGATTCCGCGACGCCTTCGGCAACGAGGTCCACCTCGTCGCGCGCACGGAGCGGCACGACGAGATCGTCGTCCGGGCGCGGGGCACGGTCGAGACGCTGGAGCACCACGGCATCGTCGCCGGCCTCGCCGAAGTCGCGCCCGACCGGGTCTTCCTGCGCGAGACGCCCCTCACGCGCCCCGACGAGGCGATCCGCGCCCTCGCCTCGCGAGCGCGGGGCGAGGACGACGTCGCCCGCCTGCACGACCTGATGAGGGTCGTGCGGGACGCGATCGACTACGAGCCCGGCGCGACGCACGGCCGCACGACCGCGCCCGAGGCGCTCGAGCTCGGGCGCGGCGTCTGCCAGGACCACGCCCACGTCTTCGTTGCGGCCGCGCGCACGCTCGGCATTCCCGCCCGCTACGTGACGGGCTACATGGCGGTCGGCGACGCCGGGGAGACGGCGGAGTCGGCCCACCACGCGTGGGCGGAGGCCCTCGTGACGGGGCTCGGCTGGATCGGCTTCGACGTGGCGAACCGGATCTGCCCCGACGAGCTCTACGTCCGGCTCGCCTGCGGGCTCGACGCGGAGCAGGCGGCGCCGGTGCGCGGGTCGCGCCGCGGCGGGGGCGAGGAATCGCTGCACGTCACGGTGCACGCCGCCGCCGGGCAGGCACAGCAGTGACCGGGAGGGTTTCGTCGTGACCTACTGCGCCGCGCTCAAGCTCGACGACGGGATCGTCTTCGGGGCCGACACGAGGACGAACGCCGGCGTCGACAACGTCGCCTGCTTCCGCAAGCTCCACCGCTGGATCGAGCCGGGCGAGAGGGTCATCGTGCTGCTGACCGCCGGCAACCTGTCGGTCACCCAGTCGGTCGTGACCCTGCTCGAAGAGCAGGTCTCCTCGGGACGGCGCGAGGGGCGAGACAACCTGCTCGACGCGCCGAACATGTTCCACGCCGCCCGCCTCGTGGGCTCGGCCCTGCGCTCGGTGCGCGACGTCGACGGTCCCTCGCTCGAGGCGAGCCACGCCCCGTTCGCGGCCTCCTTCCTGCTCGGCGGCCAGATCCGCGGCGAGCCGCCCCGGCTGTTCAACGTCTACGCCGAGGGCAACTTCATCGAGGCCGGCCCGGACACGCCCTTCTTCCAGATCGGCGAGCACAAGTACGGCAAGCCGATCCTCGACCGGGTGGCGCGCCCCTCGATGTCGCTGCCCGACGCGGCGAAGCTTCTTCTGCTCTCGTTCGACTCGACGCTGCGATCGAACCTCTCGGTCGGCATGCCGCTCGACATCCTCCTCTACAGGACCGACTCGCTGCGCGTCTCGCTCGAGCGCCGCATCGACCGCGACGACGCCTACTTCCAGGAGCTGTCCCGCAGCTGGTCGGCCTCGCTCCGCGAGGCCTTCGCGCGGATCGCGGGCCTCGACCCGGGCGATCCCGTCTCGGTCTGAGCCCGCGTTGCGCGGCCCGCCCCGGCCGTCCTACGATGCGCCGGCCCGGCGGCCGCGCGGCCCCGGGCGCCGCGCGACGCGCGGGAAGCGGAAGCGGAGGGAACCATGGCTCGGAGTGCGCATCGGGGAAGGGACGTCGGCGGTCCGACGGCCCGGGTCGCGGCGGCCATGCTGCTCGCATCGTTCTCTCTTTCGCTCGCCGGGGTCGCCCGGGCCCAGTCGGAGCGGCACGGCCCGAGGGGGCCGGAGCCCGGCGCGGCCGGCGTCGCCGCGGTCGGCGGAACCTCCTTCCCGGTCCCGGACCGCGGGTTCGTGGATCGGCTGCGCGACGACCCGTGGGAGTTCACGGTGGCGCCCTACCTGTGGGTCTCGACCGTGCAGGGAAAGACCGCGATCGGGGCGCGCTCGGCGTCCTTCGACGTCGACTACTCGAAGCTCTTCGACCTGCTCGGCAACGGCGACCTGTTCGCCGCGATGGGATTCTTCGCCGCCCGCAAAGGGCCGATCACCGCCTTCGTCGACTTCTCCGGCACGATGGCCAAGGACGACCCCGAGGTGCGCAACGTCGTCCCGGTCAAGGTCGACGTGAACACGATCTTCCTCGAGTTCGCGCTCGCGTGGAATCTCCTCGACCTGGGCACGCCCGGGCAGCCGGGGCACGTCGAGGGGAACCTGCACGCCGGGTTCCGCTGGAACCGGGCCTTCTCGCGGCTCGCGCTCGATCCGTCGGCGATCGACCTCCGGCGCTCGACCAGCACGACCCAGGACTGGGTCGACCCGCTCGTCGGCGCCGCGTTCACGCTCGACGCGAGCGAGCGGGTCTCGCTCTACTTCCGCGGCGACATCGGGGGCTTCGGCGCGGGCTCGCAGCTCGCGTGGGAGGCGATGGGCGTCTTCGACGTCTACCTCGGCATGATGGGCGCGGCGCAGACCGACCTGCTGCTCGGCTACAAGGCCTACTCCTTCGACTACGAGACCGTCGACGGGAAGGGCCGCGACGTCCGGCTGCTCGAGACGATGGCGGGCCCGGTCGTCGGCCTCGCGTGGAAGTTCTGATGCCGCCGGGGGCCGCGGGTCGCTTCCGACCGCGGGCCGTCCTCGTCGTCGCCGCGGCGATGTTCGTCGGCGTCGCGACCTCCGCCGGGGCCGCCACCGGGCAGGCCTCCGTCTACGGACGGAAGTTCGACGGACGCCGCACCGCGAGCGGCGAGCGCTTCGACCCCTCGAAACTCACCGCGGCCCACAAGACGCTCCCGCTCGGGACCCGCGTCCGGGTGCGCAACCTCGCGACCGGTCGCAGCGTGGTCGTCCGGGTGAACGACCGGGGCCGCCTCGCGCCGGGCCGGATCATCGACCTGAGCCCTGCGGCCGCGCGGGCGATCGGCATGGACACGCGCGGCGTCGCCCGGGTCGAGGTCGTGCGCGTCGCAAACGCGCGCGACGACCGAGGCGAGGACGCGGGCGGGGCGAGGAACGCCGCGGCGGGCGGAGAGACCGTCCCGGCCGACTGAGTTCCGCTCGGCGTCGGGGCGCCGACGGGACGAGGCTTCGAGGCGCGAACGCCGCGGGCGCGGCGAGCGGCCGCCCCGGGGCCGACGGGCCTCAGTGCGCGAGCGGCTTCGCCCCGCACTCCTCGAGACGCTTCTCCAGCAGGTCGCGGACGACGGGGCGGCCGACGAAGGGAATCAGGTCGCCCGCGAGGATGAGCCGCCCGCTCTGGCGCTCGCGCTCGGTGACGAGGGGGCGCAGCTCGTGCGGCAGCGCCTTCTCGCGCTCGAGCTGGTCCACGCTCACCCAGGTGTGGCGGATCGGCTCGTAGCGCTCGGCCGCGTCCAGGCGCTGGCGCCGGTAGGCGAGCAGGTCGCGCACGAGGACGTCGTCGAGGAGCGGCCGCAGGTCTCCGACCACGATCTCCTGGCGCCCGGGAAAGCGCTCGTCGAGGAAGCGCCGCGTGCGCTCCGGCGTCCAGCCGGCCTCGCGGAAGTCCTGTTCGCCGATCGCCGTCCGGGCGATCGCCTCGTAGGGCTTCCAGGCCTCCTCGGCCTGCCGGGCGCGGGCGACGGCCGCCGACGACGCGGACTCGCGGTCGTCGATCGCCCCCCAGACGGCACGCAGGGCCGCACCGACGGCGAGGGCGAGAAGGGCGAGGGAAAGGAACGCGATCACGTTGGCCATGGCGGCGCTCGTCCTAGCAGACCGGGCGACGGCCTGCCTTCGCAACGAAGAGGGGCACCGCCGGCCCAGCCGGGGTACCCCTCGCTTCGGGTCGTCCCGGCGGCGGCACGCGGCCGCCGCCGGGACGCGAGATCACTTCGCGGTGACGACGAGCTCGGTGCGGCGGTTGCGCGCCTTGCCGTCCTCGGTGTCGTTCGACGCGATCGGCTTCTCCTGGCCCCAGCCGGCCGTCGAGATGCGACCCGCGTCGATGCCGTCCGCCACCATCTTGGCCTTCACGACGTCGGCGCGCTGCTGCGACAGGGTCTTGTTCGCGCCCGCGTCGCCGGTGCTGTCGGTGTGGCCGTCGAGGCGGAACTGCGCCGTCGGGAAGGCCTTCATGATGGCGACGAGCTGGTTCAGGGTGTCGACCGACTCGGGAGTGAGGTTCGTCGTCGCCGAGTCGAAGTTCAGGTCGTCGAAGATGAACGTGCGCGGCACGGTCGTGTCCGACGTGTTGGCGAGGTACTTGGCGAGGTTGAAGCGGAACCCGCCCGGCTTGACCTTGATCGTGGCACCGCCCGGCAGGGTGATGCTCGCGAGCCCGTCGTTGGCGGCGGGAGCCGCCGCGGGAGCGGCAGCCGGCGCCGCCGGGGCGGGCGCCGCCGGGGCCTGGGCGGCCGGCTTCGCCGGCGGCGCCACGGCAGGCTTGCGCTCGGCCTCCCCGCAGCCGCGCGACGAGAAGAGCGAGCCCAGGCCCAGCAGCGCGAGCAGCGGGATCAGCCAGCGCAGCGGCGAGGCAGGCTTCGGCGCGACCGGGGTGCGGGCGGGCTCGACGCGCGCCGTGCGCGCCGCCGTGCCATGGTCGGTCGCCGCCGCGGCAACCGAGCCGAGGATGCTCGAGAGCCCGGCGGGCGCGAGACGGCCGATCACGTCCTTCTGGCCGAGCAGCATGCTTGCGAGGCCGGCCGCGTTCAGGCCGCGGCTCTTGGTCTCCTTGCCGAGCACCGAGAGGACGAGCGGGGCCGCGAGCGAGAGCAGGCTCGTCGCCGACGGACTGCCGATGCCGACCGCCTTGGCGACCTGCTCGGCGACCGAGGGGGTCTTGTTGCCGAAGATCTTCGAGAGCAGTTCCGCGCCGGTCGAGAGCATCGAGCTCGACTGCTGGCTGTTGCCGAGCAGGGCGGGCAGGCTCGAGAGCAGGCTCCCGCCGAGGTTGCCGGACATGTAGCCGTTCACGAGGTTCAGGAGCGTGGAAGCGCCGCTGCTCGTCGAGCCCATGTTCATGAGGCCGGAGAGGACGGCCGGGATCGCGCTGCCCAGTCCCTTCTCGGTGTTGGCCGGACTCTCGCCGACGAGAGAGCCGATCTTTCCCATGACGTCGGGCGTCAGATAGTCCTGGAACATTCCCAGCAGGTCGTTCGCCATCGTTTCCTTACCCCTTTCGCCGCGCAGTCCTCCGCCCGTGCACGAGACTCCGGCCGAAACGCCGGACCGTGCCCGGAACGGGCTGGACGGTTGCGAGGCCTTGCCAACGTTCGAAGTATCGACGGGTCACGATCGGGCAGTCCTTCTCCCGAACGCGGCCCCGACTCCTGCCACGGCCCCTGCGGGTCCGCAACCGGGCGTCGGGCGAAGATCGGGCGAGGGGCGAGTTCGCGGCACGGCGGACGCGGACCCGTTCTCCTCGTGAAGGCCGACGAATCCGTCCCCGGGGCAGGGCTCCCTCGTGCCCCGGAAGGCACGCCGACGGGGGAGCCGCCTCCGCGCAACGCCTCCGGTCGGCCGGCAAAAGGCCCCGTGCGCCGATTCGATCCCGGGATCAGGAAGCCGTCAGGTCTCCGTCCCGACGGTCGATCGGCCGGGGCCGACGCGACCGCTCAGCGCTCCGTCGAGAGGATCGCGGTCGCCGACGCCGAGAGGATGCCGCCGGTCCCGTGGCAGACCGCGGTCTTCGCCCCGGCGACCTGGCGCTCGCCGCACTCGCCCCGCAGCTGCCGCACCGCCTCGACCAGCAGGAACATCCCGTACATCCCGGTGTGGGTGTAGGAGAGGCCGCCGCCGTTCGTGTTCATCGGCAACGCACCTCCCGGCGCCGTGCGGCCGTTCGCGACGAACGCCCCGCCCTCGCCCGGCTTGCAGAAGCCGAGCGCCTCGAGCGCGAGGATCGGCACGATCGTGAAGGCGTCGTAGAGCATCGCGAGGTCGACGTCCGAGGGCTTCGCGCCCGACATCGCCCACGCGCGCTCGCCGGCCATGACCGCCGCGTCCCACACGTGGAAGCGCGGCATCTGCGAGATGATCGAGTGGCAGGTCGCCTCGCCGGTGCCGAGCACCCAGACGGGCTTCCGGCGCAGGTCCTTCGCGCGGTCCGCCGACGTCACGACCAGCGCTCCGCCGCCGTCGGTCACCACGCAGCAGTCGAGCAGGTGGATCGGCCAGGCGATCGCCCGCGACGAGAGCACGTCGTCCACCGTGATCGGGTCGCGCATGAGCGCGCGCGGATTCCTCTGCGCCCACTTGCGGGTCGAGACCGCGACCTCGGCGACCTGCTCCCGGGTCGTGCCGTACTCGTGCATGTGTCGCGCCTGCGCGAGCGCGTAGCGGGTCGGCGGGCCGCCGATCCCGAACGGCATCTCGAACTGCCCGGGCGGGGTGTCGGGCGCGAAGCGGTCGCCGCCGCCCATGCCGACGCGGGAGGCGCCGCTCTCGCCGTGGGTGATCAGCACGACCTCGGCGACCCCCGCCTCGACGATGCAGAGCGCGTGCTGGAGGTGGGCGATGAACGAGCAGCCGCCCATCTGCGTGTTGTCGAGGTAGCGCGGGCGGATGCCGAGATACTCGGGCACGTCGTTGGCGGTCTGCCGCCCGGTCGAGAGGACGGCGTCCACGTCCTTCGCTCCGAGCCCGGCGTCGGCGAGGGCGTTGTGCGCAGCCTCCGCGTGCAGCATGAGGGCGGACTTGCCCGGCAGCCTGCCGACCTCGTCGGACTCGGCCGCGCCGACGATCGCGACGCGGCCGCGCATCTCGTGGAGTCGATCCCTGGCCATGTGGGCTCCTCTCCGCGGATCAGGCCGGGCGGAAACGCGGCAGCGTCGCCTCGGGGGTCACGTCGGCCCACTCGAGCACGACCGGCATGTCGCAGCGCACGTGCTCGGGGTCGGCGGGCACGCCCACCAGGTTCGTCATCATCCGCGGGCCCTCCTCGAGCTCGACCACCGCGAGCACGTAGGGCATCGGCAGCGGCGTCACCTTGAGCCCGCGGTGGACGATCGAGAAGGTGTGCAACGTGCCCCGCCCGCTCGCGGTGAACCACTCGACGTCGGTCGAGAGGCAGCCGGGACAGACGTTGCGGGGGTAGAAGTACGCCTCGGAGCAGGTGCGGCACCTCTGCAGGCGGAGTTCGTGGCGTCGCGCCCCCTCCCAGAAGGGTTTCGAGTCGGGGGTCGGGTTCGGCAGCGGCGCCTTGTACTCTTCGGCCATCGTCGTGCGGCTCCTGTCTCCGGGTCGGCTGACGGGAACCTGACTAGCCACGGCCGGCCGCCCGCCGCAACCGAACCCGCGTCGGAGCGTCGCAGGCGAACCCCCGAGCACCGACCGGTTTCGCGGGGCGCCCGGGATCCGCTAGGACCACCGCCCATGGTCTCGTGGATCTTCGACGTCCCGACGTGGGAGTTCGCCGCGCTCACGTCGGGCGCGTTCATCCTGTTCAGCTGGCTCGGCGCGATCTTCGCGCGCCCGATCCTGCGGCCGCTGCTCGGCGGGCGCTCGAGCCTGAACGACATCGTCGGATACATCCTGTCGATCTTCGGCGTGTTCTACGGACTGCTGCTCGGACTGCTCGCGGTCGCCGCCTACCAGGGCTACGGCACGACGCAGGGCATCGTCGCGAAGGAGGCCTCCTCGCTCGCGGCGCTGCGGCGCGACATCGCCGCCTACCCCGAGCCCGAGCGCCAGAACCTGACCTGGCTGCTGCGCGACTACACGCGGTACGTGGTGAAGCAGGCCTGGCCGCTCCAGCAGAGGGGCATCGTGCCGAAGGGCGGCGACGTCCGCATGACGGCCTTCCAGGAGCGGCTGCTGCGCTTCCAGCCGATGACGGCGGCCGAGGAAGTCATGCACGCGGAGACCCTGCGCCAGTTCAACGTCTACTACGAGGCCCGCCGGATGCGACTGCAGTCGGTCGGCACGAGCATCCCCGGGACCATGTGGTACGTCGTGTTCCTGGGCGCGATCGCGAACCTGGTGCTCGTCTGGCTCTTCGACATGAGCCTGCTGTCGCACCTCTTCCTGGGAGGGCTGCTCGCCGCCTTCCTCGGCGCGATGATCTTCCTCATCGCGGACATGGACAATCCGTTCCGCGGCGCGGTCAGCCTCTCCGCCGCTCCGTTCGAGCCGATCCTCTCGGACCTCATGGAGGACTGAGGGATGGTGCGCCGACCCCGTCTCTCCCGCACCGTCCTCGCCGTCGCGGCCGTCTGCGCGGCCCTCCTCTCCGGCTGCGACGGCCGCCTCCTCGAGAAGCTCTTCACGCCCCCGCCGGGTCCGACGCCGATCCGGATCGGCCTGCTGCATTCGCAGACCGGCACGATGGCGATCAGCGAGACGGGCCTGCGCGACGCGGAGGAACTCGCCCTGCTCGAGATCGACGCCGCGGGCGGCCTGCTCGGGCACCCGGTCGAGGCGGTCATCGAGGACGGGCGCTCCCGTTCCGCCGACATCTTCCCCCGGCGCGCACGCAAGCTCCTCTCGGAGGACAAGGTGTTCGCGTTGTTCGGCGGCTGGACCTCGGACAGCCGCAAGGCGATGGCGCCGATCATCGCCGAGGCGAAGAGCCTCCTCTTCTACGCCGTCCAGTACGAGGGCAACGAGTGCGCCGAGGGCGTGATCTACACCGGCTCGACGCCGAACCAGCAGATCCTGCCGGCCCTCGACTGGTTCCTCGGCGACGCGGGAGGCCGCAGGCGCCGGTTCTACCTGATCGGCTCCGACTACGTGTACCCGCGCACGGCGAACTACGTCGCGCGGAAGTACCTCGCCTCGAAGGGGGTGGAGGTGGTCGGCGAGGCCTACGTCCCGCTGGGCTCGCACGACTTCCGCCGCCCGATCGCGGAGCTCCGCGGCACGAACCCCGACGTCGTCCTCAGCACGATCAACGGCGACTCGAACGTCGACTTCTACGCGGAGCTCGCGAAGCAGGGCGTCGGCCCCGACGAGCTGCCGGTCGTCGCGACCAGCATCGGGGAGAACGAGATTCGCTCGCTGCTCCCCTCCCAGGTCGCGGGGCAGTGGGTCCTCGCGAACTACTTCCAGTCGATCGACACGCCGGCGAACCGGGCCTTCGTGGACGCGTTCCGCTCGGAGTTCGGCCTCGACCGCGTGACCGACGACCCGATGGAGTCGGCCTACGTGGCCGTGAAGCTCTGGAAGCTCGGGGTCGAGCGGGCCGGCACGACCGACCCCCAGACCGTCCTCGCGGCGCTCTCGAAGGGCGCCTCGATCGAGGGTCCGGGCGGAACCGTCCGCTTCGATCCCAGGACCCGGCATCTCGCCAAGAAGTTCCGGCTCGGGCTCGTCCGCGAGGACCGGCAGATCGCGGTCGTCCACGAGTCCCCCGAGCCGATCGAGCCCGATCCCTACCCGGCGTTCGCCTTCCCGGGCTGGCGCTGCGACTGGACGCAGGGGCCGCCGGTGGCGGGGGCGCCGATCGACCTGTCCGCCGGCTCGACTCCGGGACGTTGACCCGCGGCGCGCGCTCTCCTACCGGAAGGTTCGCGATGTTCACCGCGATCACCGACGGAGTGCGCGTCAGCGTCGAGTCCTCCTACCTGCCCGAGCACTCGGCCCCCGAGGACGACCGCTACGCCTTCGCCTACTTCATCACCATCTCGAACGAGGGCGAGGCTCGCGTCCAGTTGAAGCGCCGCCACTGGATCATCACCGACGGCAACGGGAAGGTGGAGGAAGTCGAGGGCCCCGGCGTCGTCGGCGAGCAGCCGACGCTCTCCCCCGGCGAGACCCACCGCTACACGAGCGGTGCCGTGCTCGCGACGCCCGTCGGGACGATGGAGGGGACCTACGAGATGCACGAGGCGGGCGGCCGCGTGTTCCAGGCCGAGATCCCCCGCTTCAGCCTCCAGATGCCGGGCGTGATGCAGTAGCGGCGCGCGCCGCCCCCTTCGCCCTGCACCGGTCCAGCATCGCGAGGCATTCGTCGAGCACGGCGAGGTCCGCGCGCGCGCGCAGGCGGCGCCAGAAAGCCACGAGCCCGCCGACGTCCTCCGCGCCGCGTCCGGCATCGGCCGATGCGCCGCCGGCGAGGCGCAGGAGTTCTGCCACGCGCGTGCGCTCCGCAGCGACCCAGGCGCGCGGATCCTCGCCGCGCTCGCGCCCGACGAGCAGGCGCAGGAAGAACTCCTCGCCGAGCGGCTCGCCGCGCTCGCCCGCCGACCGCAGCCAGGCATCGACCGCCTCGCGACCGCGCGGGCTCGCCGCGTACACGCGCCGGGCCGGGCGCCGCCCCTCGCGGCGCTCCTCGCCGGTCGCGAACCCCTCCTCCTCGAGCGTGCGCAGCACCTGGTAGACGCGCCCGTGGTTCAACTCCACGACGTCGCCGAAGGCATCGTCGAACGCGCGGTGCGCCGCGTAGCCGTGCATCGGGACCCTCGCGAGGAGGGCGAGAAGGGCGAAGCGGAGTGCCACCGCGCACCCGCTCAGGCCGGCACCAGCCGTGCCGCGCAGACCGTGGCCGGCCGTCGCGGCACGGTCGAGACGTCGCGCACGAGCCGTCCGTCGCGCAGGACGATCGTGCGATGCCCGAGCGTCGCGACCTCCGTCGCATGGGTCGCGACGACGAGCGTGAGACCGGACTCCGCAGCGAGCGCGGCGAGCAGGTCGAGGATCGCGCGCGCCGAGCGGGAGTCGAGCGAACCCGAGGGCTCGTCGGCGACCAGCACCTCCGGTCCCGCGACGACCGCCCGCGCGATCGCGACCCGCTGTCGGTCGCAGCCCGGGAGCGAGGCCGGCATCCGGGTCCGCGCGGCGCGCGCGACGCCCACGCGATCGAGGACCTCGTCGGCGCGGGCGAGCGAGCGCGCACGCCCGGCGCCGAGGAAGGCGAGCGGCAGCGCGACGTTCTCGCGCACGTCGATGCCGGGAAGGAGCCGTCCGCCCTGGAACACCTGCCCGACGCGGCGCAGCCGGAACTCGCAACGCCGCGTCGGGGCGAGCGCGGCGAGGTCGTGGCCGAGCAGCGAGACCGTGCCGGATCCGGGCGGTTCGAGCCCCGCGGCGAGGCGCAGCAGGGTGCTCTTCCCGCTGCCGCTCGGCCCGAGCAGCGAGAGCACCTGTCCCCGCGGCACGACCAGGTCGACGCCGTCGAGCGCGCGCACGCGCCGGCCGACACGGCCGTACTCGATGCTCGCCGACTCGAAGCGGATCGCCGCCGGAGCCTGCTCGGCGCCGGCGGCGTCGCGGCCGTGTTCCGGCCGCGACGCCTCGCTCGGGGACACCCGGACGAGTCTCAAGCGAGCGTCCGCCGGGCCCGCGGCCGCGAGGCCGGCGGCGCATCCGCGGGCGCGGGTGCCCGCTTCGCCGCCGCGGGACGGCCCACGGAAGTCGCCTCCGTCGCCATCGTCGCCGCAGCCGAGGCCGGGGCCGAGACCCCGGCACCGGCGGCCGCGGCCAGCGCGAGGCCCGCGCCGGCCTGCGCGACCGACCCGGACTCGTTCGAGGCCGCGACCGGGCGCTCCGTCCAGCGATGCTCGAACAGCGCGCTCGTCTCGGCGACGAACTCGAGGTCCGCCGCGACGTGCCGGATCCGCCGCGCCAGCAGCAGCGAAAGGATCTCGGCGCGCGCCGGGTCGCTCGCGGACAGGTCGACCGCGTCGAGGCGCTCGCGCTCCAGCGTCTTGCCGGCGATCCACAGCTGCTCCTGCCACTCGGAGAGGGCGGCGCGCATGCGGTCGGGATCGCCTTCCGCGAGAAGCGTCGCGCGGCAGGCGACCTCGTCGTCCGCGGCCGGCTCGACGGTCGAGAGCCGGGAAGCGAGCCAGCGGTCGAACGCGCTGCGGCCGGCGTCGAGGATCACGTAGGGAGTGCGACGCGCATCCTGCTGCGCGGAGTCGGCGACGCGGACCAGGCGATCGGAGACCAGCCGCTGCAGCTCGCGGTAGAAGCTGCCCGAATTGATCTCGACGCCGGCCCGGTCGCGGTACTCGTTGCGCAGCGCCCAGCCGTGCCGGGGCTTGCCGTCGCGGAGAAGGCCGAGGACCAGGTAGCGAAACATGTGCGCCGCACTAGCAGCCGCGTCGAAACGTGGTCAAGACGATTTTCGATGACGACTCGTCGGACGTCGGCGCATGCATGCAGTGCAGCGAGTCGCCGCAGGCGAGCCGTGCCGGCCTCGTCCGCATCGCGGCAGGGACGCTCTCCACCGCTCACGCTAGTGCACGAATAGTCGCGCGGGGCTTACGGCTCCGCCGCGATCGTGGTCATGCACCCGGCACGAACCGCCGCCGGGCCCCGCCGCATGCCGCGGCGGCACGTCGCACCGGCGCCGTGCGAGACGGAGAAGGCGATGAAGCTCAAGAACAAGCTGAACCGCGTCCTGCACGACCGCGGCCTCGCCGAGGGCGAGGTCGCGCTGGTCGCGAGACTCGACCAGGGCCACCTGAACCGGATCAAGAACGGCCGCGTGAAGCCCACGCTGGTCACGGCCCTCCGCATCTCGCAAGCGCTCGGGATCCCGGTGCAGCAGCTGTTCTGGCTCGAGGGCGCGGACGCCTCCTCGGCGGCCGGGGCCGACGCGCACGGCGGGGAGAGCGCCGGCGCAGCGCAGGCCTGAGCGAGCGCGAACGCACGGCCGGGGATGACGCGCGCGGTCGCGGCCCGCGGCACGAACGAGCGTTCGCAGGGCGGAACGCGGCTTCCTCCGGCCCGTCCCGGCATGGTAGCGGGGGCCATGCGTCGACGTTCCGCTCGCCTCCGGGTCGCGGCCCTCGCCGCGGCCGTCGCCGGCTGCGCCGCGCTCGCCGGGTGCGGCGAGACGTCGAGCGAGCCCCCGCCCGCGTTCCGCGTGCGCGGGACGATCGAGGGCTTCTACGGGCCGCCGTACACCCGCGAACGGCGCGAGCGCCTGCTGCGCTTCGGCGGCGCGCGCGGACTCGACACGTACGTCTACGCACCCAAGCTCGATCCGAAGCACCGGGAGAACTGGCGCGAGCCCTACGGCGCCGACGAGCTCGCCGACTTCGCTTCGCTCGCGGCGGTCGGCGAGCAGGTGGGCACGCGGGTGCGCTTCGCGATCTCTCCCGGGCTGAGCTTCGACCCGGCGAGCCCCGCGGACGAGACGCTGCTCGCGCAGAAGCTCGCTGCGGTGCACGACGCGGGCGTCCGCGGCTTCGCGCTCCTGCTCGACGACATCACGCAGCCCGGCGCGCCGGTGCTCGACCCGACCGTGCAGGCGCGGCTCGTCGCGCGTTTCGTCGAGATCGTGGACGCGTTCGGCGACGGCAGCGACGCCTGGTTCATCGGACCGCTCTACGCGGGCAGCGCCGAGGAGATTCTCCACCCGAGCTTTCCCGGGCTCGTCGACTACCCCGCCCCGCCGCAGGCCACCTGGGACGCCTACGCGGCGCTGGTGCCGCCCCACGTCCCGGTGATGTGGACGGGCCCCGGCGTCGTCTCGGGATCGATCCCCGGCGACGTCGCGCGCGGTTTTCGCGAACTCGCCCGTCGCCCGGTGATCGTGTGGGACAACGTGCCGGTGAACGACGTGTTTCCACGCGACCTCTTCCTCGGGCCGGTGACCGGCCGCGGGGCCGACCTCGCGGGCGTGGTCGACGGCGTCGTCTTCAACCTGATGACGCAGCCGACCGCCGGACTCGTCGCGGTCGCGACCGGCGCCGATTACCTGCGCGACCCGGC
>JAFMJW010000322.1 GCA_017853315.1 Alphaproteobacteria bacterium
CGCCCTCGCGCGCCTCGACCGCGTCGGCGACCAGGTTGCGCAGGCGCGACAGACCGTCGCCGGTCGCGCGGTTGGTCAGGTCCTGGAACTCGATCATCCGACCGAGCGTCCGGGTCGTCTCGCTCATCGCGGCGGCGAGCTTCGCGAGCTCGCGCTGCAACTCGCTCGGGTCGGAGTCGGGATCGGGCGCTCGCACGGGCCGCGGCGCCGGCGGCTCCACCGGGCCCTTCAGGTACTCGATGAGTGCCGTCAGCAGCCCGACCCGGACCCAGCGGTTCAAGACTCGGCCCCCGCCGCCGCAGCGTCGCGTCCGCGCCGGCGGGCCGGCCCGGAGCCGGGGCCGCGCCGCGCGCGGTGGTCGCCGTCCGTCGCGGGATCCGCGGCCGACGCCCCCGCGTCGCTCGCGCTTGCGGCGGCCGCATGTTCGGCGGACTCGTCCCCGTGCCCCTCCGCGCCCGGGGCGCCGTCGCTGCGTCCCGCCGCGTGCACCTCCGGGCCGTCGTCGTCGCCCTCGCTCTCGTCGTCACCAGCGTCGTCGTCGAACTCGATCCGCTCGTCGCCTTCCGCAGCGACGTAGAAGATCTCGTCGGGGCAGCCGATCGGCGGCTTCACGAGGAAGAGCCCGAGACGCAGCAGGACGTCGTGCTCGAGCCCCTCGGCCGGGCGCACCGGGAGCTCCATGTCGACCAGTTCCTCGTAGTCGATCACGAAGCCGTGCGAGGGATA
The DNA here is from genome assembly GCA_017853315.1 of Alphaproteobacteria bacterium. Classification (GTDB taxonomy): domain Bacteria; phylum Desulfobacterota; class Binatia; order UBA12015; family UBA12015; genus REEB422. The sequence continues at coordinate 727 of JAFMJW010000322.1, forward strand.
GCCGACGACCAGGCGCTCGACCTGGCGCTTGGCGACGCCGCGCCGCACGCCGCGGCGGTAGCGCTCCGAGACGCGTCCGCCGTAGTGGCGGCCGAGGTTCGTCTGGCGGGTCGAGGCGGCGAGCGTCTCCGGGGTCACCTGCGCGAGCACCGGCGCCGTGAGCTTCGTCACGAGGTCGATCGCGTGGCCCATCGTGTCCTTCGGCGCGCCGCCGGTCACCAGCGCCACCGCTTCGGCCGCGTCGCTCACCCAGCCGGTCGCGCTGTTGCGGAGCACCTCGAGCGCGATGCCCGGCAGCAGGCTCGAGCCGTCGCGGCCGAGAGGTGCGCTCATCGCGAGCGCGTTCACCGCGTCCATCGGCCCGAACTCGCCGAGCGGGCCCATCACGATCTCGTCGGCGCCGAGCGCGAACAGCGTGCCCGCGCTCTTCGCGTAGGCCGGGACGAAGAGCGTCATCACGGCGTAGCGCCGACGGATCTCGCGCAGCATGCGGTAGGCGCCGTCGATGCTCCCGCCGCTCGTGCAGAGCAGCACGTCGATCTCCTCGCGCGGCTCCCAGCGCGAGAGCTCCTCGACGAGGATCCGAACGTCCCAGCGGTCGATCTCCTCGCGCGCGAGCACGAGGCAGGGCCGCCCGCGGAGCCGCGCGAGCGCCTGGGCCGCCCTGTTCATCTCGGTGTGGTCTTCCTCGTGGTGTGCGTCGCCGTTCGCCTGCGCCAAGCGTCCTCCTTCGTTGCAGATTTCGTCGATGAGCCGGGAATTTCCGGGGCCGAGGCCGCGCGGGGCGTCGCCCGGCCTCGACGCATCGAAGCGTAGCGACGGGGCCGGACAACCCTTGTCCCGAGGTCGTCGCTTCGGGAGCTCCGGATCCCGGGACTCGCCGCTCGGCGGCCGGGGACAACGTCTGTCCTCGGCCGTGTGCATGATGTTCCTGCCGGGCGGGATCCTCCCCCCGGCGGGGACAGGGCCGACCGAGGACGGCCCGGGATCGACGCGGGCGACGCGGGAAGGGGGCAGTTTGACGAAGGACGAACGGACGAAGGACACGGAGACGAAGACGAACCTGCGCCGGGAGCTCGCGGTCGCGACGGCTCTCGCCCGGCGTGCGGGTGCGATGCTGCTCGAGGAGTTCCACCGGCCGGGCGGCGCCCGCGGCGACGGCCATGAGCACGCCGAGATCGATGCCGAGGTCGAGGACTTCCTGCGCGCGGAGTTCGGGCGCGAGTTCCCCGACGACGGCTTCAAGGGCGAGGAGTCGGTCTCGCGTCGGCTGAACCGCCCCTCGCGCAGCGGCCGGACCTGGGTCGTCGACCCGAACGACGGCACGAAGGACTTCCTGCGCGGCCGTCGCGGGGCGGCCCTCTCGATCGCGCTCGTCGCGGAAGGTCGCCCGGTGCTGGGCATCGTGTTCTCGCCCGCGGCGCCCGACGACCGGGGCGACCTGTTCACCTGGGCCGAAGGCGAGCCGTTCCTCCGCAACGGGGCCGTCGTCGCGCGCACGCCGCTGCCGGCCGCGCTCGGGGCGGAGCACGTCGTCCTCGCGAGCTCGTCGGCCGACGAGGACCCGGAGTGGAACGCGCGCATGGTCGCCCCGGCCCGATTCCTCGCCATGCCGAGCATCGCCTACCGATTGGCGCTGGTCGCGGCCGGCGACGGGGATGCGACCTCCTCGCTGAATCACGTCTCCGACTGGGACGTCGCCGGCGGCCACGCGCTGCTGCGCGCGGTGGACGGCGTCGTGCTCGACGAGGACGGCCGCGAGCTCGCGTACGACCCGGCGGCGGACGCGGCGACCCGCGTGTTCGCGGGCGACCCGGAGGCGGCGGTCCGCCTCGCGAAGCAGGTGCGGTCGGAGAAGAAGCAGCGTGGGGCCGGGGCCGACGAAAGGTCCCGGGTCGCCGACCCCGCCGCGCGCGAGATCGTCCGGCTCTACCCCCTCCACACTCCGCGACCGGAGGACCTCCTGCGCGACGCGGGCGTCCTCTCGCGAGCCCAGGGGGCGCTGCTGGGGCAGCTGGTCGGGGACGCGCTCGGCCAGATGGTCGAGTTCAAGGACGAAGACGAGATTCGCTCGGACTACCCCGACGGCGTCCGCGACATGCGCGACGGCGGCGCCTGGGGCACGATCGCGGGGCAGCCGACCGACGACTCCGAGATGGCGCTCGTGCTCGCCCGATCGATCCTGGGGAACGGGCGATACGACCGCGAGGCCGCGGCGATCGCCTACCGCCGGTGGCGCACCTCGGGCCCGTTCGACATCGGCACCACGACGGACGCCGCACTCGGGGGGGCGCCCAACCCCGAGAGCAAGGCGAACGGCTCGCTCATGCGGGTGAGCCCGCTCGCGATCCTCGGCTGGAGGCGCGATCGCGACGAACTCGCGCGCGACGCTCGCGCCGACTCCTCGATCACCCACCCGAACCCGACCTGCGGGGACGCGGTGGCGGCCTTCTGCGTCGCGATCGCCCACGCGATCCGCACGGGCGAGGGGCCGGCCCGGGTCTTCGCCGCGACCGCGGACTGGGTGCGCTCCCAGGCGTCGTTCTCGCCGGAGGTCGCCCGGGTCTTCGCCGAACCTGACGTGAATCCGACGGGGCGCCTCGACCGCGGCCGGATCGGCTACGTCGTGCTCGCGCTGCGCAACGCCTTCCACGAGCTCGTCCACGCGACGAGCTTCGAGCAGGCGCTGGTCGCGACCGTCTCGGCGGGCGGCGACACCGACACGAACGGCGCGATCGCCGGCGCGCTGCTCGGTGCCGTCCACG
>JAFMJW010000323.1 GCA_017853315.1 Alphaproteobacteria bacterium
TGCCGAAGTCGATCTGCACGCGCCCGAGCCCGAAGCCGCCGGCCGAGGCGAGCCACGAGGTGATCGCGTCGGAGGACGCGCTCTTCGGCAGGCCGTCGACCCGCTGGTTCCACGGCGCGGGCGCCTCGAAGAGCCCGCCCGCGGGAGGAGCCGGCGTCGGCGTCGGGCCCGGCGTGGGCGAAGGCGTCGGCGTGGGCGACGGATCGGAGACCGGCGCGCACAGCATCTTCGCGGGCCCGACCGTCACCGGGTGCGTGCCGAACTGGTCGACGAGCGTGCGGTCGGGCCGCGTGCCGTCGCACTTCACGGCGTAGCAGAGGTAGCGGCCCGCCGACGGGCCGTCGGGAGCGCCGGGTGGCGGCGGCGACACGCCCGTCTTCGACGTGTCCACGCACAGCATCGTCGCCGGCACCTTCACCTTGCAGCCGGGCTCGAGCGCGATCCCGGGGTCGCTCGTCTCGAGGTTCGCCGTGTAGGCGGCGCGCACCGCGCGGTCGCGGATCTTGAAGCAGGAGAGATGGTCGAGCGGCGGCGACTGCGCCGACGCGGGCGCCGCGGCTGCGAGCAGCGTCGCGACGCACGTCGCGAGCAGGGTCGCGAGCGAAGCGACGAGCGACGGCCGGGGCTCCCGTCGGCGGGCGATCACGCTCGACGGCTAGGCCGGTGCCCGGGTCGGGTCAACCCTCTTCGCCGCGTGCAGCCAGCCGTCCCCGCAGGAGCCCGTAGACGGGCAGTCCGAGCAGCACGATCGCGAAGCCCGGCCACGTCGTCTCCGCCCGGTGGATCGCGAGCTGCGCCACGATGAAGAGCGCCGCCACGACGTAGAGGGCGGGCACGACCGGGTAGCCGATCGCGCGGTAGGGACGCGGGGCGTCGGGTCGGGTCGCGCGCAGGCGGAACACCGCGAGCACCGTGAGCGCGTAGAAGAGCAGCGCTGCCGAGACCACGTAGTCGAGCAGGCTGCCGTAGAGGTTGCCGTACTTGCCCGTCGACGGGTCGAAGGTCCGCACGAGCACGAGCGCCGCGGTCCAGAGCCCCTGCAGGAAGAGCCCGCGCTCGGGCACGCCGCGGTCGTTCAGCCGGCCGGCCCCGCGGAAGAAGAGCCCGTCGCGCGCCATCGCCCAGTAGGCGCGCGCACCCGCGAGCAGCATCCCGTTCGCGCAGCCGAAGGTCGAGACCAGGATGCCGGCCGCGAGCAGCTTCGCGCCGAGTCCCGGGAGCATCGCCTCCATCGCGGCCGCGCCGACTCGGTCCGACGGCGCGTTCTGCACGGCCGCGAGCGGCAGCACCGCGAAGTAGACGAGGTTCGCGAGAAAGTAGAGCCCGACCACGAGCCCGGTGCCGATCGCGAGCGCGAGCGGGATGTCGCGCTTCGGGCGGCGCACCTCGGCGGCCGCGAAGGTGATGTTGTTCCAGGCGTCCGACGAGAAGAGCGACCCCACCTGCGCGACCGCGAGCGCCGCAAGGAGCCCGCCCGGGGTGGAGGCGTCGAGGCCGGGCGACACCGTCACGAGCCCGCGCTGCTCCCAGGCGCGTCCGAAGTTCTCGGCGATGCCCGCGCCGTGGCGGCCGAGCAGCAGGCCGAGGCCGAGCAGCGCCAGCAGGATCCCGATCTTCGCGGTCGTGAACACGTCCTGCACGATCCGCCCGAGCGCGATCCCGCGCGTGTGCATCCAGGTGATGAGGGCCACGACCGCGATCGCGAGCGCCTGCGCCGTCGAGAGGGAGAGCGCGTAGTGCGCGGAGATGTGGACCGGCGGGACGATCCAGCGGTCCTCCGCGATCCACGGCAGGAAGAGGCCCACGTGGCGCGCGAAGCCGACGGTCACCGCGGCGACCGTCCCGGTCTGGATGACCGTGAAGAGGGTCCAGCCGTAGAGGAAGCCCGCGAGCGGCGAGAAGGCCTCGCGCAGGTAGACGTACTGGCCGCCGGCCTGCGGCATCATCGCCGCGAGCTCGCCGTAGGTGAGAGCCGCGGCCAGGGTCAGCACCGCGGTGATCGCCCAGGCGACGAGCACCCAGCCGGCCGACCCGAGGAGCCGTGCCATGTCGGCGGTGACGAGGAAGATCCCCGAGCCGATCATCCCGCCGGCCACGACCATGGTCGAGTCGTAGAGCCCGAGCTCACGGCGGAAGCCGGGGCCGGCGCTCGTCGTGCTCACGGACTCGGCCGGGGCCGAGGTGCTCGTGCGAGAGGACTCGCCGGAATGCGACGCACGTGCCATCGTGATCGCTTCTCACGACCCGGCCGACACCTCAACTCCGGGTCGGGCTCGTGCCCGGTGCGCACGATCGACTCACGCCTCTCCGACGGCGACGACGGTTTGACGATCCGACGGCCCTGCGCCAATGAGACCGTCATGTCGGCCCTGCGAGCGTGGTTTCGCCGTTGGAGTCCCAGCGCATGGGGTTGGTGGCCCGACAAGGCCTACCGGCTCGAGGGATATCGGCAGCGACTGGCGAGCGTGCAGGAACATCTCGCCGAGTGTCTCGAAGGAGCCGCGGCCGGGCCGGTGAGCATTCTCAGCATGTGCGCCGGCGACGGCCGGGACGTGATCGGCGTGCTTCGGTCGCATCCCCGCCGGTCGGACGTGACGGCCCGCCTGGTCGAGCTGAACCGCCGATCCGTGTCCGCCGGTGTCCGGCAGGCGAATGCCGCAGGCCTGGCCGATCGCGTCCATTTCGTGCACGCGGACGCGACCGACTACGCCACGTACGACCTGGTCGAGCCGTCGGACGTCGTCCTCGTGTGCGGCGTGTGGGGACACGTGAACGCGGGCCAACGACCATCCCTGGTTCGCGCCCTCGAGTCCCTCTGCAAGCCCGGCGGCACGGTCGTCTGGACCCGTGGCGTCGCCAAGAGCATGACTCGCCTGCACGACGTCCTCTCCCGGTTTCCGGCGGCGACCTGGTCCACCGAGCGCACCAGCGTCACGCCCGATGGAGAGTTCGCCGTCGTGACCGTCCGCCGCATCGGCCCGGCCCGCGAGCGGCCCCGGACCGGCCGGATCTTCGACTTCGAGCGCAACGCAGGCTGAATCGTACCCACCGGCGCCGCGAGTCCCGCGTCAGCCGCAGCGTCGCACGCGATGGATCATCGCGGAGAGGCCGTCTCTTCTAAGGCCTCGCCCTGACTCGACCGAGACCCGCCGAGTCGAGGACTGTGCGGATCCGGCTGAGCCGCGACTGACCGTCCCAGGTTCGGTCCCGCCCATCGTAGTGCTGCCGGTGCAGGTGGGGAAAGGGGATGTCCGGGTCCGGCACCCCGAGAAAGCGGCAGAGGGGCTCCCAGGTCGGCTCACGCGTCAGGTCGATCGCCAGGAAGTCCGCCCGGTCGCCGAAGAAGTCCCTCACCTCGCGGTTGTACCGCTCGTAGTTGGCGATCATGCCGCCCTTGAGTCGGCCCAGCTTATCGCTGCGACGCGCCGGCGTCTCGATGGGGACGATGCAGTCCAGCAGGGCGGGCAGAAGCGGTGGAAGCCGCGGCACCA
>JAFMJW010000324.1 GCA_017853315.1 Alphaproteobacteria bacterium
TCGACCGGCGCGACCGCCGAGACGGCCCCGGCCTGAGCCGGGTCGACCGCGGACGGGACGTGTCTTGAGCGCCGAACCCCTGCGCATCGCCCTGCTCACCTACCGGGGCAATCCCCGCTCGGGCGGCCAGGGCATCTACGTCCGCCTGCTCGGGCGCGCGCTCGCCGAACTCGGCCACGAGGTCGACGTCTGGAGCGGGCCGCCCTACCCCGAGCTGCTGCCGGGGACGCGGCTCGTCGAGGTGCCGAGCCTCGACCTCTGGAACGAGGCCGCGCTCTTCCGCCGGCCCTCGGCCCGCGAACTGCGCGACCCCGTCCACCGCTCGGAGTGGATCCGGACGCTGCTCGGCGAGTTTCCCGAGGCGATCACCTTCACCCGGCGCGTCGCCCGCGACTTCGCCCGCGGCCGGGCACCGCGGTACGACGTCGTGCACGACAACCAGTCGCTCGGGCCCGGCCTGCTCGAGATCCTCCGCGGGACGCCGGTCGTCGCGACGATCCACCACCCGGTGACCGTGGACTTCCGCATCGCACTCGGCGCGGCCCGCGGCGTGGTGAAGCGCTGGAGCCTTCGGCGCTGGTACGGCTTCCTGCGCGAGCAACTGCGGGTGGCGCCGCGGCTCGACCGGATCCTCACGGTGTCCGAGGCCTCCGCACGCGACCTCGAGAGCGAGTACTCGATCCCGGCTTCGAAGATGCGCGTGGTCGGCAACGGCATCGACATCGACCTCTTCCAGCCGATCCCCTCGATCGCACGGCGCGACGACCTGCTCGTCACCACGCTCTCGGCCGACTCGCCGCTCAAGGGCTTCGTCCACCTGCTCGACGCGTTCGCCGCGCTGCGCGCGAAGCGCCCGTCGCTCGCCTTGACCGTCGTGGGCCAGGTGGCGGACGACTCGCCGAGCGGGCGCGCGGTCGACCGGCTGGGGCTGCGCGACGCGATCCGCTTCACCGGGCGCGTTCCCGCCGAGGAGATCCCGCGGATCTACGCGGAGGCCGCGGTCGCCGTCGTGCCGTCGCTCTACGAAGGCTTCGGCTACCCGGCCGGCGAGGCGATGGCCTGCGGCGTGCCGGTGGTCTCGACGCGAGCCGGCGCCCTGCCCGAGGTCGTCGGGCCCGACGGAGAGGCGGGCGCTCTCGTGGAGCCCGGGGACCCGGTGGCGCTCGCGCGCGCGATCGGGGCGCTCCTCGACGATCCCGCGACCCGCGTCGCGATGGGCGCGGCCGGCCGGCTCCGCGTGACTTCCCGCTTCACCTGGCGCCGAGCCGCCGAGCGCACGGTCGACGCCTACCGCGAGGCGATCGCCGAGCGCGGCCGCGCGAGACGCGACGGGGCGCGCGAGGCCCGGAGTGCCGGGGTTCCCGACGCCGAGCCGAGGGCCGCCGCGTGCTGACCGTCGACGTCGACCGGCTCGAGCTGCGGCCCGGCAGCCGACTCCTCGACGTGGGCTGCGGCGCAGGCCGCCACGTGCGCGCCACGCGCCGCATGCGCGGCGTGACGGGCGTCGGCATCGACCTCGGGCGCGAGGAGGTCGCGGCGACCGCACGCTCGCTGCACGAACTCGACGCCCTGCCCGAGGAGGCCGGCGGCACGGTCGACGGTGCATCGCCGTGGCTGGTCGCGCGCGCGAGCGGCTACGCGCTGCCGTTCGCGCCCGGGTCGTTCGACTGCGTCATCGTCTCCGAGGTGTTGGAGCACCTCCACGACGACGCGCGCGCCCTGCGCGAGGTCTCCCGCGTCCTGCGACCGGGCGGCGTGCTGGCGGTCTCGGTGCCGCGCACCTGGCCCGAAGCGGTGTGCTGGGCGCTCTCGAAGCGCTACCGCAACACCCCCGGCGGCCACCTGCGCATCTACCGCCGCTCGGAGATCGCCTCGCTCGTGCAGCGATCCGGCTACCGGATCACCGGCAGCCACTTCGCGCACGCGCTGCACGCGCCGTTCTGGTGGCTCAAGTGCGCGGTCGGCGTCGACGACGAGAACTCGCCGCTCGTGCGCCTCTACCATCGCTTCCTCGTCTGGGACCTGATGGAGAACCCGCGGATCACGCGCTGGCTCGAGGCCGCGCTCAACCCGTTCCTCGGCAAGAGCCTCGTGCTCTACGCCGTCAAGGAGTGAGCGAGGATGGCCTTCGAGGGAGTGTCCGCCCGCCGTCGTCGCGCCCTCGCGACGGCCGAGGCGGCGTCGCGCCACCCGCACCGCGACCGCATCGGGACCGCGAGAGGGCCGCGCCGCGCGGAGCGCTTCCGCCTGCCCTCGGGCCACGTCGAGGAGACCGCGGCCTGGATCGCGTCCGTGCAGCGCGCCGACGGCGAGATTCCCTGGAGCCCCGGCGGCAAGATGGACCCGTGGGACCACGTCCACGCGGCGATGGGTCTCGCGGTCGCGGGCCGCTTCGAGGAGGCGAAGGCGGCCTTCCGCTTCCTCGCGGCGAACCAGTATCCCGACGGCGGCTTCGCCTGCGAACGCCGCGAGGGCCGGGTCGTCAACTCGAGCCGGGAGTCGAACCACGCGGCCTACCTCGCGACCGGGCTCTGGCACCTCCACCAGGCGAAGCCCGATCCGGACTTTCTCGCCGAGACGTGGCCCGTGCTCGAGAGCGCGATCGAGTTCGTGCTCCGCCTGCAGGAGCCGTCGGGGGCGATCTCGTGGGCGGTCGATCCCGAGGGACGGGTCTGGCGGGCACCGCTCGTCACCGGCTCGTCGTCGATCCACGGCAGCCTCGTGTGCGCGACCCGCATCGCCGAGCGGCTCGACCACGACCGGCCCGCGTGGCGGTCGGCGCGGCGCAGGCTCGCGCTCGTCCTGCGCCACGAACGTCACGTGTTCCGCGACGCCGACCTGCCCGAGCCGCCGGGGCGGCACTCGATGGACTGGTACTACCCGGTTCTCGGCGGAGCCGTCCGCGGCGATCTCGGGCGGGCGCACCTGCTCGACCCTGCGCACGTCGGCACCTTCATGGAGGAAGGCGTGGGCTGCCGCTGCGTGAAGGACCACCCCTGGTTCACCGTCGCGGAGACCTGCGAGCTCGTGCTCGCGCTCGACGCGACCGGGCTGCGTTCGCGGGCGCGGGAGGTGTTCTCCTGGATGGCGCAGCTCCGCCATCCCGACGGCGGATACTGGACCGGGGCGACCCATCCCGAGCGGGAGATCTATCCGGACGGGGAGCAGACGGCGTGGACGGCGGCCACGGTGCTGCTCGCGGCGGACACGCTCGGCGCGGGATCTCCGACGAGCTCGTTCTTCCGAGACCTCGCCGGCGAGGATCCCGCCGAGGAAGCACCGGATTCGCCGTCGTTCCGGGCGCCCGAGTCGAACTAGGCCGACCCGTCGATCAGGATCCCGGCACCGGAGGCCTTCGGGGTTCATCGAGGGGCGACGGGTCCCGGCACGACGTTTTGCCACGTAGCGAAATCGAATCGACGACGAAGGGCGAATCTCCCGTTCTCAGGGATGCCCGAGTCTGGTACCTCGCATTCATGGCCGTTC
>JAFMJW010000325.1 GCA_017853315.1 Alphaproteobacteria bacterium
CCACGCCATTCCAGTCCATCGGCACGAGCATGTTCCCGCCCGTGTCGATCGCGAATCGCACCTCCCGGCAATCCGTTCCCGCGTCGCACAGCAACTCCGAGTACCGGTTCGGCGGAGGCAGAGCCGTGAAGCCCCCGAACGTCTCCCCGGGGCTCGCGTCGCAGGTCCCGTCCGCAGCGTAAAGCCGGTCCACGCACGCCAGCAGGCCGGGCCGACGCGAGCATCCCTGCGTCACGACATCGCAAGCGACGGGGTCGGGGTCCGTCGCATTCGTCACCGCGATCGCGGCCGGGCCCGAGAGCGTCAGGTTGTCGTCGGCGCCGCCCGTGCACGTCCCGCCGCCGGGGCACTCTGCGTCGAGCACGCATGCCCTGCCCGCACCACTCCCCCCGACGCACTTTCCCAGCAGCCCATCGGTATTCGGGAACCGGAACTCGAGGCGCCTCTGGTCGACCCGTCGAACCTGCTCCAGGTCGCCGTCACCGATCTCGACGCACACCACGCGCGACACGTCGGCCTTCGCCTCGCAGGCAGCCCGGCTCGCCTCCAGCCCCGCACAGTCCGCCGCGAGGACCACCACGTTGCGCGCGCCGTTCGGAGGCGTGAACCCGACCGTCACCACCTGGTCCGCACCCGCCCCCGAGAACCCGGGCGACGCGGCGTTCGCGCTCTCCACGCCCCCGTCGCAGCGACCGTCGAGCACGATCCCGACCCAGTCCCCGGGCATCGCGTACGGCTGGCTCGCGCGACCGAGGACGCTGCGAAACGTCGTCCGCGCCGCGGGAATGACGTTGCAACCTGCCTCCGCGTCCCGGGGGGCCCCCCAGGCCAATGCGAGCACCACCAAGGTGGAAAGCGAGGGTCGAACTCTCATCTTCGGGGCCTCCTCGAGCCAGCTCCGCGGAAGCCCCGCGTGCTCCCGAGCCCATATCCACCCGGTGGCTGCGGGACAAGCCAAAAACTTGGGGTGGCGCGCACTCAGGCCGCGACGACTCCGGCGGGCCGCTCCGGGCTGTCGCCGCCCATCTCCGCCGCCTCGACGTCGAGACCGAGCGACTTGAAAAGTTCGAGCGCCGCTTTCCGGTGCTCGGACACGGCCCTGCCTCCGACCTTCGCCCCTGGTTCCGAAGCCATGCGCCTTGCGATCTCGGCGTGAGTCCGGGCAAGGTCCGGCCTCGCCCCGAGCCTCGCGCCCTCCTTCAGGCTCGCCGTCCACCAGCGCAGCGCCTTGCGACGCGCGCCGGAGAGCCAGTGCCCGGAGCCGACGAGACGCATGATCTCCGTGCGCATCGGTGCGAAGACCTTCGACACCTTCAGCGCGACCGCCGAGTCTCGGGCTACCTGCTTGCGGAGAGCAGCCACTCGGCTGGAGTCGCCGTCCGCGAGGGCCCTCTCGAGAGATGCAATTCCGAAGAGCAGCCTGCCCTCCCGGTACGAAGAGCTGTGGAACGGTGTCGGACGGTCGAGGCGCGCGAGCAGCGACTCGACGCGCGCGATCGTCGTCGCGGCGTCGTCGAGGCAACCCGCCAAGACCTCCGCCTTGATCCGAATTCCCAAACCTACCAGGTTCAGGAACTCCTCCGGCCGCTCGAGGTACTCGTCGACGCTGTTGAACACGTAATCGAGGTCTCGCCTCTGCATCGCCATGCGCATGGGGAGGTAGAGCACGTTGGTCTGGGCAAACGAGTAGCCGTAGGCGAACGCGATCTCCCGGATTTTTTCGATCCGGTGCACGGCCCCGGCCCAGTCGCCCTCGTCGATCCGCTTGTCGGCATCCATCCCCAGGAAGGTGTCGACGTCCCAGAAGTAGCCGGCCCGGAGCACCTTCTCGATCGTCTCGTCGTCGACCCCCGTCGGGCGGTCCCAGCGACCTTCGAAGTAGTCGCACATGAAGGTCATGAGGTTGTAGACGAAATAGCCGGCCGCGGAATCCTTCCGCACGAGGTGCTTCGTCATGTCGATCACGCGGCGACTGACGCGGAAGGAGAGTCCCGAGTAAGCGAAGAGCAACGCCACCCCTCCCCACTGTGCGAACGATTCCTCGAAGGGGGTCGGGTCGACAGTCGAGAGCCGCCCCACCATGTACATCGCGTCGAAGAGGAACCACTCCGGGTCGGCGACACACTCCACGCGGCAACGGCTGTAGAGGATCTGCACGGCCTCGCGCAGCTGCGGAGACGCCTCGCGACGCGACATACGCCCCCGCCCGAGGCGCAGCAGGATCCGCACGGCATCCTTGCCGAGTTGGCGCCATGCCTGGCGCTTGTCCCGGACCACGCGCTCTCCGAGGGCCTTCAGTGCGCGATCGAAGTGGGGGCGCGCCTCGGACAATCTCCCCGTCAGCATCAACGCGGTACCGAGGTTCTTCTCGAGGAACAGGCGCAGCTTCTGATCGCCGCCGTCGCCGTGGCGCAGGAGAAAGATCCGGTGGGCCTCCCGGAAGTACTGGAGCGCCTCCGCCGAGGCCGCGGAACGGACGGCCTCCTCTCCCGCCTTCACGAGATAGTCCTGCGCCCGCTCGAGGTCCTCCGCACGGCCATAGTGCAGAGCGAGGACCGGATAGAAGTCGGACAAGCGATCCGCGTAGATCTCCTCGATCGCGAGCGCGGCGCGGCGATGGAGGTCGCGGCGCTTCTTCAGCAGGATCGACTCGTAGACCGCCTGCTGGATGAGCGCGTGCTTGAACACCCACTTGCGCTCGGCGCGTAGGGTCTGGCGTCGTACCGAGCTCGTCGAGCGATCCGCCTGCTCCTCGACCACCTGGCGCTCCTTGAGCTCCTCGAGGATCGAGAGGACCGCCGGCTCCGGCTCGCCCGACATCGCGACGAGGAGGCGATGGGCATGGCTTCGGCCCAGGATGGCCCCGATCTCGATCAGCCGCCTCGCGCCCAGGCCGAACCTGTCGATGCGGGAGAGGATCACCTCCTGGAGCGTCCCGGGGATCGTGACCGCGTCGATCTTCTCGGTGACCACGAGGCGGCCGTCCACGACCTCGATCGCACCCTCGTCGATCAGGCTACGGACGATCTCCTCGATGAAGAAGGGATTCCCCTCGGCGCGCGTCGCGACCAGGTCGCGGGTCTGCTGCGGCAGGTTCTCGATCCCGAGGAGGTTTTGGACCAGCGCCCTCGACTGTCCGGGATCGAGAGGCGAGAGGCGCACCGCGAGGTGCGATCCCGCGTGCCGGCGATCGAGGATCGAGAGGACTCGGCCGCTGGTCTCGTCCGCCCCCGGCCGGGTCGTCAAGACGAAGAGGACGGGCCCCTGCTCGCCGAGGCGGAGGAGGAGTTCCAGAAGCCGGATCGACGACAGGTCCGCCCAGTGAAGGTCCTCGAAACAGAGGAGCAGCGGCCGGGTCCTCGACAGCAGGACAAGCAGGTCGCCCATCGCCTTGGCGATGAGTTTCTCCAGGGCGTCCGCGTCGATTGCCGAGATCTCCTGGGTCTGCTCGCCCGGGCGGTGATAGCCGAGGAGGCGGGCAACG
>JAFMJW010000326.1 GCA_017853315.1 Alphaproteobacteria bacterium
GGGCGTCGACCGCGTCGTGGCCCTTCCCTGGTCCCGTGCGCGGGAGGCCGAGGACGCCGTGCGCCGGTTCGCCGACAGGCTCCTCGGCTGAAAGGCCGATCGCGTCCCGCGGCGCTCCCCTGTCGGGCCGCGCCGCGCTAGCATCGGGTTCGGGCCGGCTCGCCCTCGGGGCATCGTCGATGCCGGCCGGGAGGAGGATCCGTGACTCGTCGTCTCGCCCGCCGCATCGCGTTCGCGCTCGCGCTCGTCTCCGCGCTGATCCCCGGTGCTCGCCCCGCGTGCGCGCGCGAGTTCCGCACGATCGGCACCCTCTGGGTGCCGGAGATCGAGTCCGCCCGGGGTCTGCCCGTGGTCTCGTTCTCGCAGCTCTCGGACACCGGTTCGCGAGGGGCCCCGTGGCTCCAGCCGCTTCGCCTGACGAAGCGTCTCGACGCCGGGTCGCCGCTCCTGCTCGAAGCGATGACCACGGGCCGTCGCCTCCAGACGGTGCAGGTGCGCCTGCAGGCGAGCGGTGCGCAGCCGCAGGTCGACTGGACGCTGAGCGACGTCGTGGTGGTCGCCCACGAGGTCGGACCCGCCAAGAACGACCCGACGATCTACGAGACGATCTCGCTCCGCCCCGCGAGGATGCGAATCGACGTCACGACGGCGAGCGGCACGGTGGGGTCGTGCTGGGACTGGGCCCAGCGACGTCCCTGCTGACGCGTGCCGTGGGGCGAGCCCGCCCGGGGACCCGTGGCCGGGCACCCGGGTGCCTCCGGGCCCCGGCGAGGCCTTCGAAGGGCGGATGTCCCTTCAGCGCCCCTTCGTCTCCCGGGCGAACCGGGCCGCCCGGACGTCGACCCCCTTCGCCTGGGGCAGGGAGGCGACCGCGCTCTCGACCGCCGCGACGCGGTCGGACGCGGACGGGTGATCGCTCCTGAAGCCGCCGCCGTCGAAGTTCACGCGGCGCAGGAAGTCGGCGAGCGCTCGCGGCGAGTAGCCGGTCTCCGCGAGCAGCTGCACGGCGAGCCGATCGGCCTCCGCCTCCTGCTCGCGGCTGAAGCCCTTGGTGACGACCTCGGTCACGACCTCCTGCACCGACGATCCGAACAGCCCGGTGAGCTTCGACTGCGATCCGCGGGTCATCTCGGTGCCGACGATGTTCGCGGCCTCCGCGAGGTTGCTCTCGCGGATCGCCGTGAGCCCGTGGTGGAGCTGCACGTGCGCGATCTCGTGCGCGAGCACGGCCGCGAGCTCGTCCTCGTCGGTCGCGGCACCGACCAGCCCGCGGGTGACGAAGACGTAGCCGCCGGGGGCCGCGATCGCGTTCACCGTCGACGACTCCATGAGCGTGAAGCGGTAGCCCTGGAAGGTCTCGCCGACGCTCGGCGACGACAGCACGATCGCCTGGCCGACGTCGGAGACGTAGTCGTCGAGCTTCGCGTCCGACGACACGCGCATCGAGGGCTTGGCGACGATCTCCGCCGCGACGCTGCGGCCGATGAAGTGCTCCTGCTCCGGGGTGACGGGCGCCGCGGCGCGCACGACGTGGCTTCCCGCGCGAAGCCCCTGCTGGACCTGGGTGATCGCGCCGGTCATGCCGGTCATCGGCTTCGCGATCTCGAGCGCCTGGTCGACCGCGGCGCAGCCGCCGAGCCCGAGTGCGAGGGAGAGCGCGGTGACGATGCCGCGGGCGGACGTCCGGAATCCCGTCGCGGTCCTCATCGCGCACCTCCCGAGAGCTGGCCGGCGCGCGCGAACGCGGCGATGGCCGCTTCGTCGGGGCGCTGCGCGTCGATCCGGTCGATCGTCGCGAACGCCGCCGCGAGCTGCGGCCGGCTCGCCCGGAAGGACTGCTCGGTCGCGGAGTCGAAGCCCTTCTGTCCGGCACTGCGCTCGCTCGCCTCGACTTCGCTGCCGGTCAGCGCGCGGGCCATCGCCAGGCCGCCGCTGCCGCCGCGCGAGATCGCGCTCTCGTGAAGCCAGCCTTCGACGCCGCCGGCCGACACGCGCACCCACGGGGCCTCGGTGCGGAGCACCGTCACGGAATCGCCCGAGTGCAGCACGCGCAGCGTCTCGCCGAATTTCGTCTTGGTCGCCCGAAGCCGTGCCTCGGCCGAGGCGATGCGCGCCTCCTCGGCCGCGTGCGCGGTCGCCCATCCGAACCAGAGCGCGAGCAGCAGGGTTGCCGTCCACGCGGAGAGCCGTCGCATGCGATCCTCCTTCGAGCCGGGGGCCCGGGTCCCCGGGCCGCGCCGGCCCGGACGCTCGCAGCGCAGCCGCGCCGGGTCAAGCAGGCGGGCCATCGGGGCGGAAACGGTTCAGCGGGACTTTCCCCGGGCGGCCGGCAAGGCCCTCGCGCGCGTCTCGGCGGCGAGCCGATCGGGGTTCGGTCGTCCCTCGAGGCCGGAGAGGATGCCCTCGACGTCGGCGACCCCGCGGTTCTGGCCGAGCTTCGCCTTGCCCTCGATGCGCTCGACCTCGATCTCGAGGCCGACGATGCCGCGCAGGAGCGTGTCGATCCACTCCGGGGGAGCATCGGACACCGACCAGGGGACCGGCATCTCCCGCTCGTGCCGATCGGTGAGATCGCGGACGTGGTCGCCGAGCCAGCGCGGGTCGTCGATCCGGCGTAGGCGCCCCCGGACCTGCACCGTGACGTAGTTCCACGTCGGGACGGCGCGATGGTGCTCGGCCTTCGACGGGTACCAGGAAGGACTCACGTAGCCGTCCGCGACGTCGAAGAGGACGAGCGCGGTCGCGCCCTCGCGCGCGATCCCGGCGATCGGGTTCGCCCGGGCGCAGTGGCCGCGAAGGCGGCCGGGGGGCTCGGCATCGACGAGCCACGGCAGGAGCGAGGCTTCGAGACCCCCAGGCGCCGCGACGACGAGGGTCCCGGCGGAGCGTCGAGCCGCGATCCGGAACAGCTCGTCGCGGTCGTCGATGCGGAAGTGCGCGGGTACGTACATGCGACTCTCCCCCCGGCCGCGGTCACTTCTCGTCGAGCGTCCAGACCGGGTCGACGTGCCGGCCGTCGTGCCCGTCGAGTCGAGCGAGCCAGCGCCGGGAGGGCTCGTCGTCGGGACGTTCCGCGAGCATCGACTCGAACCCGTCGCGGGCCGCCGCGAGGTCGCCCCGCTCGACGGCCTCGATCGCCCCGCGAAAGCGCGGGACCCACGTGGGCTCGGGCCCGGTCGCGACGAGTTCGTGCACGGCGACGGGCTCCGCGCGGCCCTTCACGCGGAGCCGAGCGAGTGGCCGGAAGCCGAGGCCGTCGCCGCCGGCCGCGCGCGTCGCCTCGCTGGCCAGGATCCGCGTCCCGAACGCCTTGTTCGCGCCCTCGAGGCGCGAGGCGAGGTTCACCGCGTCGCCGATGATCGTGTAGTCGAAGTGGCGCTTCGAGCCCATGTTGCCGACCACCATGGGCCCGGTGTTGAGCCCGATCCTCATCCGGGGGCGGGGCCAGCCGCGACGCGCGCATTCCTCGCCGAACGA
>JAFMJW010000327.1 GCA_017853315.1 Alphaproteobacteria bacterium
CGCGTTCGCCGCGAGCCAGGTGCGAACCTTCGAGCGGAAGGCCTCTTCCTCGGGAGTGTACGAGAGATCCATGTTCGTCTCCTCGCGCCGATTCGGGCGGGGTTCGTGGATGGCGGTCAGGCGCGCGCGGTCGCGTGCGCCGCGACGACGTCGGGCGGCGCCTGCACGAGCTCGATGAGCACGCCCTCGCCGCACAGCGGGAACTGGTCGTTGCCCTTGGGGTGGACGAAGCACACGTCGTGGCCCGCGGCCCCCTTGCGGATCCCGCCCGGGGTGAAGCGCATGCCCTTGCCCTCGAGCCACTTCACGGCGGCCGCGAGGTCGTCGACCCAGAGGCCGACATGGTTCAGGGCCGGGTCGTGGACCTTGGGGCTGCGATCCGGGTCGACCGGCTGCATCAGGTCGACTTCGACCGCGAACGGGCCGGAACCCGCGACGGCGATGTCCTCGTCGACGTTCTCCTTCTCGCTGCGGTAGGTGCCGTGCGAGTGGAGGCCCAGGAGGTCGATCCAGAGGTTGCGCAGGCGCGCCTTGTCCCGGCCTCCGACGGCGATCTGCTGGAGGCCGAGCACGCGAAACGGACGATCCGACATGGCCGCGACCATACCCGGCGCGGTCGCGATGGCAAGAACCGCTCAGTGCGCGGCGGGAGCGGCAGCCGGAGCCGACGATGCCGCCGGGGCCGGCTTCGCGGCGGGAGCGGGGGCCTGCGCGGCGGGAGCGGGAGCGACCGCCCTGGCGGCGTCGGCCGCCGTCGGTGCGACGGGCTTGCCGGCGGTCGCGGCGGCGGCCGCCGCGGGGGCCGCCGGCGCGGGCGCGGCCTTCGCGTCGGCCCCGTGAGCCGCGGGCTTCGCCTCGGCCTTTTCGCCCCCGGCGGACTTCGCGTCGCCCCCCGAGTTCGCGGGCGCGGCGGCTTCGCCCTTCTCCTCCCCGCCTTCCCGTGCCTCGCGCTTCGCGCGGCGCAGGTCCTTGATCGGGTTTCCCTCCTCGTCCTTCGCTCCGTTCTTGCGCAGGCAGGCCCGCACCCGTCGCGGCGGGATGCCGAGCTCGGTGGCCACGTCCTCGGGCGTCTTGTCCTTGCCCGCCTTCTCGATGCCGGCCAGCACCTCCGGGCAAGGCATCTTCGCCGTCGCGGGACCGGCCAGGCCGAGCAGGAAGAGGATTCCCAGGATCGTCGCCTTCGTCGCACGCACCATCGTTCGCTCCTCGTCGCGGACCGGGCCGCGGATCCCGACTTCGATCACGGGCACGGCGTGCCGGCAACCCGCCGCGGCCTGCCGCGACCGCGCGCCGGGATTTGCCTCCCGGGGCGGGCTCCGCATAGCCTTTCGCCCGGCGGACCGGCGCCGTCACCCTGCCGGCACGACATCCGAGGGAGCGAAGGCACATGAAGAAGGGTCGCGACGTCCACGTGATCGGCGTGGGCATGACGAAGTTCGAGCGCTGCAACCGCAACTACATCGAGCTGGTCGAGGAGGCGGTGAACGGCGCGCTCGCGATGTCGGGCACGCCGGCCGCGGACTTCGAGCAGGCCTTCTGCGGCTACGTGAGCGGCATGAGCGCACAGGGACAGCGCGCGCTCTACACGATGGGACTCGGCGGGCTGCCGGTGTTCAACGTCCACAACTACTGCTCGACCGGCTCGAACGCGCTCTTCCTCGGCTGGCAGGCGGTCACCTCGGGCATGAGCGAGTGCGTCCTCTGCTTCGGCTTCGAGAAGATGGAGAAGGGCTCGCTCGACTCCCAGCTCGAGGGCCTCAAGCAGGACTTCAAGCCCGAGGAGAAGAAGCCGCCCCAGGCGGCCGTCATGTTCGGCAACGGCGGGCGCCAGCACATGGAGCTCTACGGCACGACCCGCGAGCAGTTCGCGAAGGTGAGCGTGAAGAACCACCGCCACTCGGTGCACAATCCGCGCTCGCAGTACCGCGAGGCCTGCACGCTCGAGGAGGTGCTCGCCTCGCGCCCGGTCTACGACCCGCTCACGCTCATGCAGTGCTGCCCGACGTCCGACGGCGCGGGCGCCGCGATCCTGTGCTCGGCCGACTACGCGAAGAAGCACGGCATCTCGCGCCCGGTGCGCATCGCCGGCATCTCGATGCAGACCGACCGCCCCGAGGACTGGGGCCTCGGCTTCCTCGGCATGATCGGGGTCGGCATGTCGCGCCGCTCGGCGCAGAACGCCTACGAGATGAGCGGCTACGGGCCGAAGGACGTGCAGGTGATCGAGCTGCACGACTGCTTCTCGACCAACGAGCTCGTCACCTACGAGTCGCTGCAGCTCTGCCCCGAGGGGCAGGGCGGGCGCCTGATCGACGAGGACCAGGTGACCTACGGCGGCAAGTGGGTCGTGAACCCCTCGGGCGGGCTGCTCTCGAAGGGACATCCGCTCGGCGCGACCGGGCTCGCGCAGTGCTTCGAGCTCACGAGCCAGCTGCGCGGCGAGTGCGAGAAGCGGCAGGTCGAGGGCGCGAGGGTCGCGCTGCAGCACAACGTCGGTCTCGGCGGCGCCTGCGTCGTCGCGGTGTACGACCGGCCCTGACGGCGCGGCGCGGCCCGCGCGCGCCGTGCGCGCCGTGCGCGCCGTGCGCGCCGTGAACGCGGGCCGGCGTCCCGGACCGCTGGCGATCGCCCGGCGCGGTCTCTAACGTCGTCCGCGTGCACACCTTCGACGAGGACACGCGCGTCGAGCGCGCGGGCGCGGGCACGTGGTCGGCCCGGATCTCCGACCGCTGGGGCATCGGGCTCGTGCCGAACGGCGGCTACGTCATGTCGGTCGCGATGGCGGCGATGCGCGAGGAGTTGGGCGGCCTCGACCCGCTCACCGTGACCTCGCACTTCCTGCGCCCCGCGTCGGTCGGCCCGGCCCGGGTCGAGGTCGAGGTGGTGAAGACCGGCCGGCGCTTCTCGACCGTGTCGGCGCGACTCGTGCAGGAGGCGGGCGAGGTCCTGCGCCTGCTCGGCACCTGGGGACGGATCGAGCGCGGGGGGAAGCCGGTCTACGGCGCGGGCGCGCCGCCCGAGCTGCCGCCGCGCGACTCGCTCCCGCCGGCGTGGTCGGGCTCCGGCGAGCCGGCGCGCGAGGGCGAGATGCGCATGACGATCCGCGAGCGCTTCGACCTCCGTCTCGACCCCGCCACCTCCGGCTTCCTGCGCGGCGAGCGGGGCGGCACCGCGGAGCTGCGCGGCTGGCTGCGCTTCTCCGACGGGCGCGCGCCCGACGTGCACGCGCTCGGGCTGCTTGCCGACGCGCTGCCGCCGCCCGCGTTCAACCTGCTCGACCCCGGCTGGGTGCCGACGGTCGAGCTCACGGTGCACGCGCGCGCGCACCCGGTCGGCGAGTGGCTGCGCTGCGTCTTCCGCACGCGCTTCATCCAGAACGGGCTGCTCGAGGAGGACGGCGAGATCTGGGACGAGTCGGGGTCGCTGGTCGCGCTGTCGCGGCAGATGGCGGCCATGCCGCAGGCGCAGCCGCGG
>JAFMJW010000072.1 GCA_017853315.1 Alphaproteobacteria bacterium
GCCAGCTACTGCGGCGTCTGCGGGATGAAGCCGACCTACGGCCGCGTGTCGCGCTACGGGGTGATCGCGTACGCGTCCTCGCTCGACCAGGTCGGACCGTTTGCGCGCACGGTCGCCGATTTGGCCGACGTGCTCGGCGTGATCGCGGGACACGACCCGCGCGACTCCACGTCGGTCCCGACGCCCGTGCCCGACTACGCGGCGGCCCTCGACGGACGCGTGGCCGGGCTCCGGATCGGCGTGCCGCGCGAGTACTTCGTCCCAGGCATGTCGCCCGAGGTGGAAGCCGCGGTGCGCGAGGCGATCGAGCGACTGCGCTCGCTCGGCGCGACGATCGTCGAAGTCGCGCTGCCGCACACGAAGTACGCGGTCGCGACCTACTACCTGGTCGCCCCGGCCGAGGCCTCGTCGAACCTCGCCCGCTACGACGGCGTGCGCTTCGGGCTGCGCAAGGCCGCCGCCGACGCGAACCTGCTCGACATGTACCGGGAGACGCGCGACGCGGGCTTCGGCGCCGAGGTGAAGCGCCGCATCCTGCTCGGCACCTACGCCCTGTCCGCCGGCTACTACGACGCGTTCTACCTGAAGGCGCAGAAGGCGCGGACGCTGATCCGCGACGACTTCACGAAGGCCTTCGCCGAGTGCGACGTCCTCGCGACGCCGGTCGCGCCCACCGTCGCCTTCGGGCTCGGGGAGAAGACCGAGGACCCGCTCGCCATGTACCTCTCCGACGTGCTCACGATCTCGGTGAACCTGGCCGGCCTGCCGGCCCTCGCCCTGCCCTGCGGCTTCGACGGCGCGGGCCTGCCGATCGGGCTGCAGCTGATCGCGCCCGCCTTCGGCGAGGAGGCGGCACTCCGGGTCGGCGACGCCTTCCAGCGCGCGACCGACTGGCACGAGCGGCGGCCGCCCGCCCCGGGGGCGGCGAAGGGAGGCGCCCGATGAGCGACGCACCCGACTACGGACCGTGGGAGCCGGTCATCGGGCTCGAAGTCCACGCCCAGATGCTCACCGAGTCGAAGCTCTTCTGCGGCTGCTCGGCGAAGTTCGGGGCGGAGCCCAACGCGCACACCTGCCCGGTCTGCATGGGCATGCCCGGCGTGCTGCCGGTGCTGAATCGCCGCGCCGTCGAGTTCGCGACCAGGACCGCGCTCGCGACCGGCTGCGAGATCCCGCGGATCGCCCGCTGGGCGCGCAAGAACTACTTCTACCCGGACCTGCCCAAGGGCTACCAGATCAGCATGTACGACGAGCCGCTCGCCGTCGCCGGCGGCGTCGAGGTCGAGACGCCCGAGGGCACGCGCCGCGTCCGCCTGACCCGCATCCACATGGAAGAGGACGCGGGCAAGAACGTGCACGACGCGCACGACGACCACTCGCTGGTCGATCTCAACCGCGCGGGCGTGCCGCTCATGGAGATCGTGAGCGAGCCCGACATCCGCTCGGCGGCCGAGGCGGCCGACTACCTGCGATCGCTGCGCGCGATCCTCCAGTACCTCGCGGTCTGCGACGGGAACATGGAGGAAGGCAGCATGCGCTGCGACGCCAACGTCTCGATCCGGCGCCGCGGCACGACCGAGCTCGGCACCCGCACCGAGATCAAGAACATGAACTCCTTCCGCTCGGTGGAACGCGCGATCGACGTCGAGATCCGCCGCCAGATCGAGGTCGTCGAGGGTGGCGGCCGGATCGTGCAGGAGACCCGGCTCTGGGACGCGGACCGCGGCCAGACCTTCCCGATGCGGTCGAAGGAGGCGGCGCACGACTACCGCTACTTCCCCGACCCCGACCTCCTGCCGCTGGTTTCGGACCCGGCCTGGGTCGAGGAGGTCCGGCGCGGACTGCCGGAGCTGCCGGCGGCCCGGCGCGATCGCTTCGTGCGCGACCACGGGATCCCGCCCTACGACGCGGCGGTGCTCACGGCGCGGCGCGACGTCGCGGACTACTTCGAGGCGGCGGTCGCGGCCCACCCGAACCCGAAGTCGATCTCGAACTGGATCATGGGCGACCTCCTGCGGCTGGTGCGCGAGCGCAAGCTCGACGACGCGCTCGTCATCACCGAGTGGCCCGTGGCGCCCGACGCACTGGCGAAGCTCGTCGCGCTGATCGACGACGGCACGATCAGCGGCAAGATCGCGAAGACGGTGTTCGAGGAGATGGTCGCGGGCGGCGGCGACCCGGCGTCGATCGTCGAGAAGAAGGGGCTTCGGCAGGTCACCGACACGGGTGCGATCGAAGCCGCGGTCGACGCGGTGATCGCAGCGAGCCCCGACAAGGTGGCCGAGTACCGCTCCGGCAAGGACAAGCTGTTCGGCTTCTTCGTCGGACAGGTCATGAAGGCGACCGGCGGCAAGGCGAACCCGCAGGCGGTGAACGACCTGCTGCGCTCGAAGCTGGCCGGCTGAGGCGCACGGCCCGGGCCGTGCCGACGGGAGGACGAGGATGGGCACGACCACGGCAAGGCGATCCACCTGGCTCGAGTCGCTCGGGCTGCTCTCCGTCGCCCTGATGGTGGCGGGCCCGCTGCTCGCGTGGCGCCGGATCCTGCCCGGGCTGCCGGGCTTCGGCCTCTACGCGCTCGGAGGGCTCGCCGCGCTCGCCGTCGCCGCGAGCACGTTGGTCGCGTCCGCGCGCAAGCGTCCGTGGGGCTTCGGGCGCGCGCTCACGCTGCCTGCCGCGATGGCCTTCCTGATCTCGATGTCGGGCGGCTTCGGCGCGCCCCGCATCAACGACTTCACGACCGACACCGCCGACCCGCCGCGGATGATCCGCGCGGCCGCGGTGCCCGAGAACACGGGCCGGGACATGGCCTACCCCGCGGACTGGGCGGCCTTGCAGGGGCAGTGCTGCGCGGACCTGCGCCCCGCACGCCTCCCGGTCGCACCCGCCGCGGCCTTCGCGGCGGCGCGCAAGGCCGCCGAGCGCATGCCCGGCTGGGAGATCGTCGCCGTCGACGAAGGTGGCGGCACGATCGAGGCCATCGCCACGACGTCGCTCTTCGGCTTCAAGGACGACATCGCGGTGCGCGTGAGGCCCGACGGCGACGGCTCGCGAGTCGACGTGCGCTCGAAGTCCCGCGACGGCAAGGGCGACCTCGGCGCGAACGCGGAGCGGATCCGGCAGTACGTCGCGGTGGTCGAGACGACGCGCTGAACGGCGCTCCTCTCGCCCGCGCAGGTTTCCCCCGGGCGGATGGCCCCCGGTGCCCCGACTCACGGCACCGCGGGACCGAGGCCGAGGTAGCGGGCGCGATCGTCGCGGCGCCGTCTCGCGCCCCGACGCGATGAGGCGACGACGTCGCAGCGAACGGAGCGCGGGCTCGCGCCGCGAGCACCGACGGGCAGGTCGTGTCAATCCTTGATGGTCGCGGGGTTTCGCGCAGCGGGACGACGATTTTCCTTGACAGTCCTGCCCGGCTTTCGTAAGACCGCGTGCCCGAGCACGACTGGCTTGGGATTTCATCCAACTCCGAGAGGGGGCTTGCGAACATGACGAAGTCGGAACTCCTAGGAAAGCTGGCGGCGGAAGCGGACCTGTCCAAGAAGCAGGTCGAGGCGGTGCTCACGGCACTCGTCGACGTCGCGCAGAAGTCGATCAAGAAGGGCGACCCGGTGAAACTCCCCGGATTCGGCATCCTGCGCCTGCGCAAGATGAAGGCCCGCATGGGTCGCAACCCCCAGACCGGCGAGGCGATCAAGATCCCCGCGCGCAAGAAGGTCGGGTTCACGGTCTCGAAGGCGTTCAAGGACTCGGTGCTCGGGACCGCCAAGAAGTAACTTCGCGGACACGCACCGTTCCCGAGGGAGCGAACGAGGGCCGGGAGGAGCGCGAGTCGCGCCTCCCGGCCTTCGTGTCTTTCAGGCTGCGACCGCATCGCGTGCTCGGACTCGCCGCCGCACTTCCAACTGGTCCATCCGTCTCACGAATGATATCGCTCGAGGCCGTCCGAACCATCCCCCCATGACGTCGCGCGCGCCCGGAGATCCCTCCTCGTCCGACCTCCTGCCGCGCCTCTGGCGCCAGATCCGGGAGCGTCGCAGGCTGCAACTCGGGCTGCTCGCGGGCCTCTCCTTGTTCGCCTCCATCGCCGAGGTGTTCAGCATCGGCGCCATCCTGCCGTTCCTCGACGCCCTGACGAACCCGGAACGGATCTTCGCCCATCCCCGGGCGCAGTGGCTCGTGGGACTCTTCGACATCCGATCGCCCGCGGGGATCGTCGCCCCGGTGGCAGCCATCTTCGCCGCCGCCGCCGTGGCCTCCGGGGCCATGCGCCTCCTGCTCATGTGGGCCAACACGCGGATGGCCTTCGCGATCGGCTCGGACTTGAGCAACGAGGCCTACCGGCGAGTCCTGTACCAGCCCTACGCCTTCCACGTGCGCGAGAGCAGCAGCCGGGTGATCTCCAGCGTCGGCGGGAAGACGGCCCGCGTGATCACGGACGTCGTGTTTCCCATCCTGAACATGACGGGGAACGGGGTGATCCTGGTCACGATCATCGCACTGCTCGTCGCGATCAATCCGCCGGTGATCCTCTCGACCATGGGCGGATTCGCCGCGTGCTACCTCGCCATCATGCGCCACACGCGGCGACGACTGCGCGACAACGGCGCCGTCGGGGCTCGCGCCGCCCCGGAGGCCCTCCGCGCCCTCCAGGAAGGCCTCGGGGGCATCCGCGACGTGCTGATCGACGGCACGCAGCAGGCCTACTGCGACCTCTACCGAAGCGCCGATCTCGACCTCCGGAGGTCTCAGGCCGCGAACGTCTTCCTCTGGTCGACGCCCCGATTCGTCATCGAGACGCTCGGCATCGTGATCGTGGCCGGAATCGCCTGCATCCTCGCGCGACGCCCCGGGGGAATGGGAACCGGAATCGCGACGATGGGCGCGATGGCCCTCGGCGCCCAGCGCATCCTTCCCCTGATGCAGGGGATCTATGC
Organism: Alphaproteobacteria bacterium; assembly: GCA_017853315.1. Lineage (GTDB taxonomy): Bacteria > Desulfobacterota > Binatia > UBA12015 > UBA12015 > REEB422. The sequence continues at coordinate 4,938 of JAFMJW010000072.1, forward strand.
GCACTGGTCGAGCGTCCAGGCCGCGAGATCGTCCCTGCGGGACTCCCTCGAGGTCCTCGAACTTCCACTCCCCGACTGGGCCGACCGGCCGTCGCCTCAGCCCATCGGCTTCGCCCGCGAGATCCGCCTTCGCGACGTGTCCTTCCGGTACGCCGAGGATTCGGCCTGGGTGATCCGGCACCTCGATCTCGTGATCGAAAAGGGGGCGCGAGTCGGGATCATCGGCCGGACCGGGAGCGGCAAGAGCACGCTTCTCGACGTGCTGATGGCGCTCCTCGCGCCGACGGAGGGCACCCTGGAAATCGACGGCGAGATCGTCACGGCCGAGGACCCGAGGCCCTGGCAGGTGAGGATCGCCCACGTGCCTCAGGCGATCCACCTCTCCGACGCATCGATCGAGCAGAACATCGCCTTCGGAGTGTCGCCCGACCGGATCGACCGGGAGCGGGCGAGAGCAGCGGCGCGAGGGGCCCGGATCGCGGATGCGATCGAGGCGCTTCCGGAGGGATACCTCTCGCGGGTCGGGGAGCGCGGCATTCGGCTCTCCGGCGGAGAGCGTCAGCGCGTCGGCATCGCCCGCGCGCTCTACAAGAACGCGGATGTCCTCGTGCTGGATGAAGCGACGAGCGCCCTCGACCACTCGACGGAAGAGTCCGTCATGGAAGCCGTCGCCGGCCTCGGCCGCGAAGCGACCGTCGTCATCGTCGCTCACCGGCTCACGACCCTCCGGGCGTGCGACAAGCTGATCGAACTCGACGGGGGACGGATCGTCCGCGCCGGGCCGTACGACGCGCTGGTGGGCAAGGCGACCTGAGTGACCCTTCCGGGGAAGAAGCTCCCGGCTCTCCGCCAGCGCGATCTTCGCCTGGATCGACTCAGGAGGTCCGGATCACTGCCCGTGGCACTTCTTGAACTTCTTGCCGCTGCCGCACCAGCAAGGGTCGTTTCGACCGACCTGCTTGCCGTCGGGTGAACGCGGCGCTGCCGGCTGGGCCGCGGCAGCCTGCGTGACCGCACCGTGGCTGAGCGTCACGCCACGCGCCGGGCGGCGCTGGGCCTCGAGGCGCTGGAGCTGCTCCTCCATGCGGCGCGCCTGCTCCTCGGAGACCTCGGGCGCAGGCGTGGGCTCCGGCTGGCGGACGAGCTGGACCGTGAGGAGCCGGCGTAGCGCCTCGGCGTCGATCCGGCCGAGCATCGCCCCGAACATCTCGAAGGCTTCCTTCTGGTAGGCCTGCAGCGGGTTCTGCTGTGCGTAGCCGCGCAGCCCGATGCCCTCCTTCAGGTGGTCCATCTCGCGGAGGTGGTCCTTCCAGTGCTCGTCGATCGACTGGAGCACGAGGACGCGTTCCAGGTGGTGCAGGATCTGCGGGCCGAACTCCTGCTCGCGCCGCGCGATCTCCTCGCGCATGCGCTCGGCGACGGCGTCGACGAGGTGCTCGCGCGTCATCCCGTGGCGCTCGTCCTCGGGCACGTCGAAGGGCAGGCCGAAGCGCTCCTGGACGGCGGTCGAGATCGAGCTCCAGTCCCACTCCGCGGACGACGGCGTGTCGCCGATCGCCGCGTCGACCACGCCCGCGGCCACCTCGTCGATCTTCCCGACCACTTCCTCGTGGAGATCCTCTTCCCCGCCGTCGAGGGCCTCGCGCCGCCGCTCGTAGATGACCTCGCGCTGCTTGGTCATCACGTCGTCGTACTCGAGCAGGTGCTTGCGGATGTCGAAGTTGTGGCCCTCGACCTTCGACTGCGCGTTCGCGACCGCCCGGGTGATCATCCGGTGCTCGATCGGAACGCCCTCCTCCATGCCGAGGCGCTCCATGAGCCCCTGGATCCGGTCGGCGCCGAAGATCCGCAGCAGGTCGTCCTCGAGCGACAAGTAGAAGCGCGACGAGCCCGGGTCGCCCTGGCGGCCGGCGCGGCCGCGGAGCTGGTTGTCGATCCGGCGCGACTCGTGGCGCTCGGTGCCGATGATGTGGAGCCCGCCCGCCTCGACGACCTTCTCGCGCTCCTCGGCGCAGACCTGCTCGTAGCGGTGGAGCGCCTCCTCGAAGCGACGGGCCTTCTCCTCCTGCTCCGGGTCCGAAGCGTCGACCGGCCCGACCTCGTTGCGCGCGAGGCCCTCGGCGTTGCCGCCGAGCACGATGTCGGTTCCGCGGCCGGCCATGTTCGTCGAGATCGTGACCGCCTCGTGGCGACCGGCCTGGGCGATGATCTCCGCCTCGCGGTCGTGGTGCTTCGCGTTCAGCACGTGGTGGCGGATGCCGCGGTTCTTCAGCAGACCCGAGAGCTTCTCGGACTTCTCGATCGAGATCGTGCCGACCAGGACGGGCTGTCCCCGTCCGTGGCACTCCTCGATGTCCTCGATCACGGCGTCGAACTTCTCCCGCTCGGTCTTGTAGACCACGTCGGGCAGGTCCTCGCGGACCATGTCCCGGTTCGTCGGGATGACCATGACGTCGAGGTCGTAGATGCTCTTGAACTCGACCGACTCGGTGTCCGCCGTGCCGGTCATGCCCGAGAGCTTCTTGTACATGCGGAAGTAGTTCTGGAAGGTCACGGTCGCGAGCGTCTGGTTCTCGTTCTGGACCTTGAGCCCTTCCTTCGCCTCGACGGCCTGGTGCAGCCCGTCGGACCAGCGGCGGCCCGGCATCATGCGACCGGTGAACTCGTCGACGATGACGACCTCGCCGTCCTTCACCACGTAGTCGATGTCGCGCTTGAAGAGCGCGTGGGCCCGCAGCCCCTGATTCACGTGGTGGAGGGTGTCGATCTGGCCCGGGTCGTAGAGGTTGTCGACGCCGAGCAGCTCCTCGCAGCGCGCGACGCCCTGCTCGGTCAGGATGACCGAGCGGACCTTCTCGTCGACCGCGTAGTCGCCGTCTTCCTCCTCGCCCTTCTCGACCTTCCGGCCCTGGCGGAGCCGGGGGATGATCCGGTCGATGATGCGGTACTTCTCGGTGGACTCCTCGGCCGGCCCCGAGATGATGAGCGGGGTGCGGGCCTCGTCGACCAGGATCGAGTCGACCTCGTCGACGATCGCGTAGTTCAGTCCCCGCTGGACGCGCGAGTCGAGGAAGTTGCCCTGCGGGTCGCGCTCGAAGGGCACCCACATGTTGTCGCGCAGGTAGTCGAAGCCGAACTCGTTGTTCTGGCCGTAGGTGATGTCGGCGGCGTAGGCGCGCTTGCGGGTGATCGGGTCGATCCCGTGCAGGACGACGCCGGTCTCGAGGCCGAGGAAGCGGTAGAGCCGGCCCATCCACTCGGAGTCGCGCCGGGCGAGGTAGTCGTTCACCGTGACGACGTGGACGCCGAGCCCGGGCAGCGCGTTCAGGTAGGCGGGCAGCGTCGCCACCAGCGTCTTGCCCTCGCCGGTGCGCATCTCGGCGATCTTGCCGCTGTCGAGCACCATGCCGCCGATCAGCTGCACGTCGAAGGGCCGCATGCCGAGCACGCGGCGCGAGGCCTCGCGCGCGGTCGCGAAGGCCGGAACCAGGAGGTCGGGCAGCTCCGCTCCCTGGTCGAGTTGCTCCCGGAAGGCCACCGTCTGGTGGCGGAGTTCCTCGTCCGAGAGCGCCTGGATCGCAGGCTCGAGCGCATTGATCTCGGCGACGAGCGGCCCGAGCTTCTTCAGCTCGCGATCGTTCTTGGTTCCGAAGACCTTCCTGACGAGGGCACCCAGCATGACGGGACAGCGCTTTCCTTGGATCGGGTCGGGGGGCATGGAGGCCCGCGGGCCTTCCGCGGAGTCGTCGGCGCGACCGAAACGATGCCTCGGGTGGTACAGGACCGTGGGAGCCTTCTCAAAAAGGTCCCGCCGGGGCCAGTCGGGGGCCGCCGACGGGATCGCGGTCAGGAACGCGGGCGCCGGCTCGCCGGCGCGGCTTCTCCCCGCAGGACGACCCTCACGGCCGACCCGACGCTCGCTCCGTAGAACCTCTCGCCGAGCCGCGCGAAGCGCTCGGCCGCGTCGGTGACGAAGAAACTCGCCGAGCCCCGCCCGCGCGCGCGGAGGGCACCTTTGCCGCGAAGAAGGCGGCGCACCTCGGCGGCCGTCTCCTGCGCCGAATCGACGATCTCGACGTCGGGGCCCATGTAGGCCTCGATCACCGCGCGAAGGAGCGGGTAATGCGTGCAGCCCAGGATGAGAGTGTCGATGCCGCTTCGCCGAAGGCTCGCGAGATAGAGCGCCACGGTTCGACGGGCCACCTCGTTGTCGGTCCAGCCCTCCTCGGCCAGCGGGACGAAGAGCGGGCAGGCCCGGGTGAAGATCTCGACGTCAGGCTCGATGTCGCGCAGAGCCCTCGCGTAGGCGCCGCTCGCTATGGTCGCCTCCGTACCGATGACGCCGATTCGACCGCGCCGGGTCGCGCGGACCGCCGCCCGCGCGCCGGGCTCGATCACACCGACGACCGGCACCGGGTACCTTGCCCTCAGGAGGTCGAGGGCCACCGCAGAGGTCGTGTTGCAGGCCACGACCATGAGTTTCACCCCGCGGTCGGCGAAGAAGTCCCCGGTCTCGACGGCGTAGCCGATGACCGTGGAGGGGGATTTCGAGCCGTAGGGGACCCGCGCCGTGTCGCCGAGATAGAGGAGTGCTTCCTTCGGCAGCCGGGCCGACAGGGCCTTCAGCACCGTGAGCCCGCCGACCCCCGAGTCGAAGACCCCGATGGGACGATCCGGGACCGACCCACCCGCAGGCGCCCGGGACTTCCTGCGTCCCGCCATGACGGAAGGCCGGGGAACACCCATCCCCTGCCGGTACCGGACCGAAGGCTCCGGGCCAAGCGAGGGGGGGCGCCGATGGGCGACATGCCCTCTGGACCGACCCGCCCATTCTCGTGATACACCTCCGACACCCCCGGGCGGCGCTTTCGCTCCCCGGACGAGACGAGGAGTCCAACACGTGAGGATCCCGAAGAACTTCAAGCACCTGATCTTGCCCATCGCACTTGCATTCGTCTCGGCCGGCACGTCGAGGGAGGCCCGGGCATCGGTCTCCCTCGTGCAGGAGATCGGCACGGCCTCCTCGTGGGGCTTCTACCCTCCGCCGCCGCCGAATGCCTATCCCGACGGTCAACTGTGGATCGAGGTGACCACCCCCGTCCAAGCAGGGAACCGCGTCATCGTCGCCTTCTCGATGGACCCGGTTCCCGGGTTCGTGGTCTGCACCGACGGACAGAACAACACCTACACCGTCGATGCCGACGTGACGACCGGCAGCGGATCGACCGGAGTGCGCACCGTGGTGTTCTCCGGTTACGTCAAGACGCCGCTCGCGATCGCGGACAAGGTGCTCGTGATCCATCCGGCGTCCGCCGTCGCGCGGGCGATGGCCGCGAGCGAATTCTCCGGCCTGAGCGGTCTCGCGTTCGGGTACGACCAGAAGGCCAGCGCGACGGGCGCCTCGGCTTCCATGTCGGCCGGTCCCGTGACCACTCTGAGGAACTACGAGCTCGTGGTCGGGGCGTTCGGTACGGAGGGTGTCAGGAACTTCACTCCGGGTGGAGATTTCACGGACATGGGCTCCGCGGCGACCGGTGCGACACCCGACGCCTCCAACATTTCGGTCTTCTCCGAGTACCAGGTCTCCTCCGCGACCGGGTCGTTCACCGCAGATGCGATGCTCGACTTGACGGGAAGCTGGGCGGGGGCCGTCGTGACCTACGCCGACGTGTGCAGCAACCTCGTTCTCGATCCCGGAACGACCTGCGACCCCGATTCCAACGACGGCCACGCGATCATGCTCCGCAAGACCAGCAAGCCGAACAAGGACAGTTGGAAGGTGGAGTCCCTCGTGTACGAAGCTCCACCCGCGCTCGCCGACCAGGTCCTGGCGGGAGGAGCGCAGGTCGCGGTCGACCTCCAGAACGGCACGTTCGCCGCTCCGATCGCGACACACTCCTTCGACGCAGCCGACTGCAAGGCGGTCGGCAAGGGGGGAGTGAAGTGCATCGATGCCGACCGCAACAGCCTGGTGGTCAGCCCGCGCAACGGGGCCTACCGCGTGAAGGCGATGATCCGAAACACGACGTTCACGATGCCGACCTCGGCAGACCTCGGTCTCGACTCCCTGATCGTCCTGCCCTCGCCCGGATCGGCGCTCCCCGGAACGGTCCGGCAGTGCACCTACAGGAACAAGGGCGCGACGCTGAACTGTCGCCAGACGAATTGAGTTCGACGAGGGGGCCGGTCCACCGGACCGGCCCCCTCGTGTCGCCCTGCTGCGATTCGGGTGATTCGGGGGACCGACGGGCCGCGAGACTTCCGGCGCCTCACCGCCCGCCGGGCCTCGTCGGATGCTCCACGAGCCGCCGCAGTTCGGACCACAGTGCCGCCTCACCCTCTCCGCACGTGGAGGAGAAGCCGATCGCGCCCGGGCGGGCCCCTCGGATCGCCCCGAGACGCTTCTCCCGTTCGGCACGCCCGACCTTGTCGACCTTGGTGGCCACCAAGACGACCTCGCGGCCGACCGCGTCGAGGTAATCGACGAGCCTCGCATCCTCTTCCTGCAGTCCCCGGCGGACGTCCACGAGGACCACGACTCCGCGGAGATCCTCACGCTTCTCGAGGTATCCCTCGACGAGCCCCTTCCAGGACTCCTTCACGGCCGGCGGCACGCGCGCGAACCCGTAACCCGGCAGATCCGCGAAGACGATCTCGTCCCGGCCCACGAAGAAGTTGATCTGCTGGGTGCGGCCCGGCGTGCGGCTCGTCCGGGCGAGCCCGGACGAGCGCGCGAGGCGGTTGATGAGCGAGGACTTGCCGACGTTCGACCGACCCGCGAACGCGATCTCCGGCAGCCGTAGCCTCGGAGGCGTCCCGCCGGCCGAGACGGCACCGGCGAAGCGCCAGTCGGAACCGCGCGGCGGGCCGGCCAACGGATCAGGCCGCGCCGGCCGGTCGCGGCACGCTGGAAACGATCTTGCCCTCGTCGGCGAGGTACTTCTTGATCGCCTTCATGAGGTTCGCGAACTGCTCCTTGATGCCGGAGCGCTCGACGTCCTGCGGGATCGGCAGCGGCAGCTTGTTCTTCTGCGTCGCCGTGTAGGTGACGAGCGTGTGCTTGCCGTCGGGCGACGGCGTGAGCTTGTACTTGCCGTCGATGTCGATCGCGCCCTCGACGGTCTTGATCCCGATCATGTTGCCGACCTTGTCGTAGTCGAGCTCGACGGTGAAGACCTGGAGCTGGCCGAGCGTCGTCACGTGGAACTCGACCTGCTTCTTCGAGCCCTCGGTGGCCACGACCTTCGCCTGCTTGATCTCCGGCACGCGGCCCTCGGCCTTGCCCGGTTCGGCGAAGGCCTCGAAGACGGCATCGACCGGGGCATCGATGCGCGAGGTCATCTCGACCTTCGTCACGTCGCCGTCCTTGCGGATGTTCTCGCTGGCGACCTCGGGAACCGGCCCGTCCCACTTGATCGCGGCCTGCTGCACGCCGCGCATCTTCGCGTAGAACCAACCGGCCACCAGGGCCGCCAGGATGAGCGCCGCGATGGCGATGCCGCGTCCCTTCATGTCTCGTTCCTTTCGGGCCGCCGCGCGGCCCCGATGTCGAGCGGGCGTCGCGGACGATCCGCGCACCCCGGCCCGCGACGGGCCTATTCCGTGCGCACCACCGAGCCTGCCGGCAGGAGCGCCACCAGGCGATCGAAGGCGCGCCGGGCATAGGCCTCGTCCTTCGACTCGATCGTGAGCTTCACGAGGTACTCCGCGTCCCCGATCTTGGGATAGCTGCCGAGCATCAGGTCGGGAAACTCGCTCACCACCTGGTTCAGCGAGTCGGCGATCGTGCTCTCGCCCTGCGAGGTGTAGATCACGTGGAGATGCCACGGCGCGTCGCGGAAGCGCGCGCGGATGCTCTCGAACTTCTTGTGCAGGATCTCCGGGATCCCCGGCAGGATGTAGACGTTGCCGAACAGGACGGTCGGGAATCCGAGGCTCGAGTCCGGCACGAGCTCGGCCCCCTCGGGCACCTCGGCCATCTTCAAGTGGGCCGCGTTCAGACGGTCGCCCAGGTAGCGCCGCAGTCCCGCCTCGAGCTCGGGATGGCGGATCACCGGCCGGTCGAAGCCCCGGGCGATGCCCTCGATCGTGACGTCGTCATGGGTGGGACCGACCCCGCCCGACGTGAAGACGACGTCGAAGGCCCCGGAGAACTCGCGCACCGTGTCGCCGATCACGTCGAGTTCGTCGGGGATGGTCGCGATCCTGCGCAACTCGACCCCGAGCGCGCGCAGCTCCGACGCCATGAACGGCGAGTTGGTGTCCGTCACCTTGCCCGAGAGGATCTCGTTGCCGATGACGACGATGCCGGCCGTCCGGGCCATGCTCAGACCGAGATCGCGTCCTTGCGGAACTCGCTCGTGCCGATCTTGATGTTCACGACCGCCGGCTTGCCGGCCGAGAGCGCGCGCTGGAGCGCCGGGCGGATCTCGCCGGGCTTCTCGACCCACTCGCCGTGGCAGCCCATCGCCTCGACCGCCTTGTCGTAGCGCGTGTAGTCGAGCCCGCAGGCGATCGCGCGGTCGGGGCCGTAGATCTGCACCTGGCCGCGGCGGATCTGCTGCCAGGCGGCGTCGTTGCCGATGACGCCGACGACGTCGATCTTCTGGCGCGCCATCGCCTCGAACTCGAAGCCGTTCAGTCCGAAGGAGCCGTCGCCGTAAACGATGATGACCTTGCTCTTGGGGAACGCGAGCTTGGCCGCCATCGCGTAGCCGGGGCCCGCGCCGAGCGTGCCGAGCGGGCCCGCGTCGAGCCAGTGACCGGGCTTGCGGATGCGCAGCACGTTCGCCGCCGTGCCGACGAAGTCACCGCCGTCGCCGATCACGATCGTGTCCTCGTCGAGTACCGCGTCGATCTCGGCACAGGCGCGCACCGGGTTGATCGGCTCCGAGTTCGACTCCATCTCGGACTTGTGGACGTCGCGCTTCTCGACGTCGATCCGCCGGATGTCGTCGGTCCAGGCCTTGTGGAGATCCTTCTGGAAGCCCGATTTCTTGGCGACCGCCGTCATCTGCTCCATGACGAGCCCGGTGTCGCCGATGATCCCGACCTCGATCGCGCGGTTGCGTCCGATCTCGCCGCCGTTGAGATCGACCTGGATGATCTTCGCATCCGGGCTGATGTGGGTCGCGCGGCCGTAGCCGATGCGGAAGTCGAGCGGAGTCCCGAAGATCAGGACCGCGTCCGCGCCGCGGAGCGCGTCCTTGCGGGCCATCGACATGCCGTAGGCGTGGCCGGGGGGGATCGACCCGCGCGCCATGCCGTTCACGAACGTCGGCATGCCGAAGGTCTCGAGGAACGGCATGTAGGCGTCGCGCCGGCGCGACCACCAATACTGGCTGCCGACCAGGCACACCGGCCGCCGCGCGGCGCGCAGGACCTCGACGGCCCGCTCGATGTACTCCGGGTCGCCCGCGATCCCGGCCTCGGTGCGGTACTGGGTCGGAAAGACGCAGCGCTCCTCGTCGACCGAGTCGAACAGGAAGTCGAGCGGCATCTCGAGGAAGACGGGACCCGGCACGTTGGTCGTCGCGATGCGGAACGCGGTCGAGACGTACTCGCCGAGCCGCTTCGAGTCGGGCACGGCGACCGCCCACTTCGTGATCGGCCGCATGAGCTCGACGTGGTTCATGTCCTGGAGGCCGCCCATGTCCTGGAAGGCGCGGGGAGCCTGGCCGCCGATGATGACCATCGGGGCGTTCGCGCGGTGGGCGGTCGCGACGCCGGTGACCGCGTCGGTGAGCCCCGGACCCGCGGTGACGATCGCGACGCCGGGCTGACCGGTCACCCGGCCCCAGCCGTCGGCCGCATGCGCGGCGGTCTGCTCGTGGCGGACGTCGACGACGCCGATGCCGTGGTCGATGCAGCCGTCGTAGATCGACATGATGTGGCCGCCGCAGAGCGTGAAAACGTACTTCACGCCCTCGTTGGCGAGCGCGCGCGCGACGATCTGACCCCCGTGGAGCTGTCCCATGTCGATCGGTTCCCGTGCTGGAAGGCGCCCCACCGCGGAGCGACCCCTCCCCTTATCCGCGGCCGTCCGGGGGGGCAAGGAGAGCGACGCCCGGGGGGCCGCGTGCTAGGGATCGCTCCATGAGCGAACGGACCGATCGCATCGTGGAACGCCTGCGGACGGCTCTCGACGCGGAGCGGGTCGAGATCGTCGACGACAGCGCGCTGCACGCGGGGCATGCCGGGGCGAAGGGTGGCGGCGGGCATTACCGGGTCGTCGTCGTGTCGCGACGCTTCGAGGGGCTCGATCGACTGGCCCGACAGCGCGCCGTGAACGAGGC
>JAFMJW010000328.1 GCA_017853315.1 Alphaproteobacteria bacterium
GCGATCTACAACCTCTCGGTCGCGCGGCCCAACGGCGAGCTCGTCCGGCTCTCGAACGTCGTCACCCTCGACGAGGAGCGCGGCCCCGCCCAGATCGACCGCTTCTCCCGACAGCGCAAGCTCACGGTCGTCGCCAACCTGGTGAAGCTGCCGCTCAGCGACGCGATCGCCGCGGTCAACAAGATCGTCGCCGGGATCGACATGCCGCCCGGCTACTCGCTGCGCTGGGCGAACCGCGCCAAGGGCCTCGCCGAGACCGGGCGGAACTTCGCGATCGCGTTCGGGCTCTCGTTCCTCTTCATCTACATGATCCTCGCGGCGCAGTTCGAGAGTTTCCTGCACCCGATCACGATCATGCTCTCGCTGCCGATCTCGATCCCGTTCGCGCTGCTCTCGCTGCTCGTGCTGAACCAGACGCTCAACATCTACTCGGTCCTCGGCCTCTTCATGCTCTTCGGCATCGTGAAGAAGAACGGCATCCTCCAGGTCGACTACACGAACACGCTGCGCGCGCGCGGCATGGACCGCGATCCCGCGATCCTGCTCGCGAACTACGTCCGGCTCCGCCCGATCCTCATGACGACCGTCATGCTGATCGCCGGCATGATCCCGATCGCGCTCGGGCGCGGACCGGGTGCGGCGTCCCGGGCGTCCATGGCGAAGGTCATCGTCGGCGGGCAGGCGCTCTGCCTGCTGCTGACGCTGCTCGTGACCCCGGTCGCCTACTCGCTGTTCGACGACCTGGGAAAGGGGCTTTCCGGGTGGGCGCCCTTCGCACGCCTGCGCGGCCTCCTGGGCGGGCTGCGCGCGTCGCTCGGCCGTCCCGCGACGGCCGGACACGAGGGCGCGGGCGAAGACCTGCCGCCGGGACCGTCGCCCGCGGCCTGAGCCCGCGGACGGCCGGGGGGACGCGAGCGGCGGACCATCGCGACGCGCGGCGCCCCGGGCGGCCGGGCCTCGCCCCCCCGCATCGACTGCGGAGGGCGAGGCCTCCCGGCTCAGTCGCCGGTGAACTCGGCCGCCGCCTCTCCCGAGCCCGGCACGCGGCACGGCCACTCGGAGACGACCCAGGCCTCGATCCCGCTGACGAAGCGCGCCACGTCGGCCTCGATCGCGCGCCGGCCTTCCTCGGAGCCGTAGGTGCGCGTGCGGCGGTCCTCCTCGCTCGCGAAGTGCAGCTCGGCGATGCCGTCGATCTCGGGCGCGTCGGACGCGAGCCGCGCGTCGACGACGTTCGTCACGTAGCGGACCAGCCCCGGGTGGTGCGCGAGGGCGAGCGGGACGTGGCGCGAGAGCCAGTGTTCGACGAAGGCGTCGTGGTCCATCCCGGGGGCCCGCCTCATGGCCGCGACGAGCTTCACGCCCGGCGAGCGGCGGCCGAGCGGCCCCGGCCACGCGCCGGCACGCTGCACGTGCTCGGTGCACTCCCAGGCGTCGGCCGCGGCGAGGAAGCCCGCGACGTCGCGGCCGACGATCTCGCGCCCCTGCTCGGAGTCGTAGAGGCGGTCCCGGTAGTCGTCGAGCGTGTCGAAGGAAAGCTCGCCGATCGAGTCGATCGGAGCGGAGCCCGGCACCGCGGACGCGTCGACGACGTTCACCACGTAGCGGCGCATGGTCGGGTGGTGGCGAAGCGCGATCGGCACGTGGCCGACGAGGAGGCTCCGCTCGTACTCCTCGTGGGAGAGGTCGGGACGACGTCGGCAGAAGAAGACGAGCTTGCGCACCCACGTCGAGCCTGCGCGGGAACCGCGGCCCGCGTCAAGCGAGCGGGTTCGGGTGCGCCGGCGGCCGCCGTCCGAGGTGGGCCCGCCCCGGCACGGATCGACGCCCCCCGGCGGCATGCTAGGTTTCGCGCGTGGGTCGCCGCCGCCTTCGCATCGGCGTCGCGCTCGGCGCCGCGGCGCTCGCCGCGATCGCCGCGTGGACGATGCGTTCCGCGCCCGAGCGGCGGGAGTGGGTCACCGCGCCGGTCGAGCGCGGGCCGCTCGTCGCGACCGTCGCCGCCACCGGCACCGTGAACCCGGTCAAGTCGGTGATCGTCGGGACCTACGTGTCGGGGCCGGTCGCCGAGATCGACGTCGACTACAACTCCAAGGTCCGCCGCGGACAGCGGATCGCCAAGATCGACCCGCGCAACTTCGTCGGCAAGGTCGAGCAGGCCCGGGCGTCCCTCGCCGACGCCCAGGCCCAGGTCCGCAAGGCGGAGGCCGAGCTCGCGCTCCGGCGCTCCCAGCTGGGCCGCCAGGAGAAGCTCGCGACCAGCCGCGTGCTCTCGGTCGAGGAGCTCGACGTCGCGCGCTCGGCCGCGAAGCAGGCCGAAGCGCAGGTCGCGCTCGCGCAGGCCGAGGTCGAGAAGGCGCGCGCCTCGCTGAAGGACGCCGAGGTGAACCTCGGCTACACCGACATCGTCTCCCCGGTCGACGGAATCGTGGTGTCGCGCAACGTCGACGTCGGCCAGACCGTCGCCGCGACCTTCCAGACTCCGACCCTCTTCGTGATCGCCGAGAGCCTCGAGCGCATGCAGGTGAACGCGTTCGTGAGCGAGGCCGACATCGGGCGCGTCCGCGAGGGCCAGGAGGCGACCTTCACGGTCGACGCGTTTCCCGGCCGCGCGATTCCCGCCGTCGTCCGCCAGGTCCGCAACGCGCCGACCACCGTGCAGAACGTGGTCACCTACGACGTCGTGCTCGACGTCGACAACCGCGACGGGACGCTCAAGCCGGGCATGACGGCGAACGTGCGCATCGTGACCGACCGCGTCGCCGACTCGCTGCTCGTGCCGACCGCGGCGCTGCGCTTCCGGCCGCCGTCCGGAGAGGACGGGGCCCCCTCGCCCACGCCGCAGGCCTCCCCCGGGGCGGGCGGGAGCCGCCCCGGGCGCGTGTGGCGGCTCGAGGGCGAGCAGCCCGTCGCCGTCGCGGTCGTGGTCGGCCTGTCCGACGAGACCACCACCGCGATCGAGTCGGACGCCATCGCCGCGGGCGACCGGGTCGTCCTGCGGCTCGCTCCCCAGGGGTCCGCGCCCCCGTCCTCGAACCCGATGCTCCCGGGCATGGGCGGCGGGTCGCGGCGCGGCCGATGAGCGCGGACGCGCGGCCGCCGCTGCTCCGCACCGTCGACCTCGTGCGCACCTACGGCCGGGGCGACCTCGCGGTGCAGGCGCTGCGCGGCGTCGACCTCGTCATCGACCGCGGCGAGTACGTCGCGATCATGGGCGCGTCGGGCGGCGGCAAGTCCTCGCTCATGAACGTGCTCGGCTGCCTCGATCGCCCGACCTCGGGCCGCTACGAGATCGACGGCCGCGACGTCGCGACGCTCGACGACGACGAACTCGCGACGCTGCGCAACCGCACGATCGGCTTCGTCTTCCAGAGCTTCAACCTGTTGCCCCGGACCTCGGCGCTGGAGAACGTCGAGCTGCCGCTGCTCTACGGCGACACGCCGCGCGCCGAGCAGCGG
>JAFMJW010000329.1 GCA_017853315.1 Alphaproteobacteria bacterium
CGGCGAGCGCGTGCGGTGGAGAGGATCGAACCGCCAGGCGCGCGGTGCGTCCTCGACGACGGCGCGCGTCGCGCCGTCGTCGCCGGCCGGTGCAGCGAGCGGGCGCGTGCCGTGGAGCGCCATGTGGCGCGCGATCTCCGCCGGCCAGTGCGGGAAGCGCTCGGCGAGGCGCCGCGTCGCCGAGGCGAGCGTCAGCGGCGGACGCGCCGGGTCGCGCTCGCGCGGGCTCGCCAGCGCCTCGAGTTCACCGATCCACCCCTGCCATCTCTCGGCCGTCGCCGCCGGGTCGGCGTCGGGCGGCCCGAGCCCCTCGACGAGCGCGAGCGCCGTCACGCGTTCGGGCTCGGAGCCGGCCAACAGCAGCGCCGCGCTGCCGCCCATCGAGTGGCCGACCAGCGCCGCGCGACCCCCCAGCGCGCGCACGACGAAGGCGAGGTCGGCGACGTAGTCGGCGAAGTGATAATAGCCGCCGCGCCCGACGCGCTCGGACTCGCCGTGGCCGCGCCAGTCGAGCGCGAGCACGCGTCGTCCGCTCGCGGCGAGCCGCGGCGCGACGAGATCCCAGGCGCGCGCGTGTTCCTGCAGTCCGTGCAGCAGCAGGACCGGCTCGCCCGTCGCGTCCGGGTCGGACCAGTCGACGAGGTGGAGGCGCAGGCGGTTCGCCTCGACGAAGACCGACTCGGGGGATGGCACCGGCAGGCTCGGTCGCTCGGGTGCGAAGACGGCGCGGGGCGCCCGCGTCAGGCCGGTTCGCCGGCGAACCAGCGCGCCGGGTTCTCGTCGGTCATCGCCGCGATCGCGTCTTCGGGGATGCCGGCCTCGCGCATCATCGGGATCACGCGCTCGAAGAGGTGGCTCGGCGTCCAGTGCGGCATCATCTGCGGGATGAGTGCCGGGTCGAGCGGCTGGCCCGGGGCGAAGATCGGCCGCCCCAGCCACGCACCGCAGTTCGAGTCGTGCGACAGGCAGACGTGCCGACCCTTGCCCGCTTGCACCAGCGCCGCGATGTTCTTCACGCGGACCTCGTCGGGCTGGATGACCGTGATGCCGAGGCGGTCGAAGCCGATGTAGGCGCCTCGGTCGACGATGCCGCGGTGGTAGGCGGGATCGTCGACGCCGTCGGTGTGTCCGACGAGCAGGCGGTGGGCGGGCACGCCCTCGGCCGCGAGGATCTCGATCTGCTCCATCGCGCAGGTGCCTTCCTGGGTGTGCGAGATGAGCGGCACGTCGCAACGCTTCGCCGCACGCGCGGCCGCGACGAGAAGCTTGCGCTCGTAGTCGGAGACGTGGTGGTCGCCGGTCGCGATCTTGATGAGTCCGGCCTTGATGCCGGTCTCGCCGATGCCCTCGGTGATCTCCTTCTCGTAGATCGCGGCGATGTCGTCGAGCGGCAGGTTGCGGAAGGTGTAGGTGAGCCCCTGCTCCTCGAAGTAGGCGCCGGTCGTGCAGATGATCCGCATGCCCGAGGCCTGCGCGACCTCCGCCATGAACTCGACGTCGCGGCCGAGGTCCATCGGGCAGGGGTCGAGGAAGGTCTTCACGCCGTGGGACCGCAGCTGCTGGAGCGCGTCGACCGCGCGCCGCAGCGCCTCGCCCCGCTCGAAGCGGGGAGCGAGCGCGTCCATCTGCCAGCCTGGGTACCCGATCAGCAGGTGCTCGTGGACGAGCGTGCGGCCGAGCTCGTCGGGCCGGCAGGTCCCGGTGACGGTGTGGATCGTCTGCATGGCGCGTTCTTTCCCGCCCGCCGCCGCTTGTCCAGACCCCGTCCGCGGTGGCAGGGGAGGAGCGGGCCCCCGCGGCCCGGGAGGATCACGATGCCGCTTCCGCTCGAAGGGATCCGGGTGCTGGACTGGACGATCTGGCAGCAGGGGCCGGTCTGCTCGCTCATGCTGTCGGACCTCGGCGCCGACGTCGTCAAGATCGAGTCGCTCGACGGCGGCGACCCCGGCCGCGGCGTGCTCCGCGCACAGGGGCTCGACCTCGGCGACCGGCCGAACTTCTACTTCGAGGCCAACAACCGCGGGAAGCGCAGCATCGCGCTCGACCTGCGCACCGACGAGGGACGCGAGATCGTGCTGCGGCTCGCCGAGCGCGCGGACGTGTTCGTGCAGAACTTCCGGCCCGGCGCGGCCCGGCGCCTGGGGCTCGGCTACGACGACCTGCGCGCGCGCAACCCGCGCATCGTCTACGCGAGCGGCAGCGGCTTCGGGCTGCAGGGGCCCGACGCGGAACGGCCCTGCATGGACTACCTGGGTCTCGCCCGCTCCGGCATCATGATGGCGGCCGGCGAGCCGGGCTCGCCCCCGCTCGCGATCCAGGGCGCGATCGCGGACCAGATGGGCGGCACGATGCTCGCGTTCGCCGTGGTGACGGCGATCCTCGCGCGCGAGCGCCACGGCGTCGGACAGGAAGTGGACGCCTCGCTGCTCGGCGCGATGAGCTGGCTGCAGGGCCTGTCGCTCTCCTCGCGCCTCATGCTCGGCGGCGAGATGCCGCGCTTCTCGCGCTCCTTCGCCTTCAACCCGCTGTGGAACCACTATCGCTGCGCAGACGACCGCTGGATCGCGTTCGCGATGGCGCAGGCGGATCGCTGGTGGACGGACTTCGTCCGCGTGATCGGCCGTCCCGAGCTCGGCCCGGACCCGCGCTTCGCCACGATGATGGACCGCGGCATGAACGCGTCGGTCCTGGTCGGGCTCCTCGACGAGACCTTCGCCGCGCGGCCCTCGGCCGAGTGGAAGCGGCTCCTCGACGAGGGCGGCGACTTCATCTTCACGCTGGTCGGCTCGGTGAACGACCTGCCCGACGATCCCCAGGTGCGCGCGAACGGGATGGTTTCGAGCGTCGAGCACCCGGTGCACGGAGCGACCGAGATGGTCTCGCTGCCGTTCGGCCTGTCCGCGACCCCGTCGCGGATCGCGGGCACGGCCCCCGAGCACGGGCAGCACACCGAGCAGGTGCTGGTGGACGAACTCGGCTACGACTGGGACCAGGTCGCGGCGATGCGGGAGCGCGGCGTCATCTGACGGGCATCGCGGGTCGCGCCGCCGTAATCGCCTCCGGAGGCCCGCGGACGTCGCGGGTCCAGGCGGCCCGCGTGGCGTCCTCCCGCGCGGTTCCCGGGTGCTTCCCGGCTCAGGAGAGCCCGTGCTCGGAGCGGAGGCTCGCCCAGCGACGCAGGACGCGTTTCACGTAACCGCTGCGCTTCGCGCGCTCCGGCGCCATGCCGGCGACCCGCTCGGGACCCAGGTTGTAGGCCGCGACGGCGAGTCGCACGTCGCCGAAGCGGGACTCGAGCTTGCGAAGATAGGCCATGCCGAGCCGGAGATTCGCGTCGGGATCGAGCAGCGTCGCGTCGCCGCGCCAGGGGACGCCGGTCTCGTGCGCGACGGCGCGGCCGGTCGAGGGTCGCAACTGCGCGAGCCCGATCGCGCCCGCGCGGCTGCGCGCGGCCGGCG
>JAFMJW010000073.1 GCA_017853315.1 Alphaproteobacteria bacterium
GGGGCTCGTCGTCTTCCTCGTCGCCACGCCGCTGTGCCTCGGGATCGCCCAGGCCTCCGGGGCACCGCTGCTTTCGGGCCTGGTCTCGGGGATCGTCGGCGGGCTCGTCGTGTCGATCATCAGCCGCTCCGCGCTCAGCGTGAGCGGCCCCGCCGCGGGGCTCGCGGTGATCGTCGCCTCGGGCATCCAGCACCTGGGCTTTCGCGGGCTGCTGCTCGCGACGATGCTCGCCGGCCTGATTCAGGTCGGCGTCGGCCTGGCGCGCTTCGGCGACGTCGCCCACTTCTTTCCGAATGCCGTGATCCGCGGGATGCTCGCCGCGATCGGGATCCTGATCGCCACGAAGCAGCTGCCGCACGCGCTCGGCTACGACCGCGCGGCGATTCTCGACGACGCGTTCGACGAAGGGATCGTCGAGGGCTTGCGCGCCGCGTTCGGCGCGGTCACCCCTGCGGCGATCGCGATCTCGGCGATCTGTGTCGCCGTCTACCTGGCCTGGCCGAGGATCCAGCGCGGCATGCTCCGGCTCGTTCCCGTGCAGCTGGTGGCCGTGGTGGTCGGCGCGGTGGCGGCGACGATCCTGCCGCGGTTGTGGTCCGGGGCGGCTCTCGGGCCCGAGCACCTCGTCGCGCTGCCGGTCTTCCGGGACCTCGGCGACGTGCGCGCCGCGCTCGTCACGCCGGACTTCTCCCGCCTGCTCGACCCGGCCGTCTGGACCGCGGCGCTCACCCTCGGCGTGGTGGCGACGATCGAGAGCCTGCTCTCGATCGAGGCGGTCGACCGGCTCGACCCCCGTCGCCGGATCTCCCCGCCCAACCGCGAGCTGGTCGCGCAAGGCACCGGGAACGTGGTCTCGGCCCTCGTCGGCGGCCTGCCCATCACCTCGGTGATCGTGCGAAGCTCGGCGAACGTGCAGGCCGGCGGCGAGACCCGCATGAGCGCCATGATCCACGGGCTCCTGCTGCTCCTCGGGCTTCTCTTCCTGCCGGGGCTCCTGAACCGCGTCCCGCTCGCCGCGCTCGCGGTCGTGCTGATCGTCGTCGGGCTGAAGCTCACGCCCGTCTCGCTCTGGCGCTCGATGTGGCGTGCCGGCCCGGCGCAGTTCGTTCCGTTCGCGGTCACGATCGCCGCGATCGTCGGCTCCGACCTCCTGAAGGGGACGATCGTCGGGCTCGCGATCGGCCTCCTCTTCGTCGTGCGGCGCCAGCAGCGGAACGCCGTCACCGTCACGACCCAGGGAGACACGACGCTGGTCCGCTTCTCGAAGGACATGAGCTTCCTGCAGAAGGCCCGCGTCAAGGACGTCCTGCGGTCGATTCCCTCGGAAGGCACGGTGATCATCGACCGCAGCCAGGCGGACTTCGTCGACGACGACATCGAGGAACTGCTCGCGGAGTTCGAGGCGACGGCCGGAGAGCGCGGGATCGACCTCCGGGAGGAACTGCACGAGCGCGACCGGGTCCGCCGGGCGGCCATCGCGGCCGGCCCGGGACACTGATAGGAGGTTTCGTCATGGCGCAGGCCAAGCCGAGCGACGTGCTGCTGCTGAGGAATCGCGCGTGGGCCGAGGAGACGAAGGCCCGCGACGCGGGCTTCTTCGAGCGTCTCGCGGAGACCCAGGCTCCGCGTTTCCTCTGGATCGGCTGCGCGGACAGCCGCGTGCCCGCGGACGCGATCACCGGGACGCGGCCCGGCGAGATCTTCGTCCACCGCAACGTGGCGAACATGGTCGTCCACACCGACCTGAACATGCTCTCCGTGCTGTCCTACGCGGTGAACGTGCTCGAGGTGGAGCACGTGATCGTCTGCGGCCACCACGGCTGCGGCGGCGTGCGCTCGGCGATGGGCCGCAAGGACCTCGGCCTGATCAACAAGTGGCTGCGCAACATCAAGGACGTCTGCGCAGCGCACCTCGACGAGCTCGACGCGATCCCCGACCCCCGGCGGCGCGAGGACCGGCTCGTCGAGCTGAACGTCATGGCCCAGGTCCACAACCTCATGAAGACGACCATCATCCAGCGGGCCTGGAAGAAGCGCCGCTCGCCGTGGCTGCACGGCTGGGTCTACGACCTGAGCGACGGCGTCCTGCAAGAGCTCGAGGCGATCGAGCCGGGGACGCCGCTCGAGTACCCCTTCGCGCTCGACGTCGAGGAGGGTGCCGACCCGGAGTGAGATCGGCGGCATCGTCCCGGCGATCGGGGCGCGTGCGCGCCGGGCCGCGGAACGAGAAAGGGCCGCCGGTCGTCCGACCGGCGGCCCTTCGTTCGCCCGGGGCGGCGAGCGCCCGCGGGGGGATCAGGCGTCGTAGTAGAGGCCGAACTCGAACGGATGCGGCCGCAGGCGCATCTGGTTCACCTCGTTCGACATCTTGTAGTCGATCCAGGTCTCGACCACGTCCTCGGTGAAGACGTCGCCCTTCAGGAGGAACTCGTGGTCCTTCTTCAGGTTCATGAGCGACTCCTCGAGCGAGGCCGGCATCGACGGGACGTCCTTCAGCTCCTCGGGGGTGAGCGAGTAGATGTCCTTGTCGAGCGGCTTCTTCGGGTCGAGCTTGCGCGCGATGCCGTCGAGGCCCGCCATCATCATGGCGGCGAAGGCCATGTAGCCGTTCGCGGTCGGATCGGGGAAGCGGACCTCGATGCGCTTCGCCTTCGGCGAGGGCGAGTACATCGGGATGCGGACCGCGGCCGAGCGGTTGCGCGACGAGTAGGCGAGGTTCACCGGGGCCTCGAAGCCGGGCACGAGGCGGCGGTAGGAGTTCGTCGTCGGGTTGGTGAAGGCCGCGAGCGCGGGGGCGTGGTGGATGATGCCCGCGATGTAGTGCATCGCGAGCTGCGACATCCCGCCGTACCCGTCGCCCGCGAAGAGCGGCTTGTCGCCCTTCCAGATCGACTGGTGGACGTGCATGCCGCTGCCGTTGTCGCCGAAGATCGGCTTCGGCATGAAGGTCGCGGTCTTGCCATGGCGGCGCGCGACGTTCTTGACGATGTACTTGTACCACATGAGGGCGTCGCCGCACTTGACGAGCGGCAGGAAGCGGAAGTCGATCTCGGCCTGGCCGGCCGTCGCGACCTCGTGGTGCTGCTTCTCGACGCGGATGCCGACCTTCTCCATGAGCATCACCATTTCCTGGCGGATGTCCTGCATGGTGTCGGTCGGGGAAACCGGGAAGTAGCCCTCCTTGTAGCGGATCTTGTAGCCGAGGTTCAGGCTCGTCTCGTCGACGTTGGTCACCTTGCCGGTGTTCCAGCGCGCCTCGTCGGAGTCGACGTGGTAGTAGCTCTCGGCCTGGTTCGTGTCGTAGCGGACCGTGTCGAAGACGAAGAACTCGGGCTCGGGGCCGAAGAAGCAGACGTCGCCCACGCCGCTCTGCTTCAGGTAGGCCTCGGCCTTCTTCGCGATGTTGCGCGGGTCGCGGGAGTACTCCTCCTTCGTGATCGGGTCGATGATGTTGCCGATCACCGAGAGGGTGGGATCCGCGCAGAACGGGTCCATCACGACCGTGGTCGGGTCCGGCATCACGAGCATGTCCGACGCGTTGATCGGCTGCCATCCGCGGATCGAGCTGCCGTCGAAGCCGCTGCCCTCCTCGAAGATGCTCTCGTCGAACTCGCTCATCGGGATCGTGAAGTGCTGCCAGGTCCCGATGAAATCGAGAAACTTGAAGTCGACGCAGACCGCCTTGTTCTCCTTCGCGAACTTCACCGCTTCTTTGGGCGTCATCTCGGGCTACCTCTCCTTGCTTCTCGGCCGGTCGTTGTCGGGCCGCGAGCCGCGCGAGGCCGTTCGCTTCGCGGTCGCGGGTCGCTGCGGGCCCCGGGACCCTTTCCCGGGCGCTTCGACGTGCCGAACCGGTCGACGCCTGCGCATCGACCGGTTCGGCTCTCCTGCTTCTCTTGCTGAAACGGGACGGTGGAACGGGTCAGAGAGCTTCGCTTCCGCGCTCGCCGGTGCGGATCCGGACGACTTCCTCGACCGGCAGGACGAAGATCTTGCCGTCGCCGATGCGGCCGGTCCGCGCGGCCTTCTCGATCGTCTCGACCACCTTCGCGACGCTCTCGTCGGAGACGATGATCTCGAGCTTCACCTTCGGCAGGAAGTCCACGACGTATTCCGCGCCGCGGTAGAGTTCGGTGTGGCCCTTCTGCCGCCCGAACCCCTTGACCTCGGTCACGGTCAGTCCCTGGGCTCCGATGGAACTCAGGCTCTCCTTCACCTCGTCGAGCTTGAAGGGCTTGATGATGG
Organism: Alphaproteobacteria bacterium; assembly: GCA_017853315.1. Taxonomy (GTDB): domain Bacteria; phylum Desulfobacterota; class Binatia; order UBA12015; family UBA12015; genus REEB422. The sequence continues at coordinate 4,246 of JAFMJW010000073.1, forward strand.
CTTCGACTTTCTTCATGGCTCCCTCGATACGGAGTTCGTCCGGTCGGATCAACCGATCGGGCCCGCGGCCCCGGCGCCTCCCGTAACCCTCCGACTCCCCTCCGGATTCAATCCGCGACCGAGCCCAGAACGTAGGCTCGTTCGCTGTGCTGGCTCAGGTCGAGACCGGCGTATTCGTCGTCCTGGTCGGCCCTCAGCCCGACGAGCGCGTCGGTCAGCTTGAGGAGGACCCACGCTCCGGCGAAGCAGTAGGCGAGCGTCGCGACGACCGCCGCGACCTGCGTGAGCAGGAGCCCCGGGCCGCCGTGCAGGAGGCCGTCGGCCCCCGCCGCGTTCACCGCCTTGGACGCGAAGATGCCCGTCGCGATCGCGCCCCAGACACCGCCGACGCAGTGCACGCCCACGACGTCGAGCGCGTCGTCGACCCCGACCATCTCCTTCAGGCGGATGCCGTAGTAGCAGATCACGCCGCCGAGAAGTCCGATCGCGATCGCGGAGAGCGGCGTGACGAAGCCCGCGCCCGGGGTGATGGCAACGAGTCCGGCGACCGCGCCGGAGGCCGCGCCGAGAACGGTCGGCTTGCCGCGCTGCAGCCACTCGATCCCGACCCATCCGCAGGTGGCCGCCGCGGCCGCGACGTGGGTCGTCACGAAGGCGTTGGCCGCGAGTCCGTTGGCGGCGAGCGCGCTGCCGGCGTTGAAGCCGAACCAGCCGAACCACAGGAGCGCGGCCCCGACGATCGTGAACGGCAGGTTGTGCGGCGGCATCGGCTCGTGGCCGTGTCCGAGGCGCTTGCCGATCATCATCGCGGCAGCGAGCGCCGAGATGCCGGAGCTGATGTGCACGACGGTTCCGCCCGCGAAGTCGAGGGCGCCGAGTTCGCGCATCCACCCGCCCACGCCCCAGACCCAGTGCGCCATCGGGTCGTAGATGAAGGTCGCCCAGAGGAGGGTGAAGACGAGGAAGGCCTTGAACGTCATGCGCTCGGCGAAGGCGCCGGTGATGAGCGCGGGCGTGATGATCGCGAACATGCCCTGGTAGGCCATGAAGACGAGGTGCGGGATCGTCGCTGCGTAGGCCGGGTTGGGATCCTGGCCGACGCCCGCGAGGCCCAGGAAGTCCAGTCCGCCGATCCAGCCGCCGTGGGTCTCGCCGAAGGCCAGCGAGTAGCCGAACAGGATCCATTGCAGCGTGATGACCGCCATGCAGGTGAAGCTCTGCATCACGACCCCGAGCACGTTCTGGCTGCGTACGAGCCCGCCGTAGAAGAGGGCGAGGCCCGGGGCGGTCATCATCAGGACGAGGGCCGTCGAGACGAGCATCCAGGCCGTGTCGCCGGTGTCGATCTTCGCTGCCTCCTCGGCAGCCGAGGCCGTGGCCGCGCCCGCGAGCAGAATCGTCGTCGCGAGGACGGAGGCGATGGAGGCACGTCGGTGCGGAGAACCTGGCAGAAGACTCATCGGGTCGATCCCTCCCTGCGGAAGGGGGCAGCAAGCGGGATGCCGTCACCAGGCTGGCGAAAGGCCGGGAGTTTTGCCGGCACACCGGGCAGTCCCGGCGCCCGTCGATTGGGCAGTGCCCGATTTCCGGGCAGGGCGGCTCGGTCGCTCGGCGTTCAGAGCCGGAACGAACCCTCTCGACGCTCCCGCCGGCGCTGGACCGCACGGCCGAGGAGAAACCCGAGGACCCCGGTCGCGGCCGCCACGGTGAACAGCACGATCGGCTCGTCCAGCCGGGGGACCGGGGTCTCGATGCGAGCCGCCATCCGTTCCTGCATTTCGAGCAGCCGCTCCATGCGCTGTTCGAGCCCGGACCCGATCCCGGCTGCCCAGGGGGGTGGGGTGTCGCCCCGGGAGAGCTCGTCGACCCTCCATCCGAGCCGCTCGACCGCCTGCTGGAGTCCTCCCTGGGCGGGAGCGAGCAGGGATCTGCCGGCCTCGCCCGGGTGGCTGCCGGGGACGAGAGTCCCGATCGAGGCGGCGTCCGTCCGGGCCGGTGCGGCGGCGCTGGCGGAAGTTCCCCGGGGTGCGATCGACCACGCCGGTGCCGCGAGCATCGCCACGCAAAGGAGCGAGCAGACGAGCGCGAGCCGCAGTCGATCCACGGCGCCTCGTTAGGACACCGTCGCCCCCGTCGCAAACTCAGCGACGGCGTCGCAGCTCGGCGAGGATCGCGTCGCGGTCCGCGTCGAGCTCGGGCGGTGGCCGGTGCGTCGGAGGCTCGCTGCGCCCGGCGATCTTGATCGGGTTGCCCGCGACCCGGAGGCTGCCGAGCACGGGGTCGTCGAGGTCGAGGATCATCCCGCGCGCCGCGACCTGAGGATGGGCCGCGACCTGCGCGACGTCGTTCACCGGCGAGCAGGGGATCCCGGCCTCCTCGAGCACGGCCAGCCAGTCCGACGCGGTCCGCGTGCGCAGCGTGGTCTCGAGGTCTCGTCGCAGGCCGTCGGCCGCCGCCCGCCGGCGCTCCGGCGTGTCGTACCGCGGGTCGGCGACGAGTTCCTCGCGGCCGATCGCGGCACAGAGCTTCGCGAACAGGCGGTCGTTGCCGGCCGCGATCACGATCGGTGCGTCGGCTGCGTCGAACACGCCGAACGGGGCGATCCGCGGATGGCGGTCGCCGAGCGGTCCGGCGACCTCTCCGGTCGCCCCGTACACGGTCAGCGCTCCCTCGAGGATCGCGACCTGGCAGTCGAGCATCGCGACGTCGATCATGCTGCCGACGCCCGTGCGCTCGCGCTCGAAGAGCGCCGCGACCACGCCGCTGGAGAGGTAGAGCCCGGCGGCGAGGTCGCCGATCGAGACGCCCACGCGGGTGGGCGGCCCTCCGGGGTGGCCGGTGACGCTCATGACGCCGCCCATCCCCTGCACGACCATGTCGTAGGCGGGTCGGCGCGCGAGCGGCCCGGTCTGCCCGAATCCGGAGAGCGCGCCGTAGACGAGGCGCGGGAAGCGCTCGTGGAGCATCGGCCAGCCGAGCCCGAGGCGTTCCATCGTGCCGGGCCGGAAGTTCTCGACCAGCACGTCCGCGTCGCCGAGCAGGTCGAGGAAGAGCTCGCGTCCGTCGGCGGACTTCAGGTCGATCGCGATGCTCTCCTTGTCCCAGTTCACCGAGGAGAAGTAGAGCGACTTGCCGTTCTTGAACGGCCCGATCGCGCGCCCGTCGTCGCCGCCGCGCGGAGACTCGACCTTGATCACGCGCGCGCCGAGCTGCGAGAGCAGGAGCGTGCAGAACGGACCCGCGAGCACGCGGGAGAGGTCGACGACCCGGATGCCGTCGAGCGGCCGGTCTCCGGGGGCGGGCTCGCGGCGGCTCATCGGCGCTCCCTGCCGCGCCTGCCCGATCCGCGATCCGGACCGGGCCGGCGGACGGCCACGGCGAAAGTCGGGGTGACAGGATTTGAACCTGCGGCCCCTGCGTCCCGAACGCAGTGCTCTACCAGTCTGAGCTACACCCCGAAGGAATCGAAGCCCGGACCCGCGGGCGCGCACCGCGCCGGGAACCCGGACCCGCGGGATCTAGCACGGGTCGGCCCGCTCGCAACCGCCCGCGGCGCGACGCGGGCCGGCCGTCCGGTCGGGGCGGCGTGCCGCTCAGGCCCGGTGGGACTCGCGCCGCAGGCGCGTCGCGTGGAAGCCGTCGAGACCTCCCTCCTCGGGCGAGGTCCGGAGCGCCCCGTCGGGGCCGACCAGGTCGTGCGCCGCCTCCGGGAGCCATTCCCTCGCGTCCTCGCGCACGAAGCCCGGGTCGGTGGCGAGCAGCGACTCGACGACCTCCTCGTTCTCCTCCCGCAGCAGGGTGCAGGTCGCATAGACGAGCCGCCCTCCCGGCCGGACGAGGCGGGCGGCACGCCGGATCATCTTCCGCTGCAGGCCCGCGATTCGCGCGACGTCGTCCGCGGTCCGCCGCCAGCGGATCTCGGGATGGGCGCGCAGCGTGCCGAGCCCCGAGCAGGGCGCGTCGAGCAGGACGGCGTCGAACGAGGCGTCCGCGAACGGCGGGGCGAGGACGTCGGCGACGATCGCCGCGATGCGCCGGCCGTCGGTCGCCGCCCGGGCGAGCGCTGCGACGCGGCGCATGCCGGCGCGCGACCGGTCGGCCGCGACCACGATCCCGCCCGCTCCCGCGACCTCCATCGCCTCGGCCATGGCCGCGGCCTTTCCACCCGGCGCCGCGCACAGGTCGGCGATCCGCTGGCCCGGGCGTGCCCCGACCAGGTCGGCGACGAGCTGGGACGCCTCGCCCTGCGGACACGCGTGTGCGAGGCCGAGGCCGCCGCGCGCCGCTCCGGCGAGGACGATGCCGGCACGCGCGCGCGCGGTCGGCCGCGCCTCGACGCCCGCGGCCGCGAGCTCCGCGATCACCTCGTCGCGCGTGCGGCGCCGGCGATCGACGCGCAGGACGGTCGGAGCCTCGCCGCAGTTCGCTTCGAGCAGTCGCTCGGTGCGCTCGCGGCCGCGCTCGGCGAGCCACCGCTCGACCAGCCACTCCGGGTGCGACCACCGGATCGCGAGCGACCGCGCGAGGCCCTCGGACTCGGGCGGCGGCGGACGTTCGCCGCCGCGTGCCGCCGCGCGCAGTACCGCGTTCGCGAAGGCGGCGCCCCCCGCGCCGGCCGCCGCCTTCGCGAGTTCGACGCTCGCGTCGACGGCCGCGTGCGCCGGGATCCGGTCGAGTCGCGTCAGCTGGAAGAGCCCGAGCCGCAGCGCCGCCCGCACGGGAGGGTCGAGCCGGTCGAGCGGCCGTCGCGACAGCCCGGCGAGCGTCCAGTCGAGCCGCCCCTGCCACGCGATCGTTCCGTACACGAGCCGGACGAAGAGGGCGGCCTCCCGCGGCTCCATCTCGCCCCGCGCGAGGGTCTGGCCGACGAGCGCGTCGCAGAACGCGCCGCGCTCCACCCGCTCGAGCACCGCGGCCGCGCGGCTGCGCGCGTCGAGCGGGGGCATGGCTCAGGCGCCGAGGCGCTCGCCCGTGGCGAGCCGCGCCCCGCGGGCCCAGTCCGCGGCCGGCATGCGCCGCTTGCCCGCCTCCTGCACCTCGAGCAGCCGCAGCGTACCCGCGCCGGTCGCCACGGCAGGGCCGTCCGCGTCGAGCGCGAGCACGGTGCCGGGCGTCGCCGCCGTCGCGCCGTGCTCGACGCGCGCGCGCCAGAGCTTGAGCGGCTTGCCGGCCCGCTCGGTGACGGCCGCGGGCCAGGGCGCGAAGGCCCGGGTCGCCCGCTCGATCGCGTCCGCGGGACGGCTCCAGTCGACCCGTCCGTCCTCGCGCCGGACGAGACCGGCATGGGTCACGAGTGCCGGATCCTGCGGCTCGGCGCGCAGCGTGCCCGCGCGCCACGCGACGAGCGCGTCGGCGAGGGCGCGCGCGCCGAGGTCGGCGAGCCGCGCCTCGAGCCCACCCCCGTCGTCGTCGGGTCGGATCGGCGTCGTCGCGCGCCAGAGCACGTCGCCCGCGTCCATCTCGAGCACCATCCGCATGATCGTGACGCCGGTCTCGCGGTCGCCCTCGAGGATCGCGCGGGTGATCGGGTCCGCGCCGCGCCAGCGCGGGAGCAGCGAGGCATGGACGTTCACGCAGCCGAAGCGGGGCGCGTCGAGCGCCTCCTGCGGCAGGATGCGGCCGTAGGCCGCGACCACGGCGAGGTCGGGGGCGAGCGCGCGCAGAGACGCCGCCGCGCTGCCGTCCTTCCAACTCCGTGGCTGCTCCACCGGGAGCCCGTGCTCGGCGGCGAGCCGCTTGACCGGGGGGGCGACCGTCGCGAGTCCCCGACCGCTCTGCGCGTCCGGCCGGGAGAAGACGCCGACCACGCGATCGGGCCCGGCGAGCAGCCCGCGCAGGATCGTCGCCGCGAAGTCGGGCGTGCCCAGGAAGGCGATGCGCAGCGGCGGCGGCGGCAGCGGCGCGAGCGGGGTCAAGCCGACTCGCCGGCGGATCGCTCGGGGGCGATCGGCCGTCCCTCGCGCAGCGCCTTCTTCACGCGGCGCGAGTACATCTCCCGCTTCAGCCGGCTCAGGTGGTCGATGAAGAGCGTGCCCTCGAGGTGGTCGATCTCGTGCTGCAGCACCACCGCGAGCAGACCGTCGGCCTCCAGCGAGACCTCGCGCTGCTCGGTGTCCCAGCCCTTCACGAGCACGCGCGCGGCCCGCTTCACCTCGGCGCGGAAGTCCACGACCGACAGGCAGCCTTCCTCGAACACCGACTCGCCCTCGGCCTCGACGATCTCGGGGTTCACGATGCGGAGCAGGTGCTTGCCGCGCTCGACTTCCTCGTCGTCGTCGACGCCCACGTCCACGACGACGATCCGCTGCGGCAGCCCGACCTGCGGTGCGGCGAGACCGATGCCCGGCGCCGCGTACATCGTGTGGACCATGTCGTCGATCCACGAGACCGTGCGGCCGTCGATGTTCTCGACGGGCTTCGCGACGTTCTTCAGCGAGGGCTCGGGATACGTGAGGATGCGTCGGATCGCCATGGGCGCTGCCGGCGCGGCGCGACGCGGGTCGAAGCGGCGCCGCAGGACGAGGTCATAACATGCTGCTCGGATCCACATCAACGAGGACGCGGACGGGCGAGCCCCTCCCCGACGAGGCTTCCTCGATCGCCGGCCGAGCAGCGGCGAGCAGGCGCGCCACGCCGCGGGGCTCCCGCGCCTTCGCGAGCAATTGGTGGCGATGGCGTCCGCGCAGGCGCTCGATCGGCGCCGGCGCGGGGCCCAGCACCTCGATCCCGCCCGCGGGCGGGCCGACCTCGAGGGCGGCGCTGCGCAGTCGCGCGCCGAGGCGATCGGCGCGGCGCTCCACCTCCGCCTCGTCGCCCTCGAGGACGACGCGCAGCAGCCGGCCGAAGGGCGGGTAGCCGAGTTCGCGGCGGGCGCGGAGTTCCGACGCGGCGAAGGCGCGGAAGTCGTGGCTCTTCGCCGCGACCAGGCTCGGGTGCTCGGGCTGACGGGTCTGCACCAGGACTCGACCGGGCTTCGCGCCGCGGCCGGCGCGACCGGCCACCTGGGCGATCAGCTGGAAGGTGCGCTCCGCCGCGCGGAAGTCCGGGAAGTTGAGCGACGCGTCGGCGAGCACGACGCCGATCAGCGTCACCCCCGGCGCGTCGTGGCCCTTGGCGACCATCTGGGTCCCGACGAGGACGTCGAGCGCGCCGTCGCGCCAGGCGGCGAGCGTGCGTCGCACGAACCCGGCGTCGACCGCCGTGTCGCGGTCGAGGCGCGCGATCCTCGCCGCGGGCAGGAGCGCCCGCGCCGCGGCTTCGACCTGCTCGGTGCCGAAGCTGCGCGCCGCGAGCGGGGTGCCGCAGCGCGGGCAGGCCGAGGCGGGGCGGCGGGCGTGTCCGCAGTGATGGCAGACGGCTGCGCGATGCGCGCGGTGGACCGTCAGGCTCACGCTGCAGTCGGGGCAGGTCTCGACCTCGCCGCAAGCCTCGCACTGCACGAAGCGGTCGAATCCGCGACGGTTCAGGAACAGCACCGACTGCTCGCCCGCGCGGTAGGTCTCGACGAGCGCGCGCTCGAGCGCGGCCGAGAGCACGAGCGGCGCGCGGCGCGGCGGCCCGCCCGCGGCGGGTGCGGGATCCGGCCGGAAGGGCTCGACGCGGAGGTCGACGAGATCGACCGACGGCATCGTGGCGAGGTTCGCGCGACTCGCGAGCTCGACGAGGCGGTAGCGCCCGTCGCTCGCCGCCTGCCAGCTCTCGAGCGACGGGGTCGCCGACGCGAGCACGACCGGGCAGCCCTCGAGCTTCGCGCGCATGACCGCGACGTCGCGCCCCTGGTAGCGCGGCGACTCCTCCTGCTTCCACGCGGCATCGTGCTCCTCGTCGACGACGACGAGCCCCAGCTCGCGCAGCGGCGCGAACACCGCCGAACGCGCGCCGATCGCGACGCGCCGACGCCCGCTCGCGAGGTCCCGCCAAGCGTCCGCGCGTTCCGCGTCGGACAGGCCGCTGTGCAGGACCGCGGTGGTCGCGCCGAAGCGGCGCGTCGCCTGCACGACGAGCTGGTGGGTGAGTCCGATCTCGGGCACCAGCAGGAGCACGCTGCGACCGCGGGCGAGGGTCGCCTCGGCCGCGCGCAGGTAGACCTCGGTCTTGCCGCTGCCGGTCACGCCGAACAGCAGGATCGGCGCGAACTCCCCGGTCGCGGACTCGATCTCCTGCACGGCGCGCGCCTGCTCCGGGTGGAGATCGACGCGCTCGGTCGTCTTCGGGTCGCGGCGGGTCTCGTCGCCGACGTCCCCGGGCGCGACCGCGGGCGCGCCGTCTCCCGTGCGCCGCTCGTCGTGCCGCAGGAGCCCGCGCCGCACCATCCCCTCGGCGATGCGGCGCCCCCCGGGAATGCGGGCCTCGATCTCCGCGGCCCCGACGGGATGCGGAGCCCGCGCGGCCACGTAGTCCCACACGCGTCGTTGCGCCTTCGCTCTTCGGGACGGCTCGCCCGGGCCGTCGGGTGCGGTCGCGTACCATGCGCCGGCGGGGCGTCGGGAGACGTCCACGTCGACCACCTCGACGCGCCCCCCCGCCGCGAGTCGTCGGAGCGCGGTCGCGACGCCTCCGCCCATCTCCTGGCGCAGCACCTCGACGTCGAGGCCGCCTGCCGGAAGCCGGGCCAGGATCCGCGCATCGAGCGAACCCGGCGCCGGATCGGCCCCGACCCCTGGTGCCCCGGGGGCGCCGACGAGTCGGGCGACGCGCCGCCTTCGCCCCCGGACGGAGGGCGGCAGCAGGGCCCGGAGCAGCATCGCGTGCGGGGCAGCGTAGTACCTCGCCGCCCACGCGGCGAGGTCGAGCAGGGGGCCGGGGACCGCGGCGTCGTCGATCCGCCGCTCCACCTTGCGGAGGCCCCTCGGCGCGGGCGCGCCGGCCCGCCCCAGGACGACCCCCGTGACGCGCCGCGTCCCGAGAGGCACGACGACCAGCGTCCCCGGGGCGGCGGATCCTTCGAGCCCCGCCGGCAGTTCGTAGGTCAGGCGTGAGGGGGCCCGCCCCCCTTCGGCGAGAGCCACCTCGACCAGGTGCTCCCCGGCGGCTGCGGCGGGGTCGTTCGGCACGTCGGACATCGTCGCGCCGACACTAGCGTCCCCGCGGTTCGGGCGTCGAGGGGCGCGCCCCCTATGAGGTTTGCAGGCGAGATCCGACCCGTGCTAGCGCGACACGGGGTGGTGCGGTCGGGATGCCGGGCGGCGTCCCGTGGGGGCTGGGGACCGCGCCCGGTGGAGGGGAGCTTCGGGATGGAGGTCGGACCTGGCTCGACCGCACTGTCGCGTCCGTTTGCGGCCGTCTTGCGGCGCTTCAAGTCCCTGGGGCGCGACTCGTTCCTCGCCCTGGACATCGGTTCCAACGCACTGAAGGCGATCGAGGTCCGGGGGCCGGGAACCGATCCCGAGGTCGTCGCCGTGGGCTCGATCCCGCTCGGCGAGGGCATGCTCGTCAACAACACGCTCGTCGACCCCGAGGGCGTGGCCCGCCTGATCGTCGACGTGCGCAAGCGCAGCAAGATGACCGCTCGATCGGCCATCACCGCGGTGCCCGGGCCGGCGGTCATCGTGAAGAAGGTGAGTTTCCGGCCGGGCCCCGACGACGACATCGACGCGCTGGTGATGATCGAGGCCGCCAACTTCATCCCCGAGAACATGGAAAACGTGAACCTCGACTTCCAGGTCGTGCGCGCCGACGGAAACGACGTCGACGCGCTCCTGGTCGCGGTTCGCAAGGACATTCTCGCGGGCTTCATCACCGCGGTCGAGGATGCCGAACTGGACCTGCGCATCGTCGACGTGGACAGCTTCGCGCTCGAGAACGTCTACGAGCTGAACTACCAGCCGACCGCCGAGGACGTCGTCGGCCTGGTCGACATCGGCGCCCGCTACTCCACGGTGAACATCGTGAAGGGCGGCCTCTCGACGACCACGGGCGACGTCCCGGCCGGCGGCAACATGGTGACCGACGCCCTGGTCCGCCTGGGCGGGATGAGCCCGCTCGAAGCCCGCCGCGCGATCTCCGGCGAGGCTCCCGACGACCGGATCCGCGGCATCGTCGCCGATGCTTCGGCCCAGCTCGCGGACTCGATCGGGGACTTCGTGAGCTTCCTGTCCCGGACCGGCGCGAGCGACCTCCCCGTGCGCACGATCTACGTGGGCGGCGGCGGCGCACTCATCCCCGGCGTCGTCGACCGGCTCGCCTCGAACCTCGAGGTTCCGGTCGAGACGCTCGACCCGTTCCGCCGCGTCCGGCTCGGGCCGAACGTCGACCCGGTCGAGCTCGAGGGCATCGCCCCCCTGTTCGCGGTGGCCATGGGACTCGCCACCCGCCGTCCGGGGGACGAATGATCCACATCAACCTGGTGCCGCGCGAGACCGCGCGCCGTCAGGCCGCGTGGCTCCGGTATCGCAACTACGTCGCCATCCTGCTGCTCGCGTCCGCGACCCTGCTGCTGGGGGTCGAGTCGTGGACGCGCCGGTGGGCCAACGAGATGGACGTCGAGGTCGAAACCTACCAGACGCAGCTCTCCGAACTCTCCCGCCGCCACCAGGAAGCGAAGCAGCTCGAGAAGCGACGGGCGAACCTGCAGGTGAAGCTCGCGACGATCGGCGTCCTCGAGCGCCAGCGTCGCGGCCCCGCGCACGCTCTCGAAGACCTCGCCGACGCGGCGCCCGAGCGCCTCTGGCTGGTCGAGATGAAGGAAGCCGGCGGCAACGCCTCGATCGTCGGCAAGGGGCTCGACAACCAGACGATCGCGGAATTCATGCGTCGTCTCGCCTCGTCCGACTATTTCTCGAACGTCGACCTGGTCGAGGCGAAGCAGATCGAGGAGGGCCAGGCGAAACTCAAGCAGTTCACGATCAGCGCGCGCGTGGACTATTCGGGGCGGGCGGCCGTGCAGGCGGCCGCCCGGAGGCGGCCGCCCGGAGCGCCGGGGGCCGCGGCGGCGCCCGGATCCGATCAGGCCCCGGCGCCCGCCGCCGCCCCTG
>JAFMJW010000330.1 GCA_017853315.1 Alphaproteobacteria bacterium
AGACGTCGACGCCGGTCGGTCCGAGTCTGCGGCACTTCTGACGCGCACGCGCTTCGGCCCCCCGCACGCGATCCGACGGCGCTGGTCCCGGGAATCCCGCTCCTCGGCTCCGGCGGTTGACTCCATCGCCCGGCCGGCCCCTACTCCGCGCCGCTCCGGACTCTGCGATGCGCGCGTGCCCGACCAGAGACGTCGCTCCGAAAGGCCCGCTCGAAGGGCTCGTCGGGAGGCCATGCTCGGAGCGCGCCCTCGCTCCAGTCCGGGTCGCCGCCGCCGCGTGCGCGCTCCTCTCCCTGCTCGCGATCCTCGGGTCGCCGTGCCGAGCCGACGCCGGCGACACCGCCGGCGAGATCGCCGAACTGCGCCGGCGGATCGAAGCGCAGCGGCTCCAACTCGACCGCCAGCGCCGCCAGATCGAGGAGCAGGAGCAGAGGCTCCGCGACCAGGAGAAGATGCTCGAGGACCTCGCGGCCCGCGCCGACCGGCCGGCCACGCGGGGCTCCGAGCCGACGGCGGCCGCGCCCGCACCGTCGGCGCCGCCACCTGGACCGACGCCGCCCACGGAGCGCGCGGCGATCCCGGCGCCGGCCCCGGTCGGAGCTTCCCCCGCCGCGGCCGGTGCGGCCGTCGGGACGACGGTGACCGGGTCGGCCGCGGTGGGCACGTCCAGCGGTGCGCATCCGTCGGCCGCCCCCGCCGGGCCCGTCTCCGGTGCGACGACACTCGCCTCCGGTCCGGATGCGGCCGCCCCCGCCCTCGAGCCGGTGCTGCCCGACGAGCATCGTCTCCACTCCGAGCAGTCGCGCGAACTCGCACGCGAGGCGCCCGTGATCCCCCCGATCACCGCCCGCTTCGCCGGCGTCCGCGTGCGCATCGGGGGGTCGCTGCGGACGACCGTCAACACGACGACCGCGCGCATGCAGCCCGACGCGACGCCCTTCTTCGTGCTGCCGAAGATCCGCGGCGTCTCCGAGGGCACGACGAAGTTCGATGCCCGGCTGTCGTCGATCCTGTTCGACATCCGCGGCCTCTCGATCGGCGGCTTCCAGCTCGGCGGCTCGATCTACGCCTACCTGTTCAACGGCGACCTGCTCTCCGGAAAGTACGGCTTCTACCCCGGCTTCGCCTACGTGGACGCGACCAGCGAGAACTGGCGCTTCGCCTTCGGGCTCCAGCAGGACGTGTTCAGCCCGCTCATGCCCTCGATGGTCGACCGCATGTCCGCGATGGCCGGCTCGGGCAACACCGGCAACTCGTTCAAGACGCAGCTGCGGGCCGAGCGCTTCTTCCGACGAGGCGACGACCTGTTCACGCTGCAGGGGTCGCTGTCCGACGCCATCGCGAGCAACATCAAGCCGCCGAGCCTGGTCGACCTCGACGTCGCGTCGACCGAGAACACGGGCGTGCCCAATGCCGAGGCGCGCTTCGCCTGGACGCGCGAGGGCGAGCGCGACGAGCTCACGCTGATCCCGTGGCCCTCGTGGCAGCTTGCCGCCTCGGGCGTGACCGGGGAGTTCCGGACGTTCTCCCTCGTGAACGAGTTCTCGGCTTACGACACGCGCCTCTGGGGCGTCTCGGCCGAGGCGGTGAAGCGACTCGGCCGCAGGCTCGGGCTGCAGGGCGAGGTCTACGTCGGGCGGTCCCTCGGCGAGTACCTCGGCACGATCTTCCAGACCGTCGATTACGCGACGCAGGATCCGATCGAGAGCTGGGGCGGATGGGGCGAGGTCGCCTGGTGGTGGTCCCCCCGCTTCCACAGTCACGGCGGCTTCGGCGGCGACTTCGCGAAGCCGACCAACCCGACGGGCTTCCGCAACAACCGCACGGCCTTCCTGAACCTCTTCTGGGATCCGGGGCCGATGACGACGCTCGCGATCGAGGGCACCTGGCGACGGACCTCCTACGTCGACCTCGGCTCGAACTCCGGCTTCTCGTTCATGGTCTCGTCCGAGCTGCGGTTCTGAGGGGATCGGAGCGACACCCCGAGCCGGTCCCCGGGAAGCCGGCTGGTCCCGGGTTCCGGATCGGGTCCCGGCGTCGCGCGACCGTCGCCGTGGCCCGCGCTTTCCCTGCGGATCTCCTCCGCTAGTCTCCCCGGTCGTGGCACCCGAACTCGACCACGTCTTCGCCCGGCCCTTCCGCGGTCGCGGCGACCGCGTCGCGACGCGCATCGGCCGCGCGATCGGGATCCGCCCGGTCCAGGTGACCGAGGGACTCGGCGCAGGCCGGGACCGGCTCGAGTCTCCGCAGGACGCGGTCGTTCTCGGCGGCGGCCTCGCCGGCGCCTCGGCCGCGATCCGCCTCGCCGAGCGCGGCTTCCGGGTGCGCGTCCTCGAGCGCTGCCGGTACCTGGGCGGCAAGCTCGGCGCGTGGGAGATCGACCTGCCCGGCGGCGAGCGCGCGGTCGTCGAGCACGGCTTCCACGGCTTCTTCCTCCAGTATTACAACCTCTTCCGGCTCTTCCTCGACTGCGGCGTCGACCCGGCCGACCTGCCGGTCGTCGACGACTACGCGATCGTCGCGAGCGACGGGCGCGAGGAGGGGCTGCGCGACTACCCGCGCGTCGCGCCCTTCAACGTCCTCTCGATGGCGCGGCGCTCGCCGTTCATGAACATGCGCGAGGCGCGCCGCATGAAGGGCTTCTCGGTCATGCGCGACGCCTTCCTGCGCTACGACCCCGAGCGCACCTTCGCCGATTGGGACGGGATCTCGTTCGCCGAGCTCTCCGAGCGCATGGGACTCGGCGGCACCGGCTACGACGCGGTCTTCAAGGTCTTCGGCCACTCCTTCTTCTCGGAGTCCGCGCAGGTCTCGGCGGCGGAGATCGCGAAGAACTTCCACTTCTTCTTCTTCGCGAACCCCGAGGGGCTCGTCTTCCGCTACTGCCGCACCGACTTCGAGCAGGCGATCTGGACGCCGATCCGACGCCGCCTCGAAGCGCTCGGCGGGACGATCGAACTCGGCGTCGAGGTGCTCTCGCTCGGCCGCGACGAGGCCGGGCGGTTCGTCGTCGAACTGCGCGACGCCGGCTCGGCCGACGCGGCGCCTCGCAGGATCGCCGCCGACGCGGTCGTGATCGCGACCGACCCGCCGGGCACGCGCGCGGTGCTCGAGCGATCGAGCCTGCCCGGGCTCGCCGGACTCGCCTCGCGGGTGCCGCCGGCCCAGCCCTACGCCGTGGTCCGCCTCTGGGCCGACCGGCTCTGTTCGCCGAAGCGCGCCTGGTTCACGAGCCTCCACGGCCATGCGCCGCTCGACTCGATCACGCTCTACCACCACATGGAGCGGGCGTCGGCGGACTGGGCGCGCGCGAACGGCGGTGCCGTCTACGAACTGCACGCCTACACGCCGGATGCGTCCGACGCGCGCGATCCCGAGCGGCTGCTCGCGACGATGGAAGCTCGCTTCCTCGACGCCTTCCCCGAATTGCGCGGCATGCGCGTCCTCCA
>JAFMJW010000331.1 GCA_017853315.1 Alphaproteobacteria bacterium
TGAGGGCGCGTGAAACGGCGCGGTGCCGCCTTGACACCGGGCGCCGCAGGCTCTTTAGGTCCAGTCGGGGAATTTCTCGGGTTCGGATGGTCGGTCGGTCGCTTCTCCGGGAGGCCAGGGCGGCCATCCCGGAGCAAGGACGATCGTGAGCAATCTACAAGCCGGGATCATCGGCTTCGTGCTGGCGGCGCTGGGCGCCGCGGCTTTCCACTTCCTGCAGCGGGCCCGCGTCGGCCAGCTTCTCCGGGCGGCGGAGGAGGAGCGGGAGCGCATCGTCGACCAGGCTCGACGGGAGGCCGAGGCGGCGCAGCGCGAGGCCCAGGTGGCCGCGAGGGACGAACTCTTGCGCCAGCGCGAGGAGTTCGAGCGCCAGTCGCGCGACCAGCGCCGGGAGCTCCAGGCGGCCGAGAAGCAGGTCGCGGCTCGCGAAGTGGACCTCGAGAAGAGCACGGCCGCCATCCAGGCCCAGCTCTCCGAGACGGGCCGGCGGGAAGCCGCGGCAAAGGAGCGCGAAGCCGTCGCGGAGCGCGCGCGTAACGAGGCGGAGAAGGTGGCGGAGACCGCCAAGGTCGCGATCGAACGGGCCGCAGGCATGAGCCGTGACGAGGCGAAGGCGGCCCTTCTCGAGGAGGTCACGCAGTCGACCCGACACGAGGCCGCCAAGCGCATCCGCCAGATCGAGGAGGAAGCCAAGGCCGACGCGGAGCGGCGGGCGAAGAAGGTCGTGGCGCTCGCGATCGAGCGCCTCGCCGGGGAGTTCGTCGCGGAGCGGACGATCTCGCTCGTCCACCTCCCGACCGACGACATGAAGGGACGCCTGATCGGGCGCGAAGGGCGCAACATCCGTGCGATCGAGGCGGCGACCGGCGTCGACCTGATCATCGACGATACGCCCGAGACGGTGGTCGTCTCCTGCCACAACCCGGTCCGGCGCGAGATCGCGAAGACCGCGGTGGAGAAGCTCATTTCGGACGGCCGCATCCACCCCGGCCGCATCGAGGAAGTCGTCCGGAAGGCCGAGCGCGAGGTCGAGGAGACGGTCCGCGACGCGGGTCAGAAGGCGCTCTTCGAAGTCGGGGTGCACGGGGTGCACCCCGAGATCGTCCGGCTCCTCGGCATGCTCCGCTATCGCTACAGTTACGGGCAGAACGTGCTCATGCACTCCGTCGAGGCCGCGTTCATCTGCGGCGTGATGGCGGCCGAGCTCGGCCTGAACCCGAAGCAGGCCCGGCGGGCGGCCCTCCTGCACGACATCGGCAAGGCGCTGACTCACGAAGTCGAGGGCTCGCACGCGCTGATCGGGGCGGAGATCGCGCGGAAGTACGGCGAGTCGGCGAAGATCTGCAACGCGATCGCGGCGCACCACGAGGAAGTCTCGGCCGACACGGTGCTCGCACCGCTGGTCGATGCCGCCGACGCACTCTCGGGCGCGCGCCCCGGTGCGCGTCGCGAGGTCCTCGAGAGTTACGTCCGACGGCTCGACGACCTCGAGCGGATCTCGAACTCGTTCGACGGCGTGGAAAAGTCGTTCGCGATCCAGGCCGGTCGCGAGATCCGCATCCTGGTGGAGCCGGGCAGGCTGAACGACGACCAGTGCGTCGTCCTCGCGCGAGACGTCGCCCGTCGAGTCGAGAACGAGATGACCTACCCCGGGCAGATCCGGGTCACGGTGATCCGCGAGACGCGGGCGACCGACGTCGCCCGTTAGGCCGGCCGTGGCAATCGAGGGATCGGGGCCTGCGCCGGGGAGCGCCCCGGCCCCCACCCGCCTCCTGTTCCTCGGCGACATCGTGGGGCGGGTGACCAGGCGAGCGCTTCGCGAGCGACTCCGCGCCGTCCGGCGAGAGCTGGACGTCCACTTCGTGGTGGCCAACGGCGAGAACGCCGCGGGCGGGCACGGGATCGATCCCGACTCGACGGAGGAGCTGCTCGATGCGGGCGTGGACGTCCTCACGACCGGCAACCACGTCTGGAAGTTTCCCGCGATCGTCGACGTGCTCGATCGCGAGTCGCGGCTGCTTCGACCGCTCAACTTCCCCGCCGACAACCCGGGCCGCGGCTGGACCGTGCAGCCGGCGCGGGACGGGGCGCGCATCGGTGTGCTGAACCTGATCGGGCGAGCGTTCATGGGGCCGGCGGACTGTCCCTTCCGGGCGGCCGACGAGATCCTGGCGGGGGTGGGGGCCGACGTCGACGCGATCTTCGTCGACATGCACGCCGAGACCACGTCCGAGAAGGGGGCGATGGGCTGGCATCTCGCGGGGCGCGTCGCCGCCGTCGTGGGCTCGCACACCCACGTCCAGACCGCGGACGAGCGCGTGCTCCCGGGCGGCACCGCCTTCCTCACCGACGCCGGAATGTGCGGCCCGATGGACTCGGTCATCGGGATGCGTCGCGAGGAGGTCCTGCGGCGATTCCTCTCGCAGCGCCCCGAGCGCTTCGAGGTGGCGCGTGGTCGCGTGGTGCTCCAGGGGGCGATCGTCGAGATCGAACGCGGGACGGGTCGTGCACGGGCCATCCGTCGATGGAGGGAGGAGTGGGAAGGATGAGCGGGGCGAACGCCGACGTGGAGAAGCTGGTGCGCGGGGCGGTCGACGTCCTCCCCCGGACCGAGTTCGAGGAGAAGCTCGCGAGCGCCGCCAGGACCGGTCGTCCTCTCCGGGTGAAGTTCGGTGCCGACCCCTCGGCGCCCGATCTGCACCTCGGGCACATGGTGGTGCTCCGCAAGCTGGCCCAGTTCCAGGAGGCCGGCCACCGCGTCGTGTTCCTGGTGGGGGACTTCACCGGCATGATCGGTGATCCGACGGGGAAATCCGAGACCCGCAAGGCTCTCACCCGGGAAGAGGTGCTGCGCAACGCGCGGACCTATGAGGACCAGGTCTTTCGCGTGCTCGACCGCGATCGCACCGAGGTCAGGTTCAACTCGGAGTGGATGGACGCAATGAAGGCGGCCGACGTCGTCCGGCTCTGCGCGCAGTACACGGTCGCCCGGATCCTCGAGCGCGACGACTTCGCCAAGCGGATGCGCGAGCAGCGCGCGATCGGCATCCACGAGTTCCTCTACCCGCTCGTGCAGGGCTACGACTCGGTCGCTCTCGAGGCGGACGTCGAGATCGGAGGCACCGACCAGAAGTTCAACCTGCTGGTCGGGCGGGAGTTGCAGAAGGCCTGGGGCCAGCCGCCGCAGGCCGTTCTCACGATGCCGCTGCTCGAGGGGGTCGACGGCGAGCAGAAGATGAGCAAGTCGCTCGGGAATTCGATCGGGATCGCCGACCCGCCGGCAGAGATGTTCGGTCGGCTCATGTCGATCTCCGACGGTCTCATGGGGAGGTACGCCGAACTCCTGAGCGACCGCTCGCCCGACCTCCGCGACCAGGTCGCCCGCGGGCTCCACCCGATGGAGGCGAAGAAGTCCCTCGCGGCCGAGATCGTGGAG
>JAFMJW010000332.1 GCA_017853315.1 Alphaproteobacteria bacterium
GACCGCCTCGCCTGCGCGGTCGAGCGCGCGGGCCGCGGCGAGATCGACTGGCTCTCGCCCGCGATCGTCGAGCGGATGTGGACGCTCGACGCGACGGTCCCCGGCTCGACCCGCACGGCGGGATGGGACACGCCGTCGCCGCAGGGCTCGTCCTCGGGCACGCGCATGTCGCCCCGCACGGTCGGGCACCTGGGATTCACCGGCACTTCCCTTTGGTTCGACCTCGAACGTCGGCTCTCGGTGTTGCTGCTCACGAACCGCGTGCATCCGTCGCGCGAAAACGACAAGTTGAAGGCGTTCCGCCCGCTCGTCCACGATCTCGTCCTGGAGGCCCTGTGACCGCAGCCGCACCCGACCGTCCGCTCCGCATCCACCTGACCGCGATCGGCGGCGTCGGCATGGTCGCGCTCGCGGGGCTCCTGCGCGAGATCGGGCACGAGGTGCGCGGCTCCGACCTCGAGGTCTACCCGCCGGCGAGCGACGAGCTCGCGCGGCTCGGCGTCCCGGTCGCGCGCGGCTACCGCGCCGAGAACCTGGAGCCGCGGCCCGACCTGGTCGTGATCGGCAACGCGATCACCGCCGTGAATCCGGAGGCGGTCGCGGCTCGGATCGGCGGCATCCCGACGCTCTCGATGCCCGAGGCGCTCGCGCGCTTCTGTCTCGACGGGCGGGTGCCGCTGGTCGTCGCGGGCACGCACGGCAAGACGACCTCGACGACGTTTCTCGCCTGGACGCTGCGCACCGCGGGGCGCGACCCGGGCTGGTGGATCGGCGGTGCGCCGATCGACCTGCCCCGCGGCTACGCGCTCGGCGGCGGGCGCGAGTTCGCGATCGAGGGCGACGAGTACGACACCGCCTACTTCGACAAGGGCCCGAAGTTCCTGCACTACCGGCCGCGCGGCGTGATCCTGACGGCGGTCGAGTTCGACCACGCCGACATCTACCGCGACCTCGCGCACGTGCAGTCGAGCTTCGCCTCGCTGCTCGGCATCCTTCCCGCGGACGCGCCGCTCGCGGCGTGCGCGGACTTCCCGCACGCGATGGAGGTCGTCCGCGCGAGCGGGCACGCGCACGTGAGCTTCTCCGACCGCGCCGACGGCGGTGCCGACTGGCGCATCGAGGACTTGTCCGACGGCCCCGGCGGGCTCCGCTTCACGGCGGCCGGCCCCGGCGAGCGCATCGAGCTCGTGACGCCGGTGCTCGGCGTGATGAACGCCCGCAACCTGCTCGGCGTCACCGCACTCGTGCGAGCGCTCGGCGTGCCCGCCGACGCGATCCGCGAGGCGGCCGCGACCTTCCACGGCGTGCGTCGCCGCCAGCAGGTGGTCGCAGCGGGCAAGGCGACGCTGATCGACGACTTCGCCCACCACCCCACCGCGATCGTCGCCTCGATCGAGGCGATCCGCAGCCGGTACCCAGGCGCACGCGTCTGGGCGCTCTTCGACCCGCGCTCGAACACGACCCGCCGCAAGGTCTTCCAGGACCCGATCGCCGACGCGCTCGCGGGCGCGGACCGCGTGATCGTGGGGCCGGTGCACGACCCGGGCAAGCTCGCGGAGTCGGAGCGGTTCTCGCCGCAGGAGGCGGCGGCGCGGGCGGGTTCGAAGGGGGCGGTCGCCGAGGCCGCGGCGGATCACGCCGCGATCGTCGCCGCGGTCGAGAGCGGTGCGCGCGAGGGGGACGTGGTGGTCGCGCTGTCGAACGGCGCGTTCGGGGGCGTGGTGGCGAAGCTGCGGGAGCTCGCGATCTTCGGGTGAGGCGCGCGGTTGCGGCCTGTCGGCTCCCTTGCGTGCGTGCTCAGCCGATGCGCCGCCCGAACCCGCGCAGCAGCCCCTCGACCGCGTCCTCGATCGCGAACGCGACCCGCGCCGGCCAGAGCTTCCACCGGGCGAACTCGACCCGACGCTCGATGGGCGGCCCGTCGCCCGCGCTCCCGCCGTGTTCCGCGAGCGCGTCCTCGATCACCGCGCGGTGCAGCCCCTCCAGAGTCCTCGGCAACCCGCCCGGCTCGCACCACCGAAGCCCCGTCGTCTCGAGCCCGATCCCCCGCGGTGCGCCTCCCACGACGCTCCCGCGGAACGCGAACGTGAGCTGGTCGCCCGGCCCGTGCACCGAGGGGTGCAGGTAGCGGCCGACCGCATGCTCGACCTCGACCTCGTACCCGGTCTCTTCCCGGCACTCGCGCACGGCAGCCTGCTCGGGCGACTCGCCGCCCTCGATCCCGCCGCCCGGCAGGTCCCACAGGAACGGGATCGCGCGACGCAGGAGCAGCACGCGGCCCTCGGGCGAGACGACGACCGTCATCACGCCGCGGCGGCGGACGCGACCCTCGTCGAGTGCGGAACGGCCGTCGCGCGCGCCGCCATCCGCACTCCGGTCACTCGGTGCTCCCGGGTCGCGCTTCGGAACCGACGACCCCGCCGCCCCCGCCGCAGCCCGCACGCCCTCGCCCCCGCTCACCAGAGCTTCGGCGCGGGTGCCGCCGACTGCCCGGCGATCGCGCGGTAGGCGCGGTAGTTCCGCAGCACCGCCTTCAGGTAGCCCTTGGTCTCGCGGTAGCTCACGAGTTCGATGAACTCGTCGCCGCCGCGCCCGGCGGCGCGCTGCTTCCAGCGCGCGACCGCCCCGGGGCCCGCGTTGTAGGCGGCGATCGCCGGCTCGAGTCGCCCGTCGTTCTCGTCGATCAACTGGCGCAGGTAGCGACTGCCGATCGCGATGTTGGTCGCCGGGTTCGACAAGGCCGCATCGTCCACCCCCGGACCGGCGACGCGCGCCGCCGTCGTCGGCATGAGCTGCATCACGCCGCGCGCCCCGACCGGCGAGCGCGCGTTCGCGTCGAACAGGCTCTCCTGGCGCGACAGCGACATCAGCAGCAGCGGGTCGAGCCCGGTCTCGCGGCTCGCGCGCTCGTACTCCTCGGCGAACGGCTGAGGGTAGGAGTAGCCGGGATGGACCGGCGTGCCGGAGTCCTCGATCCGCCGCGCGAGGCGGATCGTCGACATCCAGTCGCCGCTGCCCCGGTACGCGTCGAGCAGGAAGGGCTGCGGCCCGGCGCTCGCCTCGACCGCCGCGTACTCGCGTGCCGCGTCCTTGCGCTCGCCGATCGAGCGCAGCACCTCGCCGCGCGTCCAGTGCGCGGCCGCGTCGGTGCCGACCACGGGCGGCGGCGTCGAGAGCGGGGCGGGCGGCTCCGGCAGCGGTGCGATCGCGGGCTTCGCGGGCGGCTTCGAGCCGAGCTCGCGGTCGACGAACCACGCCGTCCAGCCCTCGTTCTTCGCGCGGAGCCTTCCGAGCAGCACGCGCGCCTGCGCCTTGTCGCCCGCCGCGGCGAGCGACTTGGCCCGCCAGTAGACGGCCTCGTCGCGGGAGTCGCCGAGGACGGCGAAGCTCTTCGCCGCTCCCGCGGGATTGCCGGCGAGCCAGCGCGCGAATCC
>JAFMJW010000074.1 GCA_017853315.1 Alphaproteobacteria bacterium
GCCACGTCGCAGTCGCCCGCCGACGGGCGGCACGTGGAACCCGACGGCTGGAACCCGTTCGACGGGCAGGCGAGGCTCGATCCGTTGCAGGTCTCGGCGACGTCGCAGACGCCCGCGGAGCCGCGGCAGACGGTGCCGGCCGTCTTCACCGGGTGCGTGCAGTTGCCGCCCGCGTCGCAGACGTCGTCGCTGCAGCCGAGCCCGTCGTCGGCGCAGGGAGCGCCCGGCGTGCTCTCGCAGGAATTGGTCGCCTCGTTGCAGGTGGTCGCGCAGCCGCCGCCCGCGCCGCAGGGATTGCCGGCGTGAGCGCTGCAGGTCTTGTTCGCGCAGGTGTCCGCGCCGTTGCAGTAGAGCCCGTCGTCGCAGGCGACCGTGGTCACGGGCGCCTGTCCGATGCACTCGCCGACCTGGTTGCAGACGTCGCCGGTCGTGCAGACGTTGTTGTCGCTGCACGAGATGTCCGTGCCGCCGACGTACTGGCAGTTGAACTTGCAGCAGGTGCTCTCGTAGAAGCAGGTGCTCCCGGTGGTACAGGTCGCCGCCGCGAGGTCGCCCCCCGTGCGGAGCGAGCCGCCCGGGTCGCACTCCTCGTTCGGGTCGAGGATGCCGTCGCCGCAGACCGCGGCTCGCGCGGCCGGCGCCGCGAGAAGCAACGCCCCCAGGGCGAGTGCAACGATCGAAAGAATTCCGCGCGCGTCGGACCGTCTCATGGGATTGTCTCCTCGGTGCGCAGCCGTCCCGGGTGCGCACGAACCCGATTCATATGCCCGTTTCCCGTCGTCGGCTAGCCCGGAGATTCCCGCGAGAGGCCCCCTTCGGGCCTCCGGGACCCTCGCCGGGACGGGTCGACGGCTCCCGAAGCGGCTGGCCGCCGTCGGAAAGCCGGTCAGCTCCCTTCGCCGCCTCGCCTCGAGGTCGTCTCGCGCGCGCCCGCCAGGTGCAGGCCGACCATGCGCGAGATCATGATGGCGAGGTAGAGTTGGCCGATCAGCGCTTCGGCGACGGCCACGCCCCCGGCCCCGACGTCCGCCGGGTGGATCTCGCCGTAGCCCACCGTCGTCAGCGTGACGAAGCTGAAGTACTGGAGCGCGGCGCGGACGTCCTGGAAGCCGCGGGTCCGGAACGCCGGATCGATCGTGAACGAGCCGGGCCTCCAGCGCTCCAGCAGCATGTAGAAGTTCGCCCAGATCACGGCGATCAGGATGAAGCCGCCGGCGGCCGCGGCGACGGTGTCCCATCCCACCTCGACCTCGGTGAGGAACTGCCGGAGGATGCGGAACTCGGCCCAGATCAGCAGCGCCGTCCACCCCGCGATCGCCGCGTCCTGCGACAGGCCTTCGCCCTCGAGGCCGAGGAGCATGAACGGCACCATGACGACGAGGAGCTTCCAGGCGTTCGCGCGCGAGAGTCCGGTCGCGACGAACGCAGCGAGCAGCATCACCCCGGACAGCAGGCGCTCGACGAGCAGGCCGGACCGGAAGGACGTGAAGAACGGCGTCGCCATCAGCAACGCGAAGTTGGCGGCGAGCAGCGACCCGTAGGCGGGGAGCCTGGTGGCCGGAAGGATCCTGCGACGGCGGACTTTCACGCCGCGGGCCTCCACAGGATCACGATTCCCGCGGGCGGCAGCGTCACGTCGACGGGGCCGTCGCCGTTGGCGGCCGTGGTCGGCGCTCCGGTCTCCGGGTCGAGCACCCGGATGCCGGCGCTCCCGCCCTCGACGCGCAGGCTCGCGCTCCGCTCGTCCCAACTCTCGTTGAAGACGAGCCAGAGGTCGCCGTTCGCGAGCCGGCGATGCTCGACCGCGAAGGGAAGCGCTGCGCCGTCGGCCGCGGCCACCCCGGGCGTCACGCCGGCGCCCAACAGCTCGCGCGGCACGTCGTCCGGACCCTCGACTCGCCGCACCCTCGATCGAAGCCGCTCCACGGTCGCGAGGACCGCGCGGTCGCGGGAAGCCGCGTCGGAGAGGCCGCGCGCGCGCGAGGGAAACGGCCCGGTCCACGCGACGGGCACTCCCGCGTCGGCCGCGCGCTCGACCGCCGCGAGCACGCCCGGGTCGAAGGCCTCCTCGCCCTCGACGAGGAGGGCGCGGTACGCGGCGGCGCCCACGCGAAGGGTGCCGGCCTCGGCGGTCGATGCGGCGAGTTCCGCCCGGCTCGTGCGGTCGTAGGAGAACCCGGCCCGTCGCAGCGCGCGGCTCGGTTCGCTCTCGCCCGCCCCGGGGTGGACGCCGAAGTTCGGGAAGTTCGGCGCGTCCCACCTCGAGTGGAGCCAGGCGACCTCCGACACGGGAGCGCCGCGGCTCATCGCGTAGCCGAGACGGGCGGTCCAGCGGTTCAGCGCCGGCAACGCGTCCCAGATCGCGGCACCGGGATGGATGTCGAAGGTCAGGTCGAGCGGCCCTGCCTGGAACGCACTTCCCGGCACCGGGTGGAACGGGAACCAGCGCTCGCCGTCCGCGTGCGCGTAATCGTAGGCGTTGCCGTGGTGCATGATCCGGTTGATGCCCGCGGCGAACGCCCGTCCGATCAGCAGGCGCGCCTCGCGCTCCTCGAGCTCCCGCGCGCCGACGGTGACGAAGGTCTCGCTGGAGACCCAGCGGCTCCCGCGGACGCGGGCGGCCGAGGCCGCGAGTCGCAGGAAGTCGTACGACCCGCTCCCGTAGAGGCCCTCGGACTCGGGGACGTCGGCGAGCGCATAGCCGTCGAGCACGTCGCCCCAGCCGCCGTGGGCCTGCAGTCGGAACTCGATCCCGCGCGCGTGGAGCCAGTCGCGCAGCGGGGCGAGGAATCCGTCGGCGAACATCGACGAGCGAACGTCCTCGTAGTCCTCGCGCGCGCGCACCCCGTCGCCCTCGGAGTCGCGGTAGCGCGGGTCGCCGATCCCGAAGAGGATGGTCGTGTACTCGGACTCCCCGCCGTCGAGAAAGAGGAACGGCAGGAGCGGGCCCACGTCGAGGCCCGTCCGGTCGAGGAAGCGGCGAGGCAGGCTCGTCGTCCAGGGCAGCTCGCCCACGAGCTCGAAGCTGTCGACGAAGACGGCCCGCGGCGGGCAGTCGGCGACCGCGTCGATCCAGGCCGCGAACTCGCTCGAGAGGAACGCGTCGAGACCGCGGCGGTCGAGATGGTCGAGGATGCGCGCGTCCTGCAGGCGACCGGGGTAGGCGGCGCCGGCGGGCATGTGCTCGGTGCGATTCTCCCACGTGGAGAGCACGCGCCAGGTGCCCGGCGGCACCTCCCACGCGAGCGTCGAGCCCGACGTGCGCGCCGTCAGGTCGACGACCGGCCCGAGCGTCACCGGCACGCCCGGGGTCTCGTCGAGAACGGGGGCCGCGACGACGCGGTCGAGCGTCGCGGACTCGTCGAAGCCGTCGATCGCGAGCAAGACGTCGTTCGTCCCCTGGATCCACCCGGGCGGCGCCGGACGAGGCAGCGCGACCTCGACGGTCGCGGGTCCGACCAGCGTCGTCTCCGAGGCGACGAGCTGGCGTTCGGAGTCCTGCCCGATCCCCGGGGCGCCGCTCGACCAGCCGCTGCCGAAGGTGAGGTCCCACGGCAGGCCCGCCTCGCGGGCCGCGCAGCCGGCCGCGTGCAGGCGTGCGAGGAAGTCGGGCGTTCCGACCGCGCGCACGCGGGCATCCGCCGCCAGGTCCGCGTCCGTCAGGGACGCCAGGAAGGGCTGGATCTCGACCGCGCCGTAGCCGACCCCGGCGAAGCTCCGGACCTGCGCGCGGATCCCCTCGTCGTCGACCGCGGCGCCGGGCCACCACCAGCGCGTCTGCGGTCCGAAGGCGGCGGGCGGGTCGGCGAAGATCGCCGGGGAGAATCGATCGTCTTCGACCCGCTCGACGGGCGCGCTCGACGTGTCGCTGCAGGACGGGAGCGAGAGGAGCATCGCGAGCAGGGGAACGAGGCCCCGGATCCGGATCATCGCTCCCCCTAGCAGGAATCCGGCGGCGCTGGGGAGTCCCTTTCGCGGGATCCCCCGTTGACGCGGAGAGGCCCGGGGGAGACCCTTCGCACCGTGGCGCATCCTTTCGTTCACCCGACCGCGATCGTCGAGCCGGGCGCGGTCCTCGGGCCCGGCAGCAAGGTCTGGCACTTCTGCCACGTGCGCGCCGGCGCGGAACTCGGCGCCGACGTCTCGCTCGGCCGCGACGTGTACGTCGACGGCGGCGTGCGGCTGGGCGAGGGTTCCCGGGTGCAGAACGGCGTCAGCATCTACGCCGGCCTCACGATTGGCCGCTTCTGCTTCGTCGGCCCGCACGTCATCTTCACGAACGACCCGCGCCCTCGCGCCGGCAACAAGCGCTGGACGATCTCGCCCACCCTCCTCGAGGACGGCGCGGCGATCGGCGCGGGATCCGTGATCCGCTGCGGCGTGACGGTCGGCCGCTACGCGATGATCGGGGCGGGTACGCTGGTCACGCGGGACGTCGAGCCCTTCCGGCTCGTCGTCGGGCGCCCCGGCCGGGTCGTCGGCGTCGTCTGCGCCTGCGGCCAGTCGTCGCTTCCGGAGGATGCGGATCGCGAGGCGCTGATCGGCGAGTGCTGCCGCGAGCTCATGACGCCCGCCTCGCTCGCGGTCGCGCGCGAGAGCGTGGCCGGGCTCGCCACGGGCCCGGGCTGACGGCGGGATCGCGATGACGCCCGAACGCGGGCTCGCCTACGTCGTGCCGTTCCACACCGACGCGGCGCGGCTGCACCGGACCGTCGATCTCCTGCGCGCAGGGCGCGAGCGCCACGGGATCGCCGAAGTGCTCCTGTGCCACAACGGCCCGGCACTCCCCGCCGAGGTCGAGGCGCGACTCGCCCGCCAGCTCGACCCGTCGTTCGAGCGCCTGCTGCACGTCGACACCGCCGGCGTCGGAGCAGGCTATCGCCTCGGGATCGAGAACGCGCGCGCGGCGTCGATCGTGCTCTCGGCGAGCGACCTGCCGTTCGGGTTCACGGACGTGGAGGCCTGGCGCGAGGCGGAGGGGCGCGCGGGCGGTCCGATTCCCTTCGCGATCGGCTCGAAGGGGCACCCGCGGAGCCGGCTGCACGGTCGTCCCTTCTCGCGCCGCGTCGCCACGCTCGCCTTCCTCTGGCTGCGTCGCGCGTTTCTCGGGCGGCTCACCCCGCTCGACTCGCAGGGCACCTTCCTCGGCGAGCGGTCGCTCTTCTCGGCGCTCGCGCGAGAGGCGCCGAGCGACGACTGGGTCTTCACGCTCGAGCTCGCGACCGCGTGGACGCGGCGCACGGGCGAGCGGGCCACCGAGGTCCCGGTCACCCTCGTCGAGGAGGCAGGAGACTCTTCCGTCTCGCTCGCGAGCGACGGCCTGCGCCTGCTTCGCGGACTCGCCCGGGTGCGAGCGGGACGCGGGGCCGGGTAGCGACGGCGAGCGTCGACCCACCCGGCACGAGCGCCCGAGCCGGGACGCCGGCGCGACGGGAGACGTCGCCCCGGCGCGCCGGTCCTCGCGTCAGGCCGCGCGCTTGGCGGGACGACCGCGTTTCGCCTTGGGCGCCGCGGCCGTCTTCTCGCCCGAAGCGACTCTCTTGTACCGGCCCTTGGCGACCCGCTTGATGACCTTCGACGCCTCCCAGCGGTTCAGCGCCGGGTAGATCTGCGCGCGCCCCTTGCGGGCGGCGTCCGGGTTCTTCAGCACGTCCTCGATCGTGAAGCTCTCGGGCAGCGACGCCAGCACGGCGTCCCAGCTCACGCGCTTGCCGCCGCGCGCACGACCCTTGCCCGCCTTGCGCGTGCCGCGGGCCGCCTTCGCGCGCTCGACGCCGCCGCCGAGCCCGCCCAGGGCGGCCGAGATGCGCCCGCCGAGCGTGGCGCGCCAGGCGTCGGCGTGGGCGACGAGTTCCGCCAGTTCCTTGCGGCGACGGGCGATCTCCCCGTCGAGGGCGGCGATGACGCGAGCGGCCTCGCCGCGGAGCGTGCTCACGATGTCGACGGACTTGGTGCTGGTCTTGTTCTTGCGGGGCCTGGCCATCGAGGAGTTCCTCCTTAAATCGATTCCAACCGGACCTAAGGTCCGACTTCGCTCGAATGCAATATCTGCAGTCCGACAAACTAAGGGTGCGATTGCAAGCCGACGACGCGGCGGACGTCCGGACGGGTGCGAGCGGGCCCGGGGCCGGGAGCCGGCCCTCGCCATGGACGGCGGGCCGGACCTGCGCCCCCGCGAAGACGACGACGGCTCGTCACGAAGTCCGGGCGTCCCCTTCCCCCAACCCTGCGCGGCTGGCATGAATTCGGCCTCCGACGGAACGAAGGAGGCTCGATGTCGTCGCTCTCGAAGATCACGATCGCGCTCGTTCTCGCGGCGATGGTGCTCCCGTCGCAGGCCCGCGCCGCGACGGGCAAGCCTCTCCGCACCGGGCAGACCACGACCTACGGTGCCGCGGGGGACACCACGGCGGGCATCCGCCGGTCGCTCGTCGACAACGGCCAGGGCTGGATCAAGGACCAGAGAACCGGGCTCATGTGGGAGAAGAAGGACGACTCCTCCGGCGTGCACGGCAAGCGCCGCACCTACACCTGGTCGACCAGCGGCTCGAACACCGCGAGCGGAACCGTCTTCACGACCTTCCTCGCGACGCTCAACACGGTGCCCTGCTTCGCGGGCTTCTGCGACTGGCGCCTCCCGACCCGCTTCGAGCTCGACACGATCACGAACCTGGGCGAAGTCGCTTCGGGCGCCCCCGCCGTCGACACGATCTTCGACACGGGCTGCGTCAGCGGCTGCGACCTCACCGAGTGCAGTTGCACCGACACGAACGCCTACTGGACCTCCTCCACCTTCGCCGAAGACCCGGCCAGGGCCTGGGTCGTCCTGTTCACGCAGGGTGCACAGGCGGAGTACACGAAGACCTCGAACCTCCAGTCGGCGCGCGCCGTGCGCAACTTCCGCTGAACGGGGACGAAGGGAGGACGCCATGGACCGTCGAACGATCGCCCTCGCCGTCATCCTCGCCGGGCTGCCAGCCGCATCGACGGCGCACGCGGCCAAGGGCAAGCCCCTCGAGACCGGTCAGGACGTGAGCTACGGCGCGACCGGGGACACCACCGCCGGCATCCATCGCTCCTACGTGGACAATGGACTGGGCTTCGTGAAGGACCAGCGCACCGGGCTCATGTGGGAGAAGAAGGACCGCTCGGGCGGCGTCCACGACGTGTCGAACGTCTACTCCTGGAGCGACCATCTCGACGGCCTGGCCGACGGGACGGCCTTCACGGACCTGCTCGTGAACCTGAATTCTCCGCCCTGCTTCGCCGGCTTCTGCGACTGGCGCCTCCCGACCCGGCTCGAGCTGTCGACGATCGTCGACCTCGG
The DNA here is from genome assembly GCA_017853315.1 of Alphaproteobacteria bacterium. Taxonomy (GTDB): domain Bacteria; phylum Desulfobacterota; class Binatia; order UBA12015; family UBA12015; genus REEB422. Next base: position 7,328 of record JAFMJW010000074.1, read on the forward strand.
AGTGGTCGGCAGCGAGAGCGTGCCGATGGTCGACCCGGCCTTCCAGAACGGCTGCGTCGACACCTGCACGATCACGACCTGCAGCTGCACCGATGCGTCCACCGGAGGCAGTTACTGGACGTCGACGACCTACGCGCCCAGCGACACGTCCGCCTGGATGATCATCTTCACGGAAGGCCGCCCGTCGGCCTATTCCAAGACCGTGTCGCTCCACGTGCGCGCAGTGCGCAACTTCGTCGAGCCCGAGCCGTGAGCGCTTCGCCCGACGCCTCGCCCGCCTGCCGTTCGCGACGCGCGAGGCGACCTTGACCGGGGACGTGAATCGCTGGACCGATCCGGCCTGGGCGCTGCGCTACCTGCGCGAGCGGGACGCGATCCCGCACCGCGCCGACGGCCTCGAGGTGCTGGTCGAGACCCTCCCGGAGAAGGTCGAGCGCGTGCTCGACCTCGGCACCGGGGACGGCTCCACGCTCGCCCTCGTCCTCTCGGCACGCCCGGGCGCGTCGGGAGCGGGGCTCGACTTCGGAGACGAGATGCTCTCTCGCGCACGCTCCCGCTTCGCGGGCGACGCACGGGTCGAGATCCGCCGCCACGACCTGCGCGAGGCTCTCCCCCGCGACCTCCACGACTTCGACCTCGTCGTCTCGAGCTTCGCGATCCATCACCTGCCCCCCGCGCGACAGGAGCACCTCTACCGGGAGATCGGCGACCGCCTGCGGCCCGGCGGGAGCTTCCTCCACCTGGAACACGTGGCCTCCCCGACCCCGGCCCTCCACGAGGCCTTCCTGCGCGCGATCGGGAAGACGCCCGCGGAGGACGACCCGTCGAACAAGCTCGTCCCGGTGGCGACCCACCTCGCCTGGCTCGCCCGGGCCGGGCTGCGGGACGGCGAGTGCCTCTGGAAGTGGCGCGAACTCGCCCTGCTCGGGGCCACGAGGCCCGCCTGAGCGGCTCCCGGACCGGCCGGGGCGGCGCGCGGGCCACGATCCGGGGGCCGGGGCGGATTTGCGGTTGATCGGCCGCCGCGGGGGGCTCTAAATCTCGCGCGATGCGGGGCCGTCTCTCACCCGGGAAGACCGCGCGGCCGGGCTGCGTGCGCGCCGCCGCCGGCGCGGCCCTCGCCGCCGTCTTCGCGCTCGCGGCCCCGACCACTTCGCTCGCGATCTTCGTCGATGCGACCGTGGCGGCCGGACTCGCAGGCGTCGAGCAGTTCCACGGCGAGGACGAGACGGTCGAGGTCTTCGGAGGCGGGGTCGCCGCGGGCGACGTCGACCGCGACGGCTTCACCGACCTCTGCTTCACGCGCGGCCGGTCGGGGCCGCCCGTCCTCTTCCGCAACCGCGGCGACGGCACGTTCGAGGACGTGACCGCCACGGCGGGTCTCGGAGCACCGACCGGGCTCTTCTCGAGCGCGGCCCTCGCCGACGTCGACGGCGACGGCTGGCTCGACCTGCTGCTGCTCGGGATGCTCGACACGCCGCCGCGCCTGCACCGCAACGCGGGCGACGGCACCTTCCTTCCCGCGACCGACGGCGGTCTCGTGCTGCCGGGGAGCAGCTGGTCGGCGTCGTTCGGCGACTGGGATCGCGACGGCGACCTCGACCTGTTCGTCTCGCGCTGGGGGCAGCTCGTCGCGACGGGGGCCTCCGCCCGGCAACTCTGGCGCAATCGCGGCGACGGGACCTTCGAGGACGCGACGCTCGAAGCGGGCCTCGTGCCGTTCGCGAGCCCGAGCGGCGTTCCGCAGGTCGACCTCTCGTTCACCGGCAACTTCGCCGACCTCGACTCCGACGGCTGGCCCGACCTGCTGGTGGCCGCGGACTACGGCGGCTCGGGAATCCTGCACAACCGGGGCGACGGCACCTTCGAGCGAGTCGTCGGAAACGGCGTCCCGAACGACGAGAACGGCATGGGTGCCGCGATCGGCGACGTCGACGGCGACGGCGACCTCGACTGGTTCGTCACCTCGATCTGGGATCCCGACGGCGTGGCCGAGGGTGCGTGGGGCGTGTCGGGGAACCGGCTCTACCTGAACGACGGCAGCGGTCGCTTCTCGGACGCGACCGCCACGGCCGGCGTGCGCGAAGGCTGGTGGGGCTGGGGCGCGACGCTCGCCGATCTCGACGCCGACGGCGATCTCGATCTGGCCCATGCGAACGGCTACGGCTACGCGCCCGCCTCGATCGCCTTCCGATCGGACCCGACCCGGATCTTCCTCTCGAACGGCGACGGCACCTTCGTCGAGAGCGCCCTGGCCCTGGGCGCGGCCACGACCGGCAACGACCGAGGCATCGTCGCCTTCGACTACGACCGCGACGGCGATCTCGATCTCGTGCTGTCGAGCAACCACGACGGCCCGACGCTGCTGCGCAACGACGGCCCCGGCGGTCGATCGCTCTCGGTGCGCCTGCGCGGGCCCGGCGCTCTCTCCGAGGGCATCGGTGCGCGGGTCCGGGTGGTCGCCGGGTCGGGCGGTGCCGTGCAGATGCGCGAGTTGCGCGCCGGCAGCAACTACGCGTCGCAGGATCCGGCGGAGGCTTTCTTCGGCCTGGGTTCGGCCAGGGAAGCCGCGCGGGTCGAGGTGTCCTGGCCCGGCGGGGGCACGACCGTGATCGAGCACGCGGCCGCGGGCGGCATCGTGCTCGACCCGCCCCCGGGCGATCCGGCCTGCGCCGTCGCCGCCGCCGACAACCCCTGCATCACCGGGTCGACGTCGACCTCCTCCCGCAACGAGTGCCTGCTCGAGTGGCGCGTGCGCTCCGCGGAGGTCCAGCGCGACCCGCTCGGCCGGCCGAGCGCGCGGGTCTCCTGTCGCGAGGGCGACCCGGCGTGCGACGCGGGCGGGGCCCCGGGCGCCTGCGCCTTCACCGTGACCGCGTGCACCTCGAACCGCGATCCGAGGCTTTCGTCCTGTGCCGCGGGCGACGTCGCGTCGCTCGAAGTGCGGGCGCCTCGCCGGTCGAGCCGCAGCGCGGCCGAGCGCGTGGCGCGACGCCGGCTCGACGACTCGCTCGGGGCCTCGGGCCGACTCGGCGTCGTCCCCGGGGTGTTCCGCAACGCGACTCCCGACCGCTGCGAGGACGTCCGGGTCGAGGTTCCGCTGGCCGGAGGCGGCACGCGAACGGGCCGGATGACGCTCGAGGTGAAGGTCGCGTCGAGCGACGGGCGCACCGACTCCGACAAGCTCTCGCTGGCCTGCCTCCCGCCGGGCTGATCGACGCTTTCGCCGCCCGGCGAAATCTGCGAGGGAGACCCGTGCGAACGAGGTCGCGGCGCTGGCCGAAGATCGTCGGGGGACTCGTCCTCCTGCTCGCCGCCTTCGTCGGCAAGACGCTCCGGGACGCGGGGGCGTTCCGGCGCATCTCCCCGCATTTCGCGGGGCACTGCCGCGAGATCCACGGGGTGGTCGGGCCGGAGGACGTCGTCGTCCAGCCGCGGACCCGGATCGCCTACACGGCCGGCTACGACCGACGCGCCGCCGAGCGCGGCGAGCCGTCGCCGGGCGCGATCTGGGCCTGGCCTCTCGACCGGCCGGACACCCCGCCGAAGAACCTGACGCCCGCGGCCGGCATCGACTTCCAGCCCCACGGCCTCGGTCTCTGGCTCGCACCCGAGGGCGGCCGGGACCGGCTCTTCGTCGTGAACCACCCGGCGCCGGGCTCGGGCAAGCCGAAACACTCCGTCGACGTGTTCGAGATCGACGGCGACTCGCTCACCCGGGTCGCCTCGTGGACCGATCCCGACTTGCTCGTCATGCCGAACGACGTCGCCCCGGTCGGACCCGACCGGTTCTACCTGACGAACACGCACGCGAACCCGAAGGGATTCGGGCAGAACCTCGAGACCTACCTGCAGCTGCCACGCGCGAAGGTTCTCTCCTTCGACGGCGGCCGCTTCCGGGCGGTGCGCGAGGGAGAGCTCTTTCCGAACGGCGTCGCCGCGAGCGCGGACGGGAAGCGTGTCTGGGTCGCGTCGACGACGGGCCGCGAGGTGAAGGAGTACGAACGCGACCCTTCGAGCGGGGCCCTGCGCTTCGCACGTTCCTTCTTCGTCGGCACGGGCGTCGACAACATCGACGTCGACGCCGCGGGCGACCTCTGGATCGGCTCCCACCCGAACCTGCTCGCGGTCCCGCCGATGCTCACGGATCCCTCCGCGAAGTCGCCGTCGCAGGTCGTCCGCCTGCGCCCCTCGACCGGAGAGGTCGAGGAGGTCTTTCTCGACGACGGCTCGCGGATCAGCGGGTCGAGCGTGGGCGTGCACGTCGGCGACCGGCTGATCGTGGGCCAGATCTTCGGGGACTTCCTGCTCGACTGCTCGATGGAGCGCTGACCGGACCGTCGGATCCGGGCCCGCTTCGAGACCGCGGCGGGCCCCCGGGGCCGTCCCGACGCGGCCGGACCGTCGGGCGGGGCCGCGCCCCCACCTCTGGACGAACCCGGGCGACCGGCGTAGGGGAGCGGCGGGCGTCCGCTCGCGACGCCGACGGGAAGGAGCCGATCATGCCGTTCAACCACGTCGCCTACGCCGCCAGCGACATCGAGGCGACGCACGACTTCTACACGCGGGTCATGGGCTTCCGACTCGTGAAGACCAACGTGACGCCGACCCCGACCGGGGGCTGGTCGCGCCACGTCTTCTACGACACCGGCAACGGCGAGATGATCGCGTTCTGGGACCTGCACGACCGCGACATGGCCGGCTTCAAGGCCGACCACGCGCGCAGCCTCGGGCTCCCGGTGTGGGTGAACCACGTCGCGTTCGACGCGCCCGACCGCGCGGCCCTCGACGCCCACCGCTTGCGCTGGCAGGAAAACGGCATCGAGGTCCTCGAGATCGACCACGAGTGGTGCATCTCGATCTACGCACTCGACCCCAACGGCATCATGGTCGAGTTCTGCTGGCTCACCCGGCCCTTCGAGGCGAAGGAGATCGACGAGGCGATCCCGCTCCTCCACGAGGCCAGGCCCCGCTTCGACGAGGTGGGCCACGTGACGGTGCACCCGCCGCTGCGCGCGACGCCCGACGGTCCGCTGCGCTCGGTGACGATCGCGCCGCCCGAGGCCGCCGAGGCGAGGCCCTAGCCTCGGGCGACCGGAGCCGGCCGGATCAGCGGTCGGCCGACCAGGCGAAGCGGACCGCCACGGCCTCGTGGTCGCTCAGCGGCTCGCCCGCGGCGGTCACGAACACGTCCTCCTCCAAGCGCCAGGAGGTCGCGCGGATCGTCACGCCGCCGCCGCTGCGGTAGGCGAACTTGTCGATCCGGCCGCCGTCGCCGCAGCCGAGCGACTCGCACGCGTCGGCGAGACCGGCCTCGGCGAGCAGGCGCCGGTACTGGCCGCCGTCGGGCTCCTCGTCCGTGTGCAGGTTGAAGTCGCCGCCGACGATGACGGCGCGCCCCGCCGAGTAGGTGCTCATGAAGTCGCGCAGCTGGCTCACGGCGAGGTCGCGCAGTTCGTCGTCGCGGCGAGTGCTGCCCGCCTCCATGTGGAGATCGTAGACGTCGACCTCGATCCCGGGCGAGAGGGTGGTCCGGACCACGCTGAAACCCTTCTGCGAGAGGCAGTCCGCGGCGCTCGGATCGCAGCCGCTCCACATCTCCCGGACGATCGGCTCGAACGGGAAGATCGAGAAGGTGTTGAGCCCGTCGCTGACCAGCGCCTCGGGCCGGCGCGGGTCCGACCCGAGCGGGAGCGGGGCCGACACCGACTTGTAGGGGTGGCTCGCCCCGGCCTCGAGGATCTCGTGGTAGACGCGGATCCCGAGCGGGTTCGCCTCCGGCGTCTTCCAGGTCTCCTGGAGCACCACGAGGTCGTAGGCGTCGAGCTTCGGCGCGATCTGCTCCGTGTAGATCGACGGGTGGGAGCCGGAAAGTCCCTCGGGGAGCCCCGCGACGTTGTAGGTGAGGGCGAGGAACTCGCCGCCGAGCGGGGCCGGCGACGAGGACGTGTCGCCGCAGGCCGCGAGCAGCGCGACGAGGGGGAGGAGGACGCGGGCGGGGATTCGCATGGCCCGCATCATGCACCGGGCAGGGGGCGCAGGGCCACCGTCTTTCGTGCCGGGCGGGGGGCCGGGGCCCCGCAGTCCTGGATTCCAGGGCTCGCACGGAGCCCCCTCCGCAGGGACTCGGTCGCCAGGCACGGTCGGCCGGCGCGCGGAGCCGTCCGCCGGAAACCGCCGGGCGGGACTTGCGCCGCCGGCCCGCAGGCGATACCCAAGACACGAAAATGTTTTCGTGTATTCAGAATCGCGTCCGCTGAGCCGTCGTTTTGGCGAGGAGAACCCGTGCAGACCGGCCAGTTGCCGCCGAAACCGGATCCCGATCCTCCGGGCGTTCCACCAGCGCACCTCGACCGTCGCGGGACGGCCCCGGAGGCCTCGTCGGGTGCACCGCTCGTCGGGATCGTCATGGGCTCGCGATCGGACTGGCCGACGATGCGGCATGCGGCGGAGACGCTCCGATCGCTCGGGATTCCCTTCGAGGCGGAAGTCGTGTCGGCCCACCGGACGCCGGACCACCTCTTCGCGTGGGCGTCGGGCGCAGCCGGCCGCGGGATCGAGGTGGTGATCGCGGGCGCGGGCGGGGCCGCGCACCTGCCCGGCATGCTGGCCGCGAAGACGCTGCTGCCGGTGCTGGGCGTGCCGATCGAGTCGGCGGTCCTGCGCGGCGTCGACTCGCTCCTCTCGATCGTGCAGATGCCGGCCGGCGTGCCGGTCGGGACGCTCGCGATCGGGCGCTCCGGCGCGATCAACGCGGCGCTGCTGGCGGCTTCGATCCTCGCCCGCGGGCGACCCGCGGTCGCCGCGGCGCTCGAGGAGCGACGGCGGCGGGAGACCGCCGACGTGCTCGCGAACCGCGAGCTCTCCCTCGACGAAAGCCCCTCGTCGTGAAGACCGTCGGCATCCTCGGCGGCGGTCAGCTCGCGCGGATGCTCGCGCTCGCGGGTCACCCGCTGGGGCTCCGCGTGCGCGCGTGGGACCCGTCGCCGGACGCCTCGGCTGCGGCCGTGGCGGAGCACGTCTGCGGCGACTGGCAGGATCCCGCCGCACTCGATCGCTTCTGCCGCGGCCTCGACGTCGCCACGCTGGAACTCGAGGGGCTGCCGCTCGAAACCGCCCGGGCGGTGGCGGCACGCGTCCCCCTGCACCCCTCCCCCGCCGCCCTCGCCGCGACCCGCGACCGTCTCGACGAGAAGCGTCTCGCCGTCTCGCTGGGCATCGGGACCGCCCCGTTCGCGGCCGTCGACGACGAGGCGGCCCTGCTCTCGGGCCTGCGCGAAGTCGGGGCGCCCGCGTTCCTGAAGCGTCGCACGCAGGGCTACGACGGACGCGGGCAGGCGGTCGTCCGCGACGAGGAGTCGGCTCTTCGCGCATGGCGCGAAATGGGGAGCGCCCCGTCGATCCTGGAGGACTTCGTGCCGTTCGAGCGCGAGCTCTCGATCGTCGCGGTGCGCGCCCTCGACGGGTGCCTCGCGTTCTACCCGCTGGTCGAGAACCTCCACCGCGAAGGGATCCTGCGTCGGTCGATCGCGCCAGCGCCCGGGGTCGAGCCGACGCTCGAAGCCGAGGCGAGGCGCCTCGCGACGCGTCTCCTCGAGGCGCTGGGCTACGTCGGGGTCGCGACCCTGGAGCTGTTCGAGGTCGGGGGCCGCCTGCTGCTGAACGAGGTCGCGCCGCGCGTCCACAACTCGGGTCACTGGACGATCGAAGGAGCCGCGACGAGCCAGTTCGAGAACCACCTGCGCGCCGTCGCGGGACTGCCGC
>JAFMJW010000333.1 GCA_017853315.1 Alphaproteobacteria bacterium
CCGACCGGCTCGGCGTTGCGGATCGCGTCCTTGTAGACCTTGATCAGCTTCTCGAAGTCGCGGGGCGAGCCGAGCGTGAAGCAGAGGGCGCCGAGCCCGAGACGGCCGGCCTTCTCGAAGGTCGACGGGCTGCCGCAGGCCACCCAGATCGGCGGGTGGGGCTTCGACCAGGGCTTGGGGAGCACGTTGCGCTCCGGCATCGAGAAGTACTTGCCCTCGTAGGAATAGCGATCCTCCCTCCACATCCGGAGGATCTGCGGCAGGGCCTCGTCGTACATCGCGCGGGTGGTGTCGCCGTCGGGGATGCCGAAGCCCTTGAACTCGGTCGTGGACGAGCCGCGGCCGGTGCCGAACTCGAAGCGCCCCTCGCTCAGGTGGTCGATCATCGCCACTCGCTCCGCCATGCGGGCCGGGTGGTTGACCGGCGGCGTGATGTTGTAGATCGCCGAGCCGACGTGGGCATAGTTCGTCTTGGCGGCGAGGTAGCCGAGAAACGTCTCCGACGCCGAGATGTGGGAATACTCCTCGAGGAAGTGATGCTCGACCGCCCAGATGTACTTCCACCGCATCCGGTCGACGTGGACGGCGAGTTCGGCCTCGGCCAGGAGACGCTTGTGCTCCGCCGCGACCGGATCGGCATCCATCTCCTTGCGGGGCACGTGGGCCTGGACGAACAATCCGAATTCCATCGCGACTCCCTTTCCGCTGCTTGCCCCCGGCGCGCGGTGCGCCGCCGCCGGGGCGATTGGCCCCTTTCCTACGGCCATCCGGACGATCGGGCAACCGGGCCGGACGGCTGGACTTGCCGCCTCGCCCTGCCGTAAAGCCACCGCTTCCCCACCCCCGGCGACGCCGCCCCGGAGACCCCGATGCTCTTTCTCGACAACCTCGAGCGGAACCGCCGCGAGCGGCCCGACCATCCCTACCTCCTCCACGAGGGCCGAGGGGTGACCTTCGAGGAGTTCGACCGGTCGACGAATCGCTTCGCCCGGGCTCTCCGCGACCTGGGCGTCGAAAAAGGGGACCGGGTCACCGTCGCGCTCGGGAACTCGGTCGAGTGGGTGACCGCGGCCTTCGGGGCCCTGAAGGCCGGAGGCATCCTGAACCCGGTGAACCCCGCGCTCGGCTCGTCGGAGCTCGCCTACGTCCTCGGTCATGCCGAGCCCCGCGTCGTCGTGACCGACGAGGTCTCTTCCCGGAACCTGCTCGGTCCGGGAAGCCGCCGGCCGGCCGGATCGCGGCTCGCCTCCTTCGGACCGCTCGCGGACGCGGTCGACCTCCTGCCGCTGCTCGCATCGCAGTCCGACGACCCCGTCGGCGTTCGTCTCGAGCCGGGCGACGGCTCGACCCTCCTCTACACCTCGGGCACGACCGGGAATCCCAAGGGCGTCCTGTTCACCCACTCGCGCACCGGGGGCAGCGGCTCGTTCTTCATCCCCGGGATGGGCATCACCCGCGACGACGTGATCCTGACCGTGGGTCCGCTGTTTCACGGCAACGCCTGGTCGGCCGTGGCGGTGGCGCAGCAAGCCGGTTGCACCGCCGCCTTCCCGAAGGCCTTCAGCGCGTCGGACTTCTGGCCGCTCGCGGAGCGCACCGGCGCGACCGTGCTCTTCACCCTGGGGACGCTCCTCGCGATCCTGCTCGCGCAGGAGCCGAGCGCCGAGGAGAAGCGCAATCGCATCCGGGTCGTGCTCGGGCTCGGGAGCGCACCCATCCGCGACCGGCTGCGCGAGCGATTCGGCTTCGGGCACGTCGTCGAGTGCTTCGGCTCGACCGACGCCGGCGTCGTGACACTCGAGCCCCTCGGCCAGCGCCCGCGCCCCGGCTCGGCGGGCCCCGCGATCCCCGGCGTGCGCATCCACGTCCTCGACGAAGAAGGGCGCGAACTTCCCGCGCGAGAGGTCGGCGAAATCGCCGTCGAGTCGCCCTTCCGGATGGAAGCCTACTTCCGCGATCCCGAGCAGACCGCCGCGGCGCTCCGCGACGGCCGTTTCCTGACCGGCGACCTGGGTTGGCTCGACGAGGACGGCTGGCTCTACTTCGTCGACCGCAAACGCGACGTGATTCGCCGCGGCGGCGAGAACATCTCGTCGGTGCTGGTGGAGAAGACCATCCGCGAGCATCCGGCGGTCGCCGACGTCGCCGTCGTCGGGATCCGCCACCCGGTGCTGGGACAGGAGGTGAAGGCCTTCGTCGTCCCGCGCACGGAGGTCACGGCGGAGGATCTCCGGGCTTTCGCCGCCGAACGTCTCGCCAAGTTCCAGGTGCCGTCGCAGTGGGAGTTCCGCGACTCGCTCCCGCGCACGCCGACGCAACGCGTGGAGAAGTACAAGCTGCGCGGCGAGGATCCCGGCAGCCGCGGCCCCCTGCTCGGCTGACCGCCGCCGGCTCGACCAGCTCGCCGCACCCGGGACTCGGGAACTTCCCGAGTCCGATCGGGGACATCTCCGGATGGTGGAGGGCGCTGCCGCCGGCGATTCTCACGCTCTGAAAGGAGAGCGTGATGAACACGATTCGCCAGTTCCTGCAGCCCCTTCGGAAATCCCTTTTCCTGCGGCCCGCGTCCCCGGAGTCGCGGCGCATGCGCCGGCTCTTCGCCGTGCACAGGGCCGCGAGCGGGCTTCGTCAGGCATGGAGTCCCGTGCCTGCGCCGGCCTTCGCGACGACCTCGGGCCTTCGCGCGCGGCGAGCCTCGTGAAGCGACCCGGTCGGGCGCGTCGCGCGAATCCGGAGCCATCGGGAATTTCCTGATGGCGAACGCCGCACTCTCCCGATGGTGCCGCCCGCGCCACGGGACGACGACCGTGTTGGAGGGAGAAGGGAGCAGCACAAGGCAACGGGGGCAGCATCTGGAAGGCCTGGGCCGCGACGACCGACGCGCCCTGCCAGGAGACGGGAACCCATGCGTGGGGTGAAGGGACTGATGATCGCGGTGCTCGACGAGGCGATGACCTCGCTCGCGTCGGTCCGGCGGACGCGCAGCCAGCGGGTACGCACCCACGGGCTGGCCGCCCTGCGGTGGATCAAGTCGGGCGATGCCTCGCATCCCTTCTCGTTCGTGTCGATCTGCGACGCGCTCGGGCTCGACCCCGACCGCACGCGCCGCCAGGTCCTCGACGAGAGCGGTGCCGACGACGAGGGTCGACCGACTCGCCAGCGAGTGGAGCGCAGGGTCGAGACGAACCTGCCGAAGATCTCGCTCGGCCGTCGCCGCGGACGCGCGGCCCGGGCCAAGGAAGTCGCCTGACACGCCGGGCCCGGCGCGATGAGCATCGGGCCCGGCGCCTCGTCGACCTCACCTGCGACGGCGGGCGGCCCAGTCCGAGCAGAGTTCCCCGTCGATCGCGCCGTCCTCCCATTTCTCGCGGAGTTCGACCTGGACCGACCCGGTCCGCCCGAGGTCCTCGCG
>JAFMJW010000075.1 GCA_017853315.1 Alphaproteobacteria bacterium
CGGTCGACGGGTCGAGCGCGAGCGCGGCGCGCGTCGTGTCGATCATGTTCTGCCGGCCGTAGCCCGTGAGCCAGAGCCACGGGGGCAGCTCCCAGCGCGCGACCCGCTCCGCGTAGTCGGGCACGATCGCGGGATCGGCGCGGAGGTCGAGCCCGTCGAAGTAGACGTTCGCCTGCTCGACGTAGTAGGCGGCGGGCCGTGTCGGCGAGAGCGAGGTCGAGAGCCGGGCCTCGGGCGGGAGGGAGTCCGTGTCGCCGCAGCCCGAGAGCAGGGCCGCGAGCGCGAGCACGCGAAGCTGGCCCGGACGGGATCGTCGCGTGGACATGGACGCGATCCTCGCCCGGGCCCGGGAGGCCACGCAAGGGCGGGCGCGGGAGCGACCTTGTCCGCCCCCCCGTGGTCGGCTTCAACGGGGGCGATGACGGGGTTCCGGCTTCCCCGGGCCCGCGGCCGCGCCTCCCGCGGCCCGGTTCCCCTCGATCGCTTCGAGGAAATCGTCGCGGAGGAGATGGATGCCCTCCCCGAGGAGATCCGCCGCCACCTGCACAACGTCGCGGTCGTGGTCGAGGACGAGCCCGACCGCGAGACCCTGCTCGACCTGGGGCTCGACCCCGAGGAGGACTCGCTCTACGGGTTCTACGACGGGACGCCGATCAGCGAGCGGGGCGACTCGTTCGGCTTCGCCTTGCCGGACCGCATCGTCATCTACTACCGACCGCTGACGGAAGACTTCGGCGACGAGTACCACCTGCGCCGGGAGATCCGGAAGACCGTGGTCCACGAGGTCGGGCACTTCTTCGGCCTTTCCGACCGCGAAATCGAGAGGATGGGATACTGAGCTTCTCCAGCGAAACGCGGACCGCCGACCTCGACGCGATGGAGCGCGACGGCCTCGACCTGCTGGTCGTGGGAGGCGGGATCACGGGCGCCGGCATCGTGCGCGACGCCGCCATGCGCGGGCTCCGCGCGGGGCTGGTGGAACGGGGTGACTTCGCCTCGGGCACGTCGAGCCGTTCCTCCAAGCTCATCCACGGCGGCGTCCGCTACCTGGAGCAGGGCGAGATCGCGCTCGTGCGCGAGGCCGCGGTCGAGCGCGCGATCCTGCGCCGGATCGCGCCCCACCTCGCGATCCGGGCGCACATGGTCATGCCGGTCCACGGCCGCACGAGCGCGGGCCTGCTGAAGCTGCGCGCCGGTCTCTGGGCCTACGAGAAGCTCGTCCACCTCGAGGAGGGCGAGCGCCACGAGACCTGGGACCGGGAGGAGACGATCCGCCGCGTGCGCGGCATCGAGACCGAGCGACTGCAGGGCGCCGCCGTCTTCACCGAGTACGTGACCGACGACGCGCGCCTCGTGATCGAGACCCTGAAGAGCGCGCGCCGCCACGGAGCGCGGCTCGCGAACCACGCCCCGGCGACCCGGCTCGAGCCGCTCGGCGCGGGGCGCATGCGCGCGACCGTGCGCGACGAGACCTGCGGCCGCGAGATCTCCTTCGAGTGCGGAGCCGTGGTCAACGCGGCCGGCCCCTGGGTCGACGCGGTGCGCCGGCTGGGCGGCGAGGCGAAGCCGCGCATGCACCTGACCAAGGGCATCCACCTCGTGGTCCCGCGGGACCGGCTGCCGCTCGACGACGTGCTCGTCATGCGCGCCGCCGACCGCCGTTCGGTCTTCATCGTGCCCCACGACGCGATCACCTGGATCGGAACGACCGACACCGACTGGCTCGATCCGGTCGAGCGTCCGACGATCGGGCGCGACGACGTCGACTACCTGCTCGACGCGACCAACCGCATCCTGCCGACGGCGAGGATCGGGCACGCCGACGTGAGCGGGGCGTGGGCGGGCGTGAGACCGCTGCTCCACCAGGAGGGCAAGAGCCCGTCGGAGATCTCCCGGCGCGACGAGGTCATGGAGGAGCCGGGCGGACTGCTGTCGATCGCGGGCGGCAAGCTCACGACCTACCGCGTGATGGCCGAGCGCGTGGTCGACCAGGTGGTCGCCCGCGGGGGATTCCGCGCAGGGCCGTGCCGCACCGCCGACGAGGCGCTGGTCGCCCCGGGGGAGCCGGTCGTCCCGCCGGTCCGCACCTCGCTCTCCGACGACGAGGTCCGGTACGCGATCGACGAGGAATGCGCGCTCGATCTCGCCGACGTGCTCGAGCGGCGCGCGCGGATCAACTTCTTCGCACCCGACCAGGGCCGCGGCGACGCCGAGCGCGTCGCCGGGGTGATGGCGTCGCGGCTGGGCTGGGACGGAGCGCGGCAGGCCCGCGAGGTCGCGTCGTACCGGGCCCGGGTCGCCGAGGATCTCGCCTGGCGGGAGGGTTCGGCATGAGGGTCGTCGACGTGATCGCGAGCGCGTTGCCGGCCGGCCGCGTCGTCACCGCCGAGGCCGATCGTCGCGCGCATGCCCACGACTACTGGGCGCTCGAGGCGATCCACGACCTCGGCGGTACGCCGGCCGACCCGCCGCCCGCGGTGGTCTATCCCGAGTCGACGAGCGAGGTCGCGACCGTGCTCGACATCGCCCAGCAGCACCGCGCGCCGATCGTGCCCTTCGGGCTCGGCTCGGGCGTGTGCGGCGGCGTGCGTCCGGGGCGCGACGCGCTCGTGGTCGACCTCTCGCGCATGAACCGGATGGTCGAGGTGCGGCCCGAGACGCTGATCGCGGTCGCGCAGGCCGGGATGAACGGCGGCGAGTGCGAGCGCCGGCTCGGCGAGCACGGGCTCACGCTCGGCCACTTCCCGCAGTCCATCGACCGCTCGACGGTCGGCGGCTGGGTCGCGACCCGCGCCTCCGGCCAGCTCTCGACGCGCTACGGCAACATCGAGGACCTCGTGCTGTCGCTCGAGGTGGTGCTGCCCGGCGGGCGGGTCGTTCGCACCTTTCCGTCCCCGCGCGCCTCCACCGGCCCCGACCTGCGCGCGCTCTTCCTCGGCTCCGAGGGCACGCTCGGCATCGTGACCGAGGTCGGGCTCAAGGTGTCTCCCCGGGCCTCGCGGCAGGAGGGCTTCGCCGCGACGCTCGCGAGCTGGGAGGAAGGGCTCGAGATCAGCCGCGAGATCCTGCAGGCGGGCTGGCGCCCCGCGGTCCTGCGTCTCTACGACGGGATCGAGGCGGCCCGGAACTTCGGGGAGTGGGTGCCCGACCCGGCCCCGCTGCTGCTCGTCATGAACGAGGGCACCGACGTCATGGGCGAGGCTCTCGCGCTCGAGCTCGCGGCGCTGCGCGCCTCCTGCGAGCGGCGGGGAGCGAGGATCCTCGGCGACGCGCCGCTGCGGCACTGGCTCGGACATCGCAACCGCGTGCCCTCCTGGGAGTCGCTGCTCGCGAGCGGGCTCGTCGTCGACACGATCGAGGTCGCCGCCACCTGGGACCGGGTCGGGCCGCTCTACGGGGCGGTGACCGAGGCGATCCGCGCCGTCCCCGGCATCCTCGCGGCGAGCGGGCACACCTCGCACGGCTACACGACCGGGGTGAACATCTACTTCACCTTCGCCGGCGCCTCGAAGGAGGCGCGCGAGCAGGAGCGGATCTACCTCGACGCCTGGCGGGCGGCGATGGAGGCGACCGTCGCCTGCGGAGCGACCGTCTCGCACCACCACGGCATCGGGCGCGTGCGCCGCGAGTGGCTCGCGCGCGAGCTCGGCGACGAGGCCGTCGCCACGCTGCGCTCGGTGAAGCAGGCGCTCGACCCGCACGGGATCATGAACCCGGGCGTGCTGCTCTGAACCGTGCGTCGACCGCCGCCCGGGCGGGCGGCACGGGCGGTTGCGCCCCCGGCCGGCCCGGCGGCGCTTCGCCCTAGCGCAGGACCCAGCTCCGCGACGGGGGCGGCGGCGCCGGGCGGAAGTCCTCGGCATCCTCCGCGGCGCAGAGGGCGCAGGCCTCGCGTCGCACCTCCGCCGCGCCCGGTACGAGCCTGCGCATCGCGTGCTCGAGCGCGTGCGCGATGCGGTCGCGCGTGAGCGCGAAGACGTTCTCGTCCTGCCCGGCCGGATCGGCGATGTCGCCGCCCAGCCCGGCGAAGTCGCGCAGCGTGGACACCTCGAGTCCCGGCCGGGACTCGTCGCCGAGCTGGTCGCGCACCATGCGCACCTGTTCCGACGTCATGGTGAGGACGAGGTCCGCCTCGTCGAGCAGGTGGCGGTGGCCGCGCTTCAGGTCGCGGGCGACCGATTCGGGTTCGAGGTGGATGTCGACGTCGCGCAGCACGAGTCGCGTGTCGAGCGAGACGAGGCTGCCGTCGCGCGCATACGGCGCGATCCCGCCCGACGTGACGATCAGCGAGCCGAGCGGGACGGCGTGATCCTCGAGCAGTCGGCGCAGCAGGTGCTCCGCCATCACGCTGCGCGAGGTGTTGGCGTGGCAGACGAACAGGACGTGTCGGTAGGGGAGCAACGGAGTCGGGTGCCTCGAAGAGGAAGGCGGCGCGCGGGGGGCGGCGACGAACGCCGCCGCCCCCGGGCCGGCGCCGGGCGCGACCTCAGAGACCGCTGCCCATGACGTCCATCATGTTCTCCTTGGCGGTGATGCCCTTGGCGAGTTCCGCCTTGAGCGCCGCGCCGAGCTTCTCCGGCTCCCAGGTGCCGGGGTTCCGCACCTTGCCGACCGTGTGCCAGCCCTTCAGCAGGAACACGGTGCCGCCGCCGACGCGGAACACCTCGCCGTGGCAGTCGGCCGCGTCGTCGCTCGCGAGCCAGGTGACGAGCGGGGCGACGTTCTGGGGGCCCCACACGTCGAACTCGCCGGCCTTCACCTCGCCGCCCATGAGGCCCGCGGTCGACGGCGTCGCCTCGACCGTGAGGCGCGTGCGCGCGAGCGGCGCGATCGCGTTGGCGGTCACGCCGTAGCGGCGCATCTCGCCGTCGACGATGATCGCCATCGCGGCGACGGCCGCCTTGCAGGCGCCGTAGTTCGACTGGCCGACGTTGCCGAGCAGGCCCGCGTCGGACGCGGTGTTGATCACGCGGCCGTTCAGGTGGTTGCCCTTCTTGTGCTCCTCGCGCCAGTAGGCGCAGAGGTGGTGGGTCATGTTGTAGGTGCCCTTCAGGTGCACCGAGACGACCGCGTCCCAGGACTCCTCGTCCATGTTGAAGATCATGCGGTCGCGCAGGATGCCGGCGTTGTTGACCAGGATGTTGGCCTTGCCGAAGGTGTCGATCGCGCACTCGAGGATGCGCTTCGAGCCCTTGTGGTCGCTCACGCTGTCGCCGTTGGCGATCGCCTCGCCGCCCATCTTCTTGATCTCGGCGACGACGTCCTGGGCGGGCGTCGCGGTGGCCCCGCCGCTGCCGTCGAAGTGCGCGCCCAGGTCGTTCACGACGACCTTCGCGCCGTGCTTCGCCATGAGCAGCGCGTGTTCCCGGCCGATGCCGCGGCCTGCGCCGGTGATGATTGCGACCTTCCCTTCGAGCAGCATGAGACTCGCCTCCTGTCGGATCCGACCTTCGTGATGGACGTGGAATTCGGCGCCGGGCGCGGCGCGTTTCACGCGCGCCACGCCGGGCCGTGAACGGTTCGTTTACGCAAACCGGGGTCGATCCTGTCAAACCGGGGCTCGCCGCCCCGGCGCGACTCGCGACGTTCGGCGGCGGGCGTCGTGCCGGGCCCTGGGCCCGGGTTGGACGACGGGCGGGCGCTCCCCCGCGCGACCCTCAGCCGCCCGGCGGGTAGGCGCGCTCGAGGAACGGCGCGACCGCGACCAGGAACGCGTCGTTGCGGTCGCCCGCGACCTGGTGCCCCGCGCGGTCGACGACCGCCGCCTCGGCGTGCGGGATCGCGGCCTGCAGCTCGCGCACGCCGTCGTCGCTCAGCACGTCGCTCATCGCCCCGCGCACGACCAGCGTCGGGCAGGCGACGCGGTGCGCGTCCGCCGTGAGCTCCTCGGGCGTGAGCCCGCCGATGCGCGAGCGGTAGGGCTCGTCGCCCTCCTGCGCGGGCCGGCGGAAGTAGCGGTCGTAGTGCCACTCCCAGCGCCCGTCGGGTCGGCGACGCAGGTTGCGCTCGAGCGACTCGGGCCGGATCGAGTCCGGCGGACGGTTCGGGTTGTAGGCCCGCAGCGCGTCGACGACCTCGTCGAGCGACCCGAAGCTCTCGTGGCGGGTCATGAAGTCCCGGATCCTGCGCACGCCCTCGGTCTCGAGCCGCGGCGCCACGTCGACCAGCACGAGCGCGGCGCACAGGTCGGGCCGCCGCGCGGCGAGGTGCAGGCTGATCAGCCCGCCGAGCGAGAAGCCGAGCAGGGCCGCGCTCTCCCACCCGAGATGGCGCATCGCCGCGACGACGTCGGTCGAGAAGTCCGGCAGCGAGTAGGCCTCGCCGGGCGCCCACTCGCTGCGGCCGTGCCCGCGCAGGTCGAGCGCGACCACGTCCCAGCCGCGCTCGCCCAGGTGGGCGCAGCTCTCCTCCCAGGCGTGGCGGGTCTGCCCGCCGCCGTGCTGCACGAGGATCGGGCGCCCGCCGCCCCGCCAGCGCGAGAAGGCGATGCGGACGCCTTCGCCCGGCAGGAAGTCGTGCTCCTCGGCCGGCACGGGCCGCTCAGGCGACGACCGCCGCGCCCTCGACCTCGATCGCGAGCTTGTCGCCGGCGACCCCGACCTTCACGCGACCGCCCTCGACCAGCTTCCCGAACAGCACCTCGTCGGCGAGCGGCCGCTTGAGCTCCTGCTCGATGAGCCGCGCCATCGGTCGCGCTCCGTAGAGCTTGTCGAAGCCCTTCTCGGCGAGCCACGCCAGCGCCGCCTCGGAGAGCTCGATCGTCACGTTCTTCTCGGCGAGCTGCTTGCGGAGCAGGGCGAGGTTCTTGTCGACCACCCGCGCGATCGACACCGGGTCGAGCGGGTCGAAGACCACGGTCGCGTCGAGGCGGTTGCGGAACTCCGGGCTGAACGTCTTCTCGAGCGCCTTCTTCGCGTTGCCCACCGACTCGGGCGTCGTGAAGCCGATCGAGCTCGAGGTCATCTCCCGCGCGCCGGCGTTGGTCGTCAGGATCAGGACGACGTTGCGGAAGTCGGCCTTGCGGCCGGTGTTGTCGGTCAGCGTCGCGTGGTCCATCACCTGGAGCAGGATGTTGAAGAGGTCGGGGTGGGCCTTCTCGATCTCGTCGAGGACCACGACCGCGTGCGGGTTCTTGCGCACGGCGTCGGTGAGCAGGCCGCCCTGGTCGAAGCCCACGTAGCCCGGCGGGGCGCCGATCAGCCGGGAGACGGTGTGCTTCTCCATGTACTCGCTCATGTCGAAGCGGATCAGCTCGACGCCCATGACGCGGGCGAGTTGCTTCGCGAGCTCGGTCTTGCCGACGCCGGTCGGGCCGGCGAAGAGGAACGAGCCCACCGGGCGCTCGGCGTGGCCGAGCCCGGAGCGCTGCAGCTTGATGACGCTCGCGAGCCGCTCGATCGCCTGGTCCTGCCCGAAGATGACGCTCTTCAGCTCGGGTTCGAGCCGCTCGAGCTGCTCGCGCGCCGACACCGACACGGTCTTCTCGGGGATGCGGGCGATCTTCGCGACCACGCGCTCGATCTCGGGCGTGCCGATCTCGCGCTTGCGGCGGTCCTCGGGCAGGATGCTGTCGGCGGCGCCCGCCTCGTCCATGACGTCGATCGCCTTGTCCGGCAGGTGGCGGTCGTTGATGTGCTTCGAGGCGAGCTCGGCCGCCGCGACCAGCGCTTCGTCCGTGTAGCGGACGCCGTGGTGCTCCTCGTAGCGCGAGCGGAGCCCCTTCAGGATCTCGACGGTCTCCTCGACCGTGGGCTCCTTCACGTCGATCTTCTGGAAGCGGCGCTCGAGCGCGCGGTCCTTCTCGAAGGAAGCCTTGTACTCCGGGTAGGTCGTGGCACCGATGCAGCGCAGCTCGCCGCTCGCGAGAGCGGGCTTGAGCAGGTTGGACGCGTCCATCGTGCCGCCGCTGGTCGCGCCCGCGCCGACCACCGTGTGGATCTCGTCGATGAAGAGGATCGCGCCGGGCTTCGCCTTCAGCGCCTTGATCACGGCCTTCAACCGCTCCTCGAACTGGCCGCGGAACTTCGTGCCCGCGATGAGTGCCCCCATGTCGAGGGCGAAGACGTGCGTCGCGCGGAGCGCCGGCGGCACCTGTCCCTCGTGGATCGCCCGGGCGAGTCCCTCGACGATCGCCGTCTTGCCGACGCCGGGCTCGCCGACGAACACCGGGTTGTTCTTGCGGCGGCGCGCGAGCACGTGGATCGTGCGCTCGAGCTCGGCCGCGCGGCCGACCAGCGGGTCGATGCGTCCCGCGGCCGCCTTGGCGACCAGGTCGGTCGTGAAGCTGCCGAGCGGGTCCTTGACCGGGCTGCCCTCGTCGTCGCCGGACGTCGCCTCGTCGGGGCGGTCGCCCGCGGACTCGTCGGAGGAGGACTCGGCGTCGCCGGGAGCGACCCCGCCGACGCCGTCGCCGTCGCCGTGCGAGACGTAACGGAGCGCGTCGAGCCGCGTCACCCCCTGCTGCTCGAGCAGGTAGACGGCCTGGCAGCTCGGCTCGCGCATCATCGCGATGACGATGCTCGGGGCGTCGATCTGGGTGCGCTCCGAGCTGATCGCGTGGAAGGCGGCCCGCTGCAGCACGCGCTGGATGCCGGGGGTCTCCTCGGGCGTCCGGGCGACGCCGGGCGGGAGCTGCTCGAGGGCCTCGCCGAGGAAGGACTCGAGACCCGCCCGCAGCGCGTCGCGATCGACGCCGAGGCCGTCGAGCATCCGCCGCGCGCTCGGGTTGTCGAGCAGTGCCAGCAGCAGGTGCTCGAGCGTCAGGTACTCGTGGCGGCGCTTGCGGGCCTCCTCGATGGCCTGTCGCAGGGAGGCCTGCAGGTCGGGGGTGATCGAAGGAGGGTTCACTCCGGCTCCATGGTGGTGAGAAGCGGGAACTCGTTCTGCTCCGCGAGTTCGCTCGTCTTTCGGACCTTGGCCTCGGCGACGTCGAAGGGATAGACGCCGGCGACGCCGACCCCGTTGTGGTGGACGTGCAGCATGATCTGCACGGCCTCGACCTCCGCCCGGTTGAACACCGTCTGGAGGACCCAGACGACGAACTCCCGCGTCGTGTAGTCGTCGTTGTGCAGCAGCACCCGGAACATGGGCGGCTGCTGGACCTTCTTGTCGGTGCGCGTTCGGGTGACGACGGAGACGTCGTCGTCGCGTGAGGGGTTCGCCATCCTCTTGACGAGGAAGCGTAGCGCGGGTCCCGGAGGCGCGCTAGGGGCGATCCTCCGCGCGCACGGGTCCCGGCCGGGTCTCCGGGCGACCCGTCGGAAGACGGTTCCGCGGGGGGCGGGCCTCGCCTCGACGGCGAGCCCGCCCGCTCCCGCGGAGCGTCAGCTGAAGGTTCGCCGCGTCCGGCTCACGACCAGGATCTCCCGGCCGTTCACCTTCACGCGGCGGCTGTCGGGGCTGCCCGACGGGGCGGGAGGCGCGAACTTCGTCCGCTCGGCCGCCAGCGCCACGCTCTCCCGGCTGCGATTCTCGCGCCAGGCCTTCAACTCCTTCTCGAGACTGGACTCCAGGCCACTCGCCACCGCCACCACCTCCTCGCGACGCCACCGGCCGCACCCGCGGTCGCGGGGCCGTCGCGTCTTCCGGGGAGCTCCTCCCCGGCGCCGGACCTCTTCGGCCCGGCCTCCTCTTCAACCGGCGAACGTCTCGAGCGTCTTGGCCCGGGCGGGATTGCGCAGCTTGCGCAGCGCCTTGGCCTCGATCTGCCGGATCCGCTCACGCGTCACCGCGAACCTCTGCCCCACTTCCTCCAGCGTGAAATCCGACTTCTCGCCGATCCCGAAGCGCATGCGGAGGATCTGCTCCTCGCGCGGCGTCAGGGTCGCGAGCACCTTGCGGGTCTGCTCCTCCAGGCTGATCGCCATCGCGGCGTCGGCCGGGGAGATGCTCTGCCGGTCCTCGACGAAGTCGCCGAGCGCGCTCTCCTCGTCGTCGCCGATCGGCGTCTCGAGGGAGACCGGCTCCTTCACGATCTTGAGCACCTTGCGGACCTTGTCCGCCGGCATCTCCATCTGCGCCGCGATCTCCTCGGGGCTCGGCTCGCGGCCGAGCTGCTGCACGAGGTAGCGCGAGGTGCGCAGGACCTTGTTGATCGTCTCGATCATGTGGACCGGGATGCGGATCGTGCGCGCCTGGTCGGCGATCGCGCGCGAGACCGACTGGCGGATCCACCAGGTCGCGTAGGTCGAGAACTTGTAGCCGCGCTGGTACTCGAACTTCTCGACCGCGCGCATCAGCCCGATGTTCCCCTCCTGGATCAGGTCGAGGAAGCCGAGGCCGCGGTTCGTGTACCGCTTGGCGATCGAGACGACGAGCCGCAGGTTCGCTTCGATGAGCGCCCGCTTGCCCTCCTGGGCGCGGTACTCGCCGCGGCGCAGCCGGTCGATCGCGGCACGCAGGGCGTCGGTCGACATGCCGACCTCGCGCTCGACCTGGAGCGCGTTCTGGCGGCCGGCGCGCAGGTTCGCGACGAGCTCCAGCACCTCGTCGGCCGAGAGGCGGAGCGCGCGGCCGACGCCCGCCGCCGTCGGCCGGTCGTTCGGCTTCACGCGGCGGAGGTGGCGCAGGAGGTCGGGCTCCTGCTTGCCGCTGCGCCGCACCGCCTGGCGCATGAGGTCGCGCGGACGGTCGACCAGGCCGACCGCCTGCTTCAGCTTCGCCGAGATGTCGGCGATGTGCTTGTGGTTGAGCGGCATCGCGAAGAGCGCCGCCTTGATCTTGTCGGCGAGCGCCTGCCGCTTCTGCTCGTGCTTCTCGGCCTCGGCCCCGCTCTTGCGGCCGCGCGCGGTCTCCTCGAGACGGGCCCGCTCGGCGGCGAGCCGCTTCAGCCCGGGGACGTGCGCGAGGAAGGCGTCGATGCGCTTCTGGTCGCGGTCGTCGGGCTGGTCCTCGCCGCTCTTGTCCTCCTCGTCCTCGCCGAAGGCCTCGCGCGCCGAGATCTCGCCGTCCTTCAGCTTCTGGCCGAGGTTGATCACGTACTGGAGCGCGAGCGGGATCGAGAAGATCGAGCTCTTGATCTCGTTGTCGCCCGCCTCGATCTCCTTGGCGATCGCGACTTCCTCCTCGCGGGAGAGCAGCGGCACGCCGCCCATCTCCTGGAGGTACATGCGGACCGGGTCCGAGGTGTCGGAGGTGCCCGTCGCCGCCGCCGCCGGCTCGGACTCGGGAGCGTCGGCCTCGTCGGCCGGCCAGTCGACGGCATCGTCCTTCTCGCCGTCCCCGGCGAACTCGGCGGTCTCGCCCTCGGCCCGCTCGACCTCGATGTCCATCTCGCCGAGCATGGACATGACGCCGTCGATCTCCTCGGCGGAGGTCGCCCCCCGGACCGACTCGCCGTCCGCGGCGCCGGCGGGATCGTGCCCGGGGTCGGGAGCGGCGGTCCTCGGTCGCGGCTGAACCGCGGCCAGGAGCGTCTCCTGGGCGGCCGACTTCGACCCCCGGACCGGCGTCCTCTGCTCGGCGGCCTTCGCCTCGGTCGCCTTCGCGGCGGGTTTCTTGTCCGGGAGCGCGGTGACCTTCGAGCGCGTCGGACCCGGCGCGGCGCGCCGCGCTTCCGTCGCGCCCTTGGCGACCGCGCGGGCCGGCTTCGCGGCCGGCTTGCGACTGCCGCTCGCGCTGCGGTTCTGCTTGGTGGGTTTCGCCACTGACTGGCCCGAGATCCTGCTTCGTGCCCCGTGTGCCCTCGGTCTCAGCCTCCCCGGAGGATCCGGGTGGTGCCGCGATGCGTCGGGCGGGTTCTGGCGGGGGATTCGAGTCTTTCGACTCGGGGCTTCGTGCGGTGGTTCGGGTCGCGCTCGCGGGAAGGGGATGCGCGCCTGGGACTTTCGCCCGCGCCCGTTGCCGCCCGGAGGTTCCGTCGCGGCTCGTCGTGCCCGGCACGTCGTGTCGCTCGCGGATCCCGCGGGATGCTGCGGATCACGGTGGCCGCTTCCTACTTGCCGCTGCCGGAGGAGTCAAGTCGCCTCATGCTGCGCATGTGCCGTCGCTCATGCTCCCGGGGAGGTCGGCTCGTCGTGCCCGGCTGCGGGCGCCGCCGCGGGTTCCAGCGCGGGCGCCTCGGCGGGTGCCGCCGGGCGCGACGAGGGCGCCGCGGTGCGCGCGGGGGACGCGGCGGGCGCGGGCGCTTCCGGCGAGGCGGCCGGTGCTCCCGCGTCGGCGGCACTCCCGATGCCCTGCTTCTCGAGATCGGCCCTCGGTCCGACGACGACCTGCACGAGCGCGTCGGGGTGCAGGTGTGCGCGCGCGGCCCGCTTCACGTCGTCGAGCGTCACCGCGCGCACGCGCTCGGCGTAGCGCTCGATGTAGTCGTCGCCGAGCCCGAAGTACTGCATCTGCGCGAGCAGGCCCGCGATCTTCGCGGTCGAGTCGAGCTTCATCGGGAAGTTGCCCGTCAGGTAGTCCTTCGCCGCGGCCAGCTCCTCCTCGGTCGCGCCCTCGTCGTGCAGCTTCTGCAGTTCCTCGCGCACGATGCGCGAGGCTTCCGCCGCGCTCGGCACCTTCGTCTGCAGCACGACCTGGAAGGGGCCGGGAAGCCGGGTCGCGCCGAACGAGCTCGATACGCCGTAGGCGAGTCCGCCCTGCGTGCGGATCCGCTTCATCAGGCGCGAGGTGAATCCTCCGCCGCCCAGCACGTGGTTCATGACGACGATCGAGAACCAGTCGGGATCGGTCCGCGGCACGCCGATCTGCCCGATCACGATCGAGGCCTGTGCGACGGGCCGGTCGACGATCAGGGTGCGAGCAGTCGGCGACGTCGCGGGCGCCCGCTGCGCGAGCGGCTTCGCCTGCGGGCTCCACGCGCCGAGCAGGCGCGCGGCGACCTCCTTCATGCGCGCGGTCTCGACGTCGCCGACGATCGCGCACAGCGTCTTTCCCGGGGCGAGACTCGCGTGGTAGGCGAGCACGTCGTCGCGGGTCAGCCCCTTCACCGAGTCGAGCGAACCGTCGACCGGGGTGCCGTAGGGCGCCTGCCCGAACAGTGCCTTGCGGAAGGCGCGCGCGGCGACCACCTGGGGCTCGTCCTCGGAGGCCTGGAGCGAGCCCAGCGTCTCGGTCTTCGCCCGCGCGAACTCGTCGGGCGGGAAGGTCGGCTCGCGCAGGCTGCGCGCGACCAGGTCGACGCCGGTCTCGAAGTCGCGCGCGAGCACGGTCGCCCCGACCTCGACCCAGTCCTGGGAGGCGCCGGTGGAGAAGCTCGCTCCCATCGAGTCGACGATCTTCGAGATCTCCTCCGAGGTACGTCCCCTGGTGCCGTCGGAGAGGAGGCTGCCGGTCAGCTCGGCGAGCCCCTCCTTGCCCGGCGGGTCGAGGCGGGCGCCGCCGTCGACGAGGCACGAGATCGCGACGATCGGCACCGACGACTGCGTCGAGAGGACGAGCTGGATCCCGTTGTCGAGTTTCGGGCGCTCGACGGCGGGCGCGCCGGCTCGGGCCGCCGTCGGCAGGAGCGTCGCGCAGAGAGCGAGGGCGAGGGTCGAGTGCTTCATGGCGTTCACGCTCAGTGGATCGGTCCGCTCGGCACCCGCTCGACGGGCGCCGAGGGGTCGATCGGCAGGGGGACGAGCACGCCGGTCGTGCGGTTCGCGGGCGTGAGCCACTGGCGCGCGACGCGCTGGACGTCCTCGGGCGTCACCTTCGCGAGCGAAGGAAGGTACTCGTCGATCTGCCGCCAGCCGCCGGCCATCTCGTAGGTGCCGAGCAGCATGCCGCGGTAGAACATCGAGTCCTGGGCGAAGGTGAAGGCCGACTCCATCTGGGCACGGACGCGGTCGAGCTCCTCGCGGGTGGGCGGGGCCTTCCGGATCGCCTCGACCTGGGCGAGAAGCGCGCCCTCGAGCTTCTCGATCGGCACGCCGGGCTGCGGCTGGCCGCCCATCGAAAAGGTCTTGTCGTCGATCGAGGTGCGGTCGTAGCTCGCGTCGGCCTCCAGGGCGAGGCGGTCGCGGTGGACGAGGTCGCGGTAGAGGCGCGAGCTCTTCCCGTTCGACAGCACGCCCGCCAGCATCTCGAGCGCCGGGCTGTCGGGATGGTGCAGGTTCGGCGCGTGCCACTGGATCGCGACGAAGGGGAGCTTGGCCGGCTTCTCGACCTCGATCCGCTTGGCGCCGCGCGGCGCGGGCTCGGTCGCGCGGACCTTCGGCGGGTCCTCGCCGCGCGGGATTCCGCCGAACTTCCCGGCGACCAGGTCGCCCATCGCCTTCGCGTCGAAGTCGCCGACCACGACCACCACCGCGTTGTTCGGGCGGTAGTAGAGGTCGTAGTGGCGCTGGAGATCCTCGAGGGTCCATCCCTCGATGTCCTTCGCCCAGCCGATCGTCGGCTGGCGGTAGGGGTGTTCGAGGAACGTCGCCGCGTTCAGCGTCTCCAGCAGGAACGCGATCGGGTTGTCGTCGATCCGCATGCGGCGCTCCTCCATCACGACCTGCCGCTCGGGCTCGAAGTTCTCCTTCGTCAGCTGGATGCCCCGCATCCGGTCGGCCTCGAGCTCGATCTCGACCGCGGCTCGGTCCGAGGCCAGCGTCGCGAAGTAGGTCGTCATGTCGTCGGAGGTGAAGGCGTTCTCGTTGCCGCCGTTGCGCGAGATGATCTTCGAGTACTCCTCGGGGCCGTGCGCCTTCGTGCCCTTGAACATCATGTGCTCGAGCATGTGCGAGAGCCCGGTCACGCCAGGTGTCTCGTTGCGCGAGCCGACCCGGTACCAGACCTGGACGACGGTGACGGGCGCCTTGTGGTCCTCGAGGAGCAGGATCTCGAGCCCGTTGTCGAGGGTGCGCTCGACGACCTGCTCGGAGTACGGCTTCGCCGCGCGCGCGGCCGCCGGCAGCGCGAGCAGCAGGGCGAGCGCGGCGAGCGACTTCGCGACGGGGGTGCGGAAACTTGGCATCCCCGCCTGTATGACCCCGGTCCGCCGGGGCCGCAAGGGCGGGTTCAGGCCTTGCGGGAGAGCAGTCGCAGGCGGCCGCCGCGCGCCACGAAGGCGCGCTCCATGTCGGCGACGATGTCGCGCGCGGC
>JAFMJW010000334.1 GCA_017853315.1 Alphaproteobacteria bacterium
CGGGGCCGCCCTGCCAGACCGAGAGGTTGCAGCCGGCCGCGGGCGGCGGGTCGAGCGAGAGCAGCTCGGTGAGCGTCGTCTCGACCGGGCGATTCACGACGAAGCCGAGGGCACCCTCTTCGTTGTGCTTGCAGAGGAGCACCACCGAACGGTGGAAGTTCGGGTCCAGCAGCTGTGGCATCGCCAGCAGCAGAGTCGGCGCGATTCCCTCGGCGGCTTCGTCGGCCATCCGTGCTCCTCGAACTCTGAGCCTATCGCGAAGGGACGGGGCGGACAATCGGAAAGCGGGGCTCGCGGGAGCGCACCCCGTCGGGGAGAACCGCGGTCGCGGCCCGCGCCACCCGGACCGCAGTGCCTGGCTTCGCGTCCGCTCCGTGCTCGAGTCCTCTCGGCGGGGGCTCCCGAGGTGTCGTCGCGCGAGTGGGTTTGTCTCGCCTCCCCCGGAGTGGTTCGATCCGCCGCGGTGGCCCGCCGGAAGCCCGCTAAGCGCGACGCGCCGAGACTCGAAGCGAGCACGACGATCCTGGAGGCCGCGCTCGAGCGCCTCTCCGCACTCGGCCCGGCGGCGGTCCACCCGCAGGAGATCTGCAGGCGGCACGACCTCTCGAAGGCGCTCGTGAACTACCACTTCGGCGGACGCGACGGCCTGATCGCCCACGCCATGGCACTCGGTTACGAGCGCTACGTCGACGAGCTCGAGGCCGCGGCACGAGACGCCGGGCCGGACCCCTTCGATCGGCTCGTGGCCTGGATCGACGCGCAGGTGGAGTGGACGGCGCGCAACCCCGGCCTCGCCGCCGCGCTGAACTTTCCCCGCCACGTGGCGAGCAAGCCGACCGAGCTGCCCGAGGAGATCTTCGCGCGCCTGAACGCGGCGGGGGATCGCAACTTCTCGAACCTGCAGCTTCTCGTCGGGCAGGCGAGGGCCGCCCTGCGGCCGAAGTCCTCCCGACGGGCGCCGGACGATGCCGCGCAGACGGCTCTCGACAGCGCGGCCATCGGGTGGATGACCCTGGGCCTCTCGGTCTGGGTCGCCGGGCAACACCTCCCGACGCGATCCCTCGACGGCGGCAAGGCACGCTCCCGGGGGCTGCCCGTCGCGCGCAGCCACATGCGCGAGGTCATCCGCTCCCTCCTCTCCCGCTGAAGCGCGCGTCGGACGAGCGGTCGCCCGGTCCTCGACCGGACGGACCTCAGCCCGCCGGCAGCGGGCTCGGCTCGTGCGGGATCACCGTGACGTCGGCGCCGGGGATGGACTCCACGACCGACTTCCGGATCCCCTCGATCCTCTCGCGCACCGTCCGCATCGGGAGCCCGGGGTCGAAGTCGAGGAAGAGCTCCACGTAGATGCGCGAACCGGAACGACGCGTCCGGATCTCGTGGAACATCTCGTAGTCGTCGAAGTGGGTGGCGAGACAGCGCAGGATGCGGATCTGGAGCGTCTCCTCCAGCGCCGCGTCGAGCAGGTCGCCGACCGACTCCGAGGCGATCGCCCATGCGCTGCGGAGCATGAACGCGACGCCGACGAGCGAGGCGAGCGGGTCGAGGTAGAGCCCCCACGTGGTCCCGCTCCACGCGAGCGCCGCGGCGAGCGACAGGCCCATCAGTCCGTCGAAGGCCGACTTGCTGAACCAGAGCGCCGCCTGCGAGGCGATGATCGGCGAGTGCTGCGTGCGCAGCATCCTGCGGTTCCGCAGCCCGATGGCGAGGGCGACCATGGAGTAGAAGGCGAAGACCACGATGCCCGGCAGCGTCCCGTGCGGCACGACCGGGTGGCGCAGATGGTAGAAGGCCTGTCCCGCGATCCCGACCGCACTCGCGGTCATGAGTACCACGATGCTCATGCTGACGAGGTTCTCGAGCTTGCCGATGCCGTAGGCGTACTTGTGGGCCGGGGCGCGCCGCACGGCTCGCAGGGTGAGCAGCGCCGCCAGCACGGCCGCCCCGTCGCCGCACTCCTTCAGCAGGTCGCCCAGGATGACGAGCGAGTTGGAGTGGAACGCGACCGTGCCCGTCAGGAGGACGTCGAAGAGGCAGGCAGCGAGCGCCACCCGAAGACCGCGGTCCCGTTCGGTCGGCCCGGCTGCGTGCGCGTGCGCGACTCCGCTCATCTCGCCGCCACCTCGATCGGTCCGCGCCCCGGTCGCGTCGTTCAGCGACGGGGATTCGACGCTCTGATCGAGGATCGGACCACGGCCTCGAAACGGTCGAGCGCGCCCAGGGTCGCCTCCAAGGCGCGCGGCTTCTCGTCGAGGGAGGCCCGGCGCGACATCACGTTCGAGTTCTCGCGCGAGAGCCGGAGGGCCTGCTTCTCCACCTCGCGGAACGCGGTCCAACGTCGCGCCACCTCGTCGAGGGACGAAGCGGGGACGACGGAGGACTTGCGCAGCTCCTCGAGGCCTGCCTCCACCTCGGCGTTGCGCTGCACGATCAGGGCCTCCCAGCGCGACATCTCCGCGTCGTCCTCCGAAGGCACGTGCAGGAGCAGGAGTGCGAGAGAGCGCAGCGCCGACGTCTGGCACTTGGCGATCGTCCGCAGGGTCGCCGGGTCGGAGATTCCCTTCGCCACGCCCTCGAGGCCGTCGCTGAAGGCGATCGTCGAATCGCGGCCGTCGCGGGCGAGGAGGGCCGCGGCCTTGAGGTTGGTGTTCTTGACCGCCAGCTCGAGCAGGCCCGAGTCGATCGCCTTCAGCTTCTTCCAGTCGCCTTCGAGCGCCTCCAACGTTGTCTTCTCCGGCTCGTTGCCGTCCCCGCGCACGAGGTCGCGCAGCTCGACGAGGGTCGTGTCGGCGCGCTTCGCGTCGGCGGCCGATTCGGCCGCCAGCGCCTTCGACTGCTCGTCCGTGATGGAGAGGACGGCGCCACGCTCCGCGAAGGCCGAGGTGAGCAGGTCGGAGCGAAGCTGTCCGACGAGCCGGAGCTTGCGGTCCTGGCGGAACAGCGCGGGCTCGCCGCAGGAGGCGACCGCGATCGCGAGAAGAAGCGCGGAAACGATCCGCTGCGCCGTCACGGTCGGCGCTTTCGGCGCCAATCGAACCGGTCGCGCTCCATCGAAACGTTTCGTCACGAGGCCTCCCCTGGCACGTTTCGGTCGTCGTCCGGGATCGTCGCGTCGCCGATCCTGCGGGCTCCTCCGCTGCCGGGAACGGCGGACGGCCGGCGCCGGAAAGACGCCGTCGGCCGTCGGGGTTCTCCCGCAGCGCCCCGGCCCAACGATTTGAACCGGGTTCAAGATGGTACTACCCTAAGGGTGGCGCCGATTCTTCGTCAAGCGAGCATCGGCATTCCCTGCAGTGACGCGGCCGGCATCGCGCGCCCGCAGACCGGCCGCGACGATCGCCTAGCCCTGGAGCAGCTCCCCGACCGAGCTCCCGCGCAACCACACGTGACCGTCGCTCGCGCGAC
>JAFMJW010000335.1 GCA_017853315.1 Alphaproteobacteria bacterium
GCGTGCTGTCGAGTGCGCGCGCGACCGACTCGCTCATCCCGGCCGTCGGCCGGCGCACCGTGGGCGGGGGTGCGGCCGGTGGACGACCGGCCGCCTGACGCGGTCCCGGGAGCGCTCGTGACGGCGGATCCGCCGCGCGCGACCGGCGCCACGGGTGCGGTCGCGCCTCCGGTGCGCGCCGGGGCCACCGCCGAGGACCTCGCCTTCTGCGACGAGGTCATCCGCCGCAACTCGCGCAGCTTCCACGTGGCATCGCGGCTCCTGCCG
The DNA here is from genome assembly GCA_017853315.1 of Alphaproteobacteria bacterium. Taxonomy (GTDB): domain Bacteria; phylum Desulfobacterota; class Binatia; order UBA12015; family UBA12015; genus REEB422. The sequence continues at coordinate 268 of JAFMJW010000335.1, forward strand.
CGCGGCGTGCGGGAGCGCGCGATCGCGACCTACGCCTTCTGCCGCGGCGCCGACGACGACGTCGACGTGGCCTCGGGCGAGGCCGACGCGCGCACGCGCCATCTCGCGACCCGCGCACGCCTCGACCGGCTCTACGCCGGACTTCCGATGGACGACCCGGTGGGCCGCGCGTTCGCGGGCGTGGTCGCGGCCGCGGGCATCCCGCGCGAGGAGCCCGAAGCGCTGCTCGACGGCATGGCGCAGGACCTCGGCGTCGTCCGCATGGCCGACGAGGACGAACTCCTGGTCTACGCCTACCGCGCCGCCGGTGTGGTGGGGTGCATGATGAGCCGCATCATGGGTCGGTCCGACGACCAGGCGCTGCGGCGCGCGATCGACCTCGGCATCGGCATGCAGCTCACGAACGTCGCTCGCGACGTCGGCGAGGACGCGGCGCGCGACCGCGTCTACCTGCCCGCGGACTGGCTCGCGGCCGCGGGCAGCTCGGTCGACGAGGTGCTGGAGCGGCGGCCGACGCCCGGCGTGCTCGCGACGAACCGCCGCGTGCTGTCGCTCGCCGAGCGCTACTACGAGAGCGGCATCGGCGGGATCCGGCTGCTGCCGGCGCGCTGTCGCCCCGCGATCCTGACGGCGGCGCTCACGTACCGCGAGATCGGGCGCCGCGTGCTGTCGCGCGGCGGCGACGGGGTGAGTGCGCGGGTCGCGGTACCCGATGCGCGGAAACTCGCGCTCGTGGCGTCGGCGTGCGCGCGGTGCCTGCTCGACCCGGGGTTGCGGGGAGAGGCGCGCGAGCCGCACCGGGCGGAGCTGCACGCGGCGCTCGAACGGGCGGGGCTGCAGAAGAACTCCTGAATCCGCCGCCTCGCGGCCGCCGGAGACGGCGCCTGGGCGGGGAAGGCCCCACGGGGCCTCCCCGCGGAAATCGGCTTGACCATGGGCGCTCCTTGATGCCAATCGGGGGCCATGATGACGTCGTACGCTTGGAGCCGCTCGAAGCGCGCGGGCATCGTCGCGATCGCGCTTCTCTTCGCGGGTCTTGCGCCGAGAGCCGAGGCGGTCGTGTCCCGCGCCAAGCTTTGCAAATCCGCGAAGCTCACCGCGGCTGCCATCCACGGGTCGTGCCGCCTGAAGGCCGAGTCGCGTTTCGCAAGGTCGCAGCAAGGGACGTCCGACGCGTCGAAGCGGGACTCCGACACGGCGAAGTGCGATGCCTCACTGACCGCAGCCTACTCGAGAGCCGAGGGGAGATCGCAGGGCGAGTGCCCGACGATCGGCGATGCCTCGCAGATGATCGCATTTCTCACCGACCGGACGCGGCGGATGGCCGCGGGTTCTCCATTCCCGAATCCGGTGATCGCTTCGGATCTGCCGAACCAGTCGAGGCGCTTCGGGGACAACGGCGACGGCACGATCCTCGATCGATGGACGGGCCTGCAGTGGGAAAAGAAGTCGAACGACGGGTCGGTGCACGATTGCAGTGGTTTCGGCACCTGGGGAATCGGGGGCAATCCCCTCTTGGAGGATCTTCTCTTGGGGACCATTCAGGCCGAGTTCATCTCGAGCCTGAACACTCTCCCGTGCTTCGCGAATCACTGCGACTGGCGAATACCGAACGTGGTGGAGGCTCAGTCGTTGGTGAAGCGAGACGAAACAGACCCGGCGACGTTCGCCGCCTTCGACGACGGCTGCTCTCCCGGCTGCACGGTCCTCCAGTGCAGCTGTGCCTGTGAAATGTGGACGTCCACGTCGTACTGGAATAATTCAAGGGCGCGAGCCTGGCGCGTCGACCTCGAGCGCAACGGCGAGACGTCGGCCGCGGAAAAGACGGACGTGATCGCCGTCCGCGCCGTCCGGGGGGGGCGGTGAAAATCGCCCGACCGATGGGGTTCGTCATGACCGAGTCGCGTTATGTGCCCGGGAGCGCGGCCGTCCCGCGCGTTCGCCATGCCCGCCGGACCGCGAGGAAAGTCGGGATTTCCGCGATGTTGATGATCTGGGCGCTCGCATCGAATGCGCACGCGCGGCCGCGCTCCTGTCACGCTGCGAAGTTGAACGCCGCTTCGCGGCACCTCGACTGTCGGCTCAAGGCGGCCGCGCAATTCGCGAAGTCCCTGCAGACACCTCTCGACCAGGCGAAGCTGAACTCCTCCCACGCGAAGTGTGACGCGAGCCTCTCGGCGAGTTTTGCCCTCTCCGAGTCCCAGTACGGGTCCGGGTGCGCATCTTCGATTCCCTCGGCGAAGGCCATTTCGTTTCTTGCTGACACCGAGGGGCGGGTCCGGGACGGATTCCCCTACGCCTATCCGCTTCTGGTCACGGGCCAGGTCACTCCGCTGGGCCTCGGTTCGGACGGGGACCAGCAGAGGGGTGATCCTCGCGCCCTCGTCGACAATCTCGACGGGACGGTCACGGACGAGAGGACGGGGCTGATGTGGGAGAAGAAGGACTCGCAGGACCCCACTTCCATCCACTGGGTGTCGCGGCTCTTCGGCTACGGGGAGTTTCTCGCGGTCCTCAATTCGCCCCGCGGCTGCTTCGCCGGTCACTGCGACTGGCGCTATCCCGACGTCGCCGAGTTGATTTCGGTCCAGCAGTGGGAAGTCGCCGTGAGCGAAGTTCCGGACCTCGGGCTGCTCGGGCCGCATCGCATCTACAGGTCCGCGACCGCCTCGGATCCGAATCTCCAGCCAGGCCTGTGGTACGTGGGCCTGGACTACTTGGGGGATTGGATCGACAGGGACGCCGTTCACCAGGGGCATCATGCCATCGCCGTGCGCGACGTCCGGATGGTCGGCGGGAGCCCTTCCCGGGCCTTCCTGGACCCCTCGGATTCGCTCCTCGACTGACGTCGGCGCGCTCGCCGGCGCAGGGTGCTCTTCGACCCCCACCGGCGGGATCCGCAATCGCCCGACGCGAAGCGGATGTACCTATTCGGCAGCTCGTGCAACCGGAGCACCGCGCGCGAGCCGCACCGGGCGGAGCTGCCCACGGCGACCGAGGGCGGGGCTCGGCGGGGATTCCCGGGCCGCCCCGCTGGGGCGGAGCTGACGCCGCGCGGGCGGGATCGATCCGAGACGTCGACGCCGGTCGGTCCGAGTCTGCGGCACTTCTGACGCGCACGCGCTTC
>JAFMJW010000336.1 GCA_017853315.1 Alphaproteobacteria bacterium
TCTCGTCGAAGCCCCGCGAGCTGCAGCGGAAGTAGCCGTCGGGGCCCGGGTACTTGTCCTCGGGAACGACGAACCAGTTCGAGTGGTGGAACGCGCCGCGGTTGCTCAGCGTGACGCTGTTCACGTAGATCGGCGCCTCGTTGCCGATCGTCCACTGGACGCACTGCGAGGCGACCTCCTGGGCGGCCTCCAGAGAATACGCGCCGAAGTCGTGGGTGACCGTTCCGGTCTCGGCGACCGGGACGACCGGCCCGCCGGAAGAGACGTCGGAGCAGGCGGCCGTCGCCAGCAGGCCCGCGAGGATCAGCGCACGCATCATCTCGTCCCTCCGGAGCGGGAAGGAGACGGCATCCGGTGCCGCCCTCCCCCCGCGGGAGCCGACCATAGGCCGGGGCCGGCCGGCGTGGCAATGCCGGTCGGGCCCCGGCAGGGGCAGGAAAGGTCGCCAGCCCCCCTGCGGGTTCCGGCGCCCCTCGTCCGACGGCGAAGCCCCGGGTCAGGCCGTGCCGAGGGCCCCGTCGAGCTGGGCGAGCATCTGCTTCTCCTCGGCGCTCACGCGCTCGCCGCCGAGCCCGAGGAAGCCGCCCTCGCTCGCCGCCTGGGCGATCTTCTGGCCGACGCCGGCGACGAACCCGCGGTAGGCGGCGAGGTCCTGCGGGCTCTTCGCCGAGAGGACGGCGACGGCGGCCTTCACCCGCTCGACCGCGAGCCCCTGGAGCTTCGACTTGATCGCGGCGACCTCGGTGCCCTGCATCTCCTGGGCGTGCGCGCGCAGCGACTGCTGGGCCTCCTTCACCTCTTCCTTCGCGCAGATCGAGCGCACGAGCTCGTTGTCGCTCTTCATGCCCTCGACGAGCGAGGACGCCATCGCGAAGGTCTCCTTGAGCGTGCCGACGATGCCGCTCGCGCCGGAGATCGTGACCGCCATCGCGGACAGGTGGGCGGCGTCGCGGATCGTGTTCCACTCGTCGGGGGTGAAGGTCGTCTTGTTCGCCATCTTCCTCTGCTCCTTGCGGTTGCGGGCGAGCGCGTCCCCGGAGCCCGGCGGAAGACGTGCGCTCCGCCGGCCCCCCGGAGCCTCGCCGGATCACGGGATCGCGCGCCCCGGGGCCCCGGTTCGCGCGAGATTCGGACTAGGCGGCCTTCCGCCCACGACCTAGTGTGGCGTTCGTGAAGGCTGGCGCAAGGATCCGCCCGGGGCGCGCCCGGGTCCCACGGGCGGCGCTCGCCTGCGCACTCGCCTGGGGCCTCCTCGCCGGGCCCGCCCGGGCCCGCGAGTCCGGCTTCCAGGCGGACGGCGGCTACGCGCTCGTCAACAAGGACGTGAACGGCGCGCGCTGGGCCATGACCTGGGACGCCCGCGACGCGCGGATCACCGGCAACGTCTTCCCGTTCGACGGCGGGCCGCCGTCCTTCGTCGCCTGCGACGTCCGTTCGATCGACGAGCGGGGCGATCTGTCGGCCGACTGCCGCGGCGCCGCCGCCTGCTCCTCCTGCCCTTGCGACGCGGGATGGACGCCGATCGGCACCGTGACCCTGCCGTCCTCGTTCTTCGAGACCTGCGGGCCGATCCCGACGCCCGTGCCCGAGCCCGGCCGCGCGCACCGCGCGATCGCGGGCGTGTCGATGGGCGCCTACGGCGCGATGGCGATCGGCACGCGCCTGCCGCAGCGCTTCGGCGCGATCGGCGCGCTCGGCGGGCCGATCGACCTGCGGATCGCGCTCGAGGACCTCTCCGGCGCGCTCTCGGTTCGGCCCGAGACCCGGATCCCGCTCGCTCCCGGCGACGCGATCACCTTCGACCACCAGCTGCCCTACCCCGACCGCGGCACGCGGCTCTCGCTCGTGAAGGATCTCGCGATCGCGTTCGGCAATCCCTTCCTGCACCACCCCGACCCCGAGCGTCGCTACCTCGCCTCGGACTCCGAGCCGGCGGCCGTGCGCCGCGACGACGAGTTCGGCTCGTTCGCGCCTCCGGCCGACGCGCGCGGCTTCCTCGACGGCGGAGACTCGGACGAAGACGGCCTGCGACGGGATGGCGAGCAGCCGGACACCCCGGCGGACGTGCTGCTGCTCGCCGGCGGCACTCTCGGCCGGATCGCGAACGGCGCGACCGGCGTCGCGGTCGGCGGCCGCGATCTCGCGGATCTCGACGGCGACCGCGTCTACGACGTGGGCGACGGCCTCGTGCGCAACTTCCACGAGCCCTTCGACGACCGCGACGGCGACGGCGAGTACGAGCCCGGGGACGGGGAGAGCTTCTCGGACGCGGGGCTCGACGGCGCGTGGGGCACGGGCGACTTCGGCGAAGGCAACGGCGCCTTCGACCGCGACCCCGACGTCGCGCGCTGGCTCGCAGCGGACCCCGCCTCGCGGCTGCGCGGACGCACGGCGGAGCAGGTCGCATCGCAGCGCATCTACCTCGACGTCGGCACGGGCGACGAGTTCGGCTTCGCACGCCACTACGAGGCCTTCGTCGCGATGCTGCGCGACAAGGGGCTCGGCGTCGAGGAGGACGACGGCTTCCCGGGCGGCTGCTTCTCGACCCCGGAGCCGCGCGCCGACCGTGTCTTCGTCCGCTACGACGGCGGCCACGTCGGCCTGCCCGACTCGACCGGCGACCTCGACCTGGGCAACCTCTGCGGCTCGGTGCCGATCTGGCGCCGCATCCTGGGACTGATCGGCTTCATGGAGGCGAGCTTCGCCGACGGCACCTACGGCGTGCGCCTGCCCGCGTTCCGCGGCGACTTCGTCGAGCGCGACCTGCCCTCGCCTGCACTCGCGCAGCCGGGCAGAGAGACCCCGATGCGAAGGGTGGCCGTCTACCTGCCGCCGCGCTTCGTCGACGGCGGCGACGACACGTTCCCGGTCGTCTACTTCCTCGGCGGCTACGGCCAGAAGCCGAAGGACTTCGCTCCGCTGCGCGAACTGCTCGACCTGCTGATCGCCTCCGGCGACGTGCAGAACATGATCTTCGTCTTCCTGCCGGGACAGGGCGGCGTGCGCGGTTCCTTCTACGTCGACCAGTCGATCCCCGAGTCGCAGGTCCCGGGCATCGAGGCCCCGACCAGCGGCCGGTACCAGTCGTCGATCCTGGACGACCTGATCCCCGCGATCGAGTCGGGCATCCTCGGGGGCCGCGTCCGCCGCTGACGCGCCGACCGCGACCTCAGGGCGTCGCCGTCCTCCAGGCCGCGAGCCGCCCCCGCAGCCGCTCGAGCGTTCCCGCGACCTCCGGCCGCGAAGACAGGTCCACCATCTCGTCGGGATCCGACGCGAGGTCGTAGAGCAACTCCTGCCCGCTCTCGAACGCGACGTACTTCCAGTCGCCCTCGCGGACGAGCTGCCACTTCCAGATCTCGTGCAGG
>JAFMJW010000337.1 GCA_017853315.1 Alphaproteobacteria bacterium
CGTTCGCGGTCGCCGACGGCGACCTCCTGATGGGCTGCGGCCTTCTCGAGATCGGACAGCGCGAGGTCCACGGCAGCTGGGTCGACGAGGCGACCTCGGAAGGCATCGACCGCAAGGGCAAGGCCGCCCGCTGCCGGGACCTGCCGGCGCGCTGGACGGCCGCGGTGCAGGAGCAGAAGCTCGACGTGGCCGTGGTCTTCCTCGGCTGGTGGGAGGTCTGCAACCGGCGCGCCGGACCCGGGGCGCCGGTGGTGCACGTCGGCGAGCCGGCCGTCGACCGGGAGATCTCGGCCCGCGTCTCGCGCCTGGTGGACGACCTTTCCGAGGCCGGGGCGTCGGTCGTCTGGATCCTCTCCCCGCGGGTCCGGGCGCCCCTGCGCGACGGTCGGGTCCTCGAGTCCGACGCCGATGCGGCCGACCCCTCCCGGATGGACCGCTTCGACGAGATCGTGCGGGAAGTGGCGGCCACGCGTCGCGACCGCATGAGGACGATCGACCTGGGCGAGCACCTGCGCGGTCGGCCCGGCGGCGAACTCGACGAGTCGCTGCGTGCGGACGTGCACTTCTCGGTCGAAGGTGGAGCCGCGCTCGCCGAGGAGTGGCTCGGCCCCGCGATCCTGAGCGCGACCGACGAGATGCGCGAGGGGCGGGCGCGGGCGTCGTGGCCCGGATGAGGCCCCGCGGCCGGGGCGCAGCGCTCCCGCTTCGACCCCGGATCGCGCGGGCGGAAATCGTGGACTCGCGCGGCCGTCGCCCGTTTCGGGCTCGTCTCCGCTCCGGAAAGGCGGCGCCGGCTCAGGACTTGGAGACGAGCTCGATCCTTCGCACGCGCCCGCTCTCGTCGGTCCGATCGACGTAGAAGAGCCGGACGCCGATGTCGGCGTTGGCGCGCACCGGGGTCACGATCGTCGGCATGCGTGCTCCGCTCGCTCGCTTCGCGACCGAGTGGAGGTCCTCCGTGCGGGACGCCGCCGTGACCCGGAGCGCCACGTGACAGCCGACCTCGTCGCGGACGATGGGGCGCAGCTCGACGTCGGGCAGGTCGGCGACGAACCACTCGAAGCCGATGCCGGACCCGCGACGCTCCTTCGCCCAGGCCTCGACCACGTCGACCCGGATCGAGCGGCCCAGTCTCTCCGACAGGTCGGCGGCGAGGATGCGGCTTCGAAAGCGGCGCAGCTCGTCGCGGAAGCGCGAGTCCAGGAGGGAGGCCTCGGCGTCGGCGATGGTCGCGCCGACGGGCGCGATCGCTGCCACGTGGTCGAGTCCCGCGACGGACTCGGCGAGCTCGTCGGCGAGGACGGGTTCGTCGGAGAAGAACTCCCGGAGGATCGCGCGTGCCCCCGAGCGCGAGGTGTCGATCCCGGCCACGGCCGACAGCATGGCCGCCATGCCCGTCGCGGGCTTGGCGGCGGCCAGGTGGCGTGCGAAGGAGGGCCAGGATGCCACGGCCATTTTCGTACCTTGGATAGATTTCGCAGTTCAAGTCGCTTCCTCCCGTCCGCACACGGGGAGCGCGACCCGTCGACGAGGCGATGGGACTTCCGCCCCGAAACCTGACGGTGAAGGGCCATGGGCCCACGCTCGTCCTCGTCCACGGCACGGCGGGGAGTCGCTCGAGCTTCGGGACCCTTCCCTGGTACCTGCGCGACCGGTTCCGCGTGGCGCGCTACGACCGACGGGGGACGGGGACCTGGCCGATCGGGGAAGCGGAGGCCGTACCCCGGGTGGAGCGGCATGCCGGCGATCTCGAAGAGGTGATCCGCGCGCTCGGGTGCGACCCGGTCGTCCTCTTCGGCACGTCGTTCGGCGCGACCGTGGTGCTCGAGACGTTGCGCGCGCGGCCGATGCAGGTCTGCGGCGCGATCCTGCACGAGCCGGCGATTCTCGACGCCGGGGACGAGAACTCGTCCCCGGTCGCGCGGGAATACCTGCGGCTTTCGTCCGCCGGTCGCGAGCAGGAGGCCGTCGAGCGCTTCCTCGCGCGTCTCGGCTCGCGCGGTCACGAGGGGGACCGCCCCGGCGGGGTTCGGGGTGGTTCCCCGGACCGCAAGGCGGTCGCGCGCGACCTCGCGGCGGCGGTCGCCTGGCAGCCGCGGCTCGACGAGCTCGGCGCGATCGAGGTCCCGGTGCTGCTGCTCGAGAGCGAGCTCTCGGCGCCGGCCACGAGAGCTTCGGTCGAGAGGCTCGCGCGAGCACTGCCCGGCGCGCGCCGCGAGACCCTCGCCGGTGCGGTCCACGTGCTCGCGGGCGACGAGACCTGGCGGCGCGTCGCCGAGATCGTCGGCCCGTTCGTCGAGGACAGCGCGAGGCGCTAGCGCCCTGCGTCGGGGTCGATCGCGCGCAGGGTCGCGTAGTCGACCTTGCCGCGCAGGTTCCGCGGCAGGCGCTCGTGGAACACGAAGCGCTCGGGCACCATGTAGGCGGGGAGGCTGCGCGAGCAGAACACCTTCAGGTCGACCAGCGGAAGGCGCGGCGCGCCGAGGTGCGCGACGAGCCGCACGCCGTCGGGGCCTTCGCGCGGCACGACGGCCGCCTCGCGGACTTCGGGGTGCGATTGCAGGCGGGTCTCGATCTCGCCGGGCTCGACCCGGTAGCCGCGGATCTTCACCATCCGGCCGATCCGCCCCGAGAAGCGGAGATCTCCCCCGGGCAGGACCGTCACGAGGTCGCCGGTGCGGAACCAGGGCCCGCCTCCGTCGTCGGCCGGAGCATACGCGGCGGCGTCGAGTTCGGGGCGCGCGAAGTAGCCCGCGTCGATGCCGGCCCCGCGCAGCCGGAGCTCGCCGGTGGCGCCCTCGGAGACCTCCCGGCCGTCCTCCCCGACGACGCGCGACTCGTAGTGCGGGCAGACGCGGCCGATCGGCGGCGTCTCGTCGAAGTGCCGGTCGCGCGGCAGCTCGTACACGGCTGCGACGTTCGCCTCGGTCGAGCCGTAGATCGAGAGGTAGCGGGGCGAGGGCAGGCGGGAACGCAACGTCTCCAGGCGCGGCGCCGGGAAGCGCTCGCCCGCGAAGCCGATCGCGCGCAGCGCGGAGAGGTCGAGAGACTCGAGGCCGGGCGCGTCCGCGACGAGGCCCAGGATCGCGGGCGCCGAGAACCAGATCGTGACCCGCTCGCGGCTCCAGAGCTCGGCGACCCGCGCCGCGAGCAGTCGGATCTCGTCGGGGACCAGCACGAGCGTGGCCCCGGCCGTCAGGCAGGAGAACAGGTCGAAGAGCGACATGCCGAAGTTGAACTGCGCGTGGTTGGCGTAGACGTCGCCCGGTCCGGGTCGCAGGAAGTCGTGGACCCAGCCCGCGTGCGCGGCGATCGCGCGTCGCTGCATGACCCAGCCCTTGGG
>JAFMJW010000076.1 GCA_017853315.1 Alphaproteobacteria bacterium
ACGTCTCCGAGGCCGAGAAGGTCCTCGAGGAGGACCACTACGGCCTCGAGAAGGTCAAGCAGCGGATCCTCGAGTACCTCGCGGTCCAGAGCCTGGTCGGCGAGCTGAAGGGCCCGATCCTCTGCCTCGTCGGCCCGCCCGGCGTCGGCAAGACCTCGCTCGGCAAGTCGATCGCGCGCGCGACCGGGCGCAAGTTCGTGCGCGTCTCGCTCGGCGGCGTGCGCGACGAGGCCGAGATCCGCGGCCACCGCCGCACCTACATCGGCGCGCTGCCCGGCAAGATCATCCAGTCGATGAAGAAGGCCGGGTCGAGCAACCCGGTCTTCCTGCTCGACGAGATCGACAAGATGTCGACCGACTTCCGCGGCGATCCGTCGTCGGCGCTGCTCGAGGTCCTCGATCCCGAGCAGAACACGACGTTCGCCGACCACTACCTCGACGTCGACTACGACCTCTCGAACGTGATGTTCATCACCACGGCGAACAACCTGGAGCGCATCCCGCGGCCCCTCCAGGACCGCATGGAGATCATCCGCATCGCCGGGTACACCGAGGTGGAGAAGCTCAACATCGCCAAGCGCTACCTGGTCCCCAAGGTGCGCGAGCAGAACGGGCTGAAGGAGGGGAACCTCGAGTTCTCCGACAACGCGATCCTCGGGCTCATCCGGCACTACACGAAGGAAGCAGGCGTCCGGAGCCTCGAGCGCGAACTCTCGTCGGTCTGCCGCAAGATCGTGCTGGAAGTCGTGAAGGGCGACCGGGACGCGAGTTTCGTCGTCAACTCGAAGAGCCTCCAGAAGTACCTGGGCCCCGAGAAGTTCCGCTACGGGCGGGCCGAGGAGGAGAGCAAGGTCGGCACGACGACCGGTCTCGCGTGGACCGACCTCGGCGGCGAGCTGCTCGCGACCGAGGTCGCGGTGGTGCCGGGCAAGGGCCGTCTCACGATCACCGGCCGGCTCGGCGAGGTCATGCAGGAATCGGCGCAGGCCGCGATGAGCTACGTGCGCTCCCGGGCCGACGACCTGGGGCTCGAGCGCGATTTCTACCAGAAGGTCGACATCCACATTCACGTTCCCGAGGGGGCGACCCCCAAGGACGGGCCGTCGGCGGGCATCACGCTCGCCACTTCGCTGGTCTCGGCGCTCACCCGGATCCCCGTGCGGGCCGACCTGGCGATGACCGGCGAGGTCACGCTGCGCGGCAGCGTCCTGCCCATCGGCGGGCTGAAGGAGAAGGTGCTCGCCGCCCACCGCGGGGGCATCAAGCACGTCCTGATCCCGATCGAGAACGAGAAGGACATCTCCGAGATCCCGTCGGCCGTGCTGAAGAGCGTCACGATCGAGCTCGTCCAGCACATGGACGAGGTGCTCCGGAAGGCGCTCGTCCTCGAGGACCCCGAGAGCTTCATGAAGAAGAAGGCCGAGCCGGTCGCGGAGGCCGGGTTCGTGCCGCCTCCGACTCCGACCGACGTCGTGACTCACTGAGGCTCGGGGGGGGGCGCCCCCGGTCCTCGGGGAACGTCTGTCGCCCGACGGCGGTCGCCGCGCACTCGGGTCACGGCGCTTCGGCATGCGGAGGCGGGAGACGACCCGGAGGCCCTACGCGGCCGAGTCGCGGCCGGTCCGGTCTGCCTGCCCCGGATTGAAGTGCGTCCCCGACCCTGATAGCGAAGGCGCCGGATAGGGGGGAACGATGACGAAGGCAGACCTGATCGACGCGGTGGCGACCAAGATCGACCTCCCGAAGACGACGGCCGAGCGGGCCGTGAACCTGGTCTTCGACGACATCGTCGCGGCGCTGAAGACCAGCGGCAAGGTGAACATCTCCGGGTTCGGCACGTTCACGGTCTCGGAGCGCAAGGCGCGCCAGGGCCGCAACCCGAAGACCGGCGAGACCATCGACATCCCGGCCTCCAAGGCGGCCAAGTTCAAGCCGGGCAAGGTCCTCAAGGATTCGCTGAACTGATTCCCGGCCCTCGCGGCGCCGGAACGGGCCGGTCGGGCGGTTAGCTCAGCTGGCAGAGCATCGGCCTTACAAGCCGGGGGTCATCCGTTCGATCCGGATACCGCCCAGTCCTGCCCCTCTCGATCCTTGCCGAGCCCCGGGGCGACTGTTAATCCCAGCGGACTTGCGGGGTCGTAGCTCAGCTGGTTAGAGCGCCGGCCTGTCACGCCGGAGGTCGCGAGTTCGAGCCTCGTCGGCCCCGCTGTTCATCTCGCCAAGGAAGACAAAGCATAAGGATCGGCTTCGGCCGGGGGTGACGCCCCGGTCGTCGCAGGGGAGCCCATGGGATCGAAGACGACGGTGGTGAGCCGGGAGGACGCGCTGGCGCAGCGGCAGTGGTACGTGATCGATGCCGACGGCCGTGCGCTGGGCCGCCTGGCGACCCAGGCCGCGGGCCTCCTGCGGGGCAAGGGCAAGCCGATCTTCTCGCCGCACGTCGACTGCGGCGACTTCGTCATCGTGGTGAACGCCTCGAAGGTGAAGCTCACGGGCGGCAAGGCGAAGGACAAGATCTATTACCGCCACTCCGAGTATCCCGGCGGGCTCCGGGCCACGGCGGCGGGCAAGCTGCTCGACGAGCGCCCCGAGCGGATGGTCCGCGAGGCGATCGCGGGCATGCTGCCGAAGAACCGGCTCGGCAAGCGGCTCATCACGAAGCTCAAGATCTATCGGGGCAGCGAGCATCCCCACGGCGCCCAGCAGGCGGTCGCGGTCGGGACGAAGGACTGATTCATGGCTGAGCGAGCGCAGGCGCATCGGGCGACGGGCAAGCGGAAGACGGCGGTCGCCCAGGTGAGGCTCCTCCCCGGAGACGGCCGGATCCTCGTGAACGAGCGCGCCCTCGAAGAGTACTTCGGGCGCGAGACCTCGCGCATGATCGTGAACCAGCCCTTCGAGGTCGTCGAACTCCTCGGGCGCTGGGACGTGGCCGTCCGCGTGCGCGGCGGCGGCGTGTCGGCGCAGGCCTCGGCGATCCGTCACGGCATCGCGCGTGCCCTGCTCGAAGCCGACGGCGCGCTGCGGCCCCCGCTCAAGAAGGCGGGCTACCTGACGCGCGACTCCCGCGAGGTCGAGCGCAAGAAGTACGGGCGCCACAAGGCGCGCAAGCGGCCGCAGTACTCGAAGCGCTGACCCGGGTCGGCGGTGCCCCCGGGGCGCCGCCGTCGAGGGAGCCCGGCCGTCCGCGCGGGGCGCCCTCGCTCCTCGCCGGTCACTCCGAGCCGAGGAAGAAGATCGTGCCGATCGCGGCGAAGATCGCGTTCGGGGCCCAGGCGGCGACCGCCGGCGGAAGCACGCCGCTCTTGCCGAGGCTCGTCGCGAAGGCGAGCACCACCCAGAAGCTGAAGCCGACCACGAGCGCCGTGCCGACGTTCGCCGCCACGCCCGCCTGACGGCTCCGCCGGACCGCGAGCGGAAGGGCGATCATCGCCATCACGAGGCTCACGAAGGGCACCGACAGCTTCAGCATCAGGCCGACCCGCGCGTCCGTGGTGTCGATGCCCTTCCTCTCGAGGTCGGCGATCTCGCGGCGGAGGTCCCGGTAGCTCAACTCCTCGGGCTCGCGGTACGCGGCGCCCAGGTCTTCGGGCGTCTCGACGAGCCCGAGTGCCTCGGGGCCGAGAGGCTTCGTCTCGAGATCGCCCGTCGGGCCGAAGAGCACCTCGACGGCGTCCGTCGCGACCCATCGCTCGCCGGTCCACTTCGCGATCGGTGCGGTGACGATGCGCTGGAGGTGGAAGTCGTCGTCGAACTCGTAGCGCTTGAGCCCGTGCACCTGGTCCTGCTTCGCGTCGAAGCGGTCGATGTTCGTGAAGGCGCGCAGCCCGTGGTACCAGATCTCGAACTCGTTGAAGTGGGAGCGAACCTGCTTCTTGCGGATCTTCACCCGCTCGACCTGGTGGGCGCGCAGCGCGGTCGCCGGCACCACCCACTCGTTCCAGGCGAGCATGAGCACCGAGATCGCGAGGCAGGCCCCGAGCACCGGCGCCGCGATCTGGGCGAGGCTGATGCCGCAGGCGCGCATCGCCATGAGTTCGTTGCGGCGGGCGAGCGCACCCAGCCCGAGCAGAGTCGCCGCGAGCACCGCGACCGGCATGATCTCGGTCACGATCCGCGGGATCTTCAGGAGGAAGTAGAGCAGGATGAGCCCGACGCTCGCGCCGTGGGAGAGGAAGCTCGCGAAGCGCTCGAAGAAGTCGACGCACAGGTAGATCGCGATGAAGCCCGCCAGGCAGAGCAGGAGCGAGCGGCCGAACTCCGCCAGCAGGTAGCTCGAGACGGTCGGGAGCCAGCGGATCCTCATGCCGCCCCCGTCGCCGCGGCCCGGTCGCGCAGCGTCGCGACGAGGGTCGCGAACCTCGACTCGAACCCGAGCGGCCGTTCGCGGGCGGCGCGCCGGAAGAGCACGGCTCCCAGCAGCCCGAGCACCACGTTGGGAGTCCAGAGCGCGATGCCGACCGGCGCCCGGCCCTGCGTCGCCAGCGTCTCCGCCGCCGAGAGCAGGACGTAGTAGAGCAGGATGATGCCGAGCGAGAGCGCGAGTCCTCGCGAGCGGACCGCTCGCACGGGCTGCAGCCCGAGCGGGATCGCGAGCAGCGTGAAGACGATGGCCGCGAAGGGCACGGAGAAGCGCCGCATGCGCTCGACCCGTTCCTTCAGGCTCTTCGCCCCCGTCGCGTCGAGTCGTACGATGCGCTCGCCCAGCTCGGACAGCGTCATCTCCGACGGATCCTTCGCGCTGCGGTCGAGCTGGCCGAGCGCCTCGACCAGGTCGAGCGAGACGTCGTAGCTCCCGAAGTCGGTCTTGTGGAAGCTCGGGTCGCCCTCGGCGTTCGTGAAGATGGTGCCCTCGAAGAGCCGGAGATCGAGCGTTCGGGCGTCCTCGTCGGGGACCAGGAGCCCTCGTCGCGCGATGACCGTGTTGTGCTGATCGGGGTCGCGGCGGTCGGAGATCAGGATCCGCCGCAGCTCGTTGCCCGGCGGCTCGATCGCGTCGACGTAGATGACGAGACCCTTGAAGTCGTCGTTGAAGACGTGCTCCTTCAGGCCGGCGCTCGCGCGGGTGCGGGCGAGCTCGAAGATCGAGGCCTTGAGACCCGCGTTGCCCAGCGGGCGGACGTAGACCGCGAGGAAGGTGGCGAGGAGCCACACGAACCCGGCCACGACCGCGAAAGGGCGGGCGAACTGGTAGAGGGAGAGGCCGCAGGCCTTCATCGCGACGAACTCGCTGTCCGCCGACAGGCGGCCGCAGGCCATGAGGCAGGCCAGGAGGAGCGCCATCGGCACCGTGACCTCGAGGAAGGCCGGCAGGATGTACGAGAAGACCTTCAGGACCTCGAGGACGGGCACGCCCCGGTTCACCACGAGCTCGACGAGCTTCATGATGCGGGCGATCAGGAGGACGAAGGTGAAGAGCGCGAGGCCCGCCGAGAACGGCAGCAGGATCTGCCGGAAGAGGTAGCGTTGAAACGTACGCCCCATCGACCGCCCGGCTCCACGGTATCGGAGGGACCCGGCGCACGCGAGCCTCGTGGCCGGGGTCCGACCGGACGGCACGAGGGCCCGGGCCGCGGCCGGGGCCACGAACGCGACCGAGGTCGCGGACGCGAAGCTCGCCGCGACCAGCCGGGGGGCCGGGAGCCCGGGGGCGATGCCCGCCGCGGGCAAGGCTACGTCGTCCCCGGCTGGCACGCGACCCGGGCCTTCCTCGAAGCCCGCCCTGACGCGGTGCAGCAAGTGCTGCTGGCGAAGGGGGCGCCCGCCGACGTGGAGGGTGCCCTCCGGGCCACCCGGATCAGGGTGGAGCCGACCGAAGTTGCGACCCTCGACCGGCTGGCTGGGGGGGTCGTGCACCAGGGGGTGGTCGCCCTGGGGGCGCCCCCGCAGCCGGCGGAGATCCGCTCGCTGGATCCCGCCCGCGACCGGATCGTGCTCGCGCTCGACGGGGTGACCGACCCGCGGAACGTGGGTGCGATCATCCGGACCGCCGAGGCGGCCGGGGTCTCGGCCCTCGTGGTCCCCCGCGACCGGGCCCCCGGTTGGTCGCCGGCGCTCGTGAAGGCCGCGGCCGGGGCAACCGAGTGGCTGCCGATCGCCCGGGTGACGAACCTCTCGCGAGCGCTCTCGGACCTGTCGCAGGCGGGCTACTGGATCCTCGGGCTCGACGGCTCGGGCGAGGGCGATCTCTTCGATCCCGCCTCGATCCCGGGTCCGCCCTGCGTGCTGGTCGCGGGGGCCGAGGGCACAGGCCTCCGCGAGCTGACCCGGCGGGGCTGCCACCGGATCGTGCGGATCCCGATGACGGGCCGCGTCGAGTCGCTCAACGCCTCGGTCGCGGTGGCGATCGCCCTCTTCGAACTGCGGCGACGCGAGACCAGCAGCCCCGGCTGTCCTTGACAGTCCGCTCCGCGCCGTGGTAACGCCTACGGTTCACTCTTCCGCGCGGGAGAGGTGCCGGTTTCAGGTCGGCTCGGCCCGTTTCGGGGAAAAAACTCAGTCAAATCAAAAGGATACGACGATCGAGACGCTCTCGTGCCGCGGGCCGATGTAGCTCAACGGTAGAGCAACTGATTTGTAATCAGTAGGTTGTCGGTTCGATTCCGATCATCGGCTCCGGAATTCCAGGCGGGACAGGGAGAGGTACCCAAGTGGCCAACGGGAGCAGACTGTAAATCTGCCGGCGTACGCCTTCGAAGGTTCGAATCCTTCCCTCTCCATACGACGACGCGACGACGAACGAGACGACACGAAGAGGCGAGTAGCGAAGACAGGAACGAGACGAGACGAGAAAGGAGAACGCGGCCCTCTCGCGGGAGGGCCGGGAGACTCACAGGCGGGAGTAGCTCAGTTGGTAGAGCACGAGCCTTCCAAGCTCGGGGTCGCGGGTTCGAGTCCCGTTTCCCGCTCTCGGTGCGATCCCCGGAACATGGCTCGATCGGCAGAGGGCCCAGGTAGCTCAGTTGGCAGAGCACGTCCTTGGTAAGGACGAGGTCGGCGGTTCGATCCCGCTCCTGGGCTCGTCGGAAACGTCGGAAAGGTAGACAGGAACGATGCGCGATCTCGTGGCTCTCCAGTGCGAAGACTGCAAGCGGAAGAACTACACGACCACCCGCAACAAGAAGAAGACGACGGAGAAGCTCGGGATGAAGAAGTTCTGCCCGTCGTGCCGCGGTCACAAGCACCACAAGGAGTCGAAGGTCTGACGGAGATCGCGGTCGCGAGGGTCAGTAGCTCGAATTGGTAGAGCACCGGACTCCAAATCCGGGGGTTGCAGGTTCGAATCCTGCCTGGCCCGTACGAGACGGGGCCTCGAAGGCCCCGGCGGGGCCGACGAGGCGAACGGGACGGGGAACGGAAGAGGCAAGCGTGGCAGAGACGACGGAACAGCGTGCGGAAGGGACGGGGGCGGGGAGCTCGATCGCGACCCTCGTGCCGCGGACGATCGAGTTCCTGAAGGAGTCCTGGCAGGAGCTGAAGCGCGTCCACTGGCCCTCGGTGCGCGAGACCTACTCCGCGACTCTCATCGTCATCGCGGTCGTGCTCGCGGTGTCGCTCTTCCTCGGGCTCGTCGACTTCCTCCTCTCCTGGGCCATGAGCCAGCTGCTCGGGCGGGCGTGAAGGGCTCGGAACGGACATGAGCAAGACCGAAGCACGGCCGGTGACGGACGAGGCGGCTCCCGCGAGGGAGGATCGCCCGGCGCGCTGGTACGTCGTCCACACCTACTCGGGCTTCGAGGCCAAGGTGAAGGCATCGCTCGACGAGCGCCGCCGCGCCGAGATCCAGAAGAAGCGCACCGAGATCGCGACCCTCGAGGCGAAGGCCGACAAGAACGAGCGCGACCTCGCCCAGGAGGAGTCGCTGCGCCGGGCGGTCGAGGAACTCGAGTCCTTCCGCGAGGTGCTCGTCCCGGCCGAGAAGGTGGTCGAGCTCGTCAAGAACAAGAAGGACTCGAAGGCGACCAACAAGCGCACGTCGACGCGCAAGTTCTTCCCCGGCTACATCCTCGTCAACGTCGGGATCCTCGGCGACTTCCTGAAGGCCTTCATCAAGAACACGCCCCGGGTCACGGGCTTCGTCGGCGGCACCGACGACCCGCCCGCGATCAGCGAGGCCGAGGTCCGCGACATCGCCCACCGCATGGAGGAAGGGGCGGTCAAGCCGAAGCCGAAGGTCCTCTTCGAGGCGGGCGAGAACGTCAAGGTCGTCGACGGCCCGTTCCAGGACTTCAACGGGGTCGTCGAAGAGGTCAAGGCCGACAAGGGCAAGTTGCGGGTCCTGATCAGCATCTTCGGGCGTGCGACGCCCGTCGAACTCGATTTCGTCCAGGTGGAAAAGGCTTAGGCGTCCTCGGCGCCGCGGGTCCGTCGCGCGAGTCGCGTCGGCCCCGGGGTGCCAGGGGCGCATGTTCGCGTTTCGCGGGACCCGCTTCGGCGGGCGGACAGGGTTCAGGAGCACAAGGTGGCGAAGAAGGTCATCGGAGAGGTCAAGTTGCAGATCCCGGCCGGGCAGGCCAACCCGAGCCCGCCGGTCGGTCCGGCGCTCGGCCAGCGCGGCGTGAACATCATGGAGTTCTGCAAGGCGTTCAACGCGCAGACCCAGTCGCAGGCCGGGCTCGTCATCCCCGTCATCATCACCGTCTACGCGGACCGCTCCTTCACCTTCATCACCAAGACGCCGCCCGCGGCGATCCTGCTGAAGAAGGCCGCCGGCCTCGAGAAGGGTTCGGGCGAGCCGCGCAAGAAGATGATCGGCAAGGTGACCAAGGCCCAGGTGACCGAGATCGCGAAACTCAAGATGCCGGACCTGATCGTGAACGACCTGGATGCGGCGGTCCGCACCGTCGAGGGCACGGCGCGCAGCATGGGGCTCGAAGTCGTCGGCTGAGCCGGCGTCCGGACCCGAGGCACCGAGGGGAGACATGGCGAAGGGCAGCAAGAGATACCGGGCGTCGGCGGCGAAGGTCGATCCCGACCGCAAGTTCGCGCTGGCGGAGGCCATGAAGGTCGCGCTCGAGAGCGGGCCGGCGAAGTTCGACGAGACGGTCGAGCTCGCGGTGCGCCTCGGCGTCGATCCGCGCCAGGCCGACCAGAACGTGCGCGGCACCTGCCAGCTTCCGCACGGCACGGGCAAGACGGTGCGCGTGCTGGTGTTCGCCAAGGGCGAAAAGCTGCGCGAGGCCGAGGAGGCGGGTGCGGACTTCGCGGGTGGCGACGACCTCGCCACCAAGATCACCTCCGAGAACTGGCTCGACTTCGACAAGGCGATCGCGACGCCCGACATGATGGGTGTGGTCGGCAAGCTCGGCAAGGTGCTCGGCCCGCGCGGCCTCATGCCGAACCCCAAGGTCGGCACGGTCACGATGGACGTCGCCAAGGCGGTCCGCGAGCTCAAGGCAGGCAAGGTCGAGTACCGGGTCGAGAAGGCGGGCATCGTCCACGTCCCGATCGGCAAGCGCTCGTTCGGCGCCGAGAAGCTGCTCGACAACGCGAACGCGGTGCTCGACAGCCTGGCGCGCGCGAAGCCCGCGTCGGCCAAGGGGAACTACTTCCGATCGATCTCGGTCGCCACGACGATGGGCGTCGGCGTGAAGATCGACCCGCTCACCGCCCGGGCGGCGGCCTGACCGCCGGGCCCCGGACGAGGGAGTCAGCACGTTGAAAGTCCACGACAAGGAACAGATCGTCGCCGACCTGCGGGAGAAGCTCGACCGCGCGTCGATCACGGTGCTCGCGGTGCCGCGCGGCCTGACGGTCGCGCAGGTGACCGCGCTGCGGCGCAAGATGCGCGACCTCTCGGGCGAGTACAAGATCGCGAAGAACACGCTCGCGATCCGCGCCGTCGAGAACACCGACTTCGGCTCGCTGAAGGATCTCCTCGAGGGCCCCACGGCGCTCGTCTTCGGCTACGGCGACCCGGTCTCCGTGCTGAAGGGGATGGTCGACTACTCGGGCGAGAACGCGGAGAAGATCGAGATCAAGGGCGCCGTCCTCGACGGCCAGCTCTACGGCCCCGCGCAGGTGAGCCAGCTCGCCAAGCTGGGCAACCGGGACACGCTGCGCGCCCAGCTGCTGGGCGTGCTGCAGGCCCCGGCTTCGAAGCTCGTCCGGCTGCTGAACGAGCCCGGTGCGTCGTTCGCACGGGTGGTCGCGGAGCGTGGAAGGTCGGGGGCCCCGGCGGACGGCTGAGGCGAATCCAGGAAATCGGAAGCAAGGCACGACGAACCATCGCCGCCCGATCGAGCGGGCGGTCGCGTTGAGGAGACATCATGGCGATCACGGCAGAGAAGATGAACGAACTGGTCGACGCCCTCTCGGGTCTCACGATCCTCGAGGTCTCGCAGCTGGTGAAGACGCTCGAGGAGAAGTGGGGCGTCTCGGCCGCGGCCCCGGTCGCGGTCGCCGCGGTCGGCGCGCCGGCCGGTGGTGGCGCGGCCCCCGCCGCGGAGAAGGACGAGTTCACCGTCGTCCTGAAGACCGCCGGCGACAAGAAGATCCAGGTCATCAAGGTCGTGCGAGAGCTCACCGGGCTCGGCCTGAAGGAGGCGAAGGACCTGGTCGACGGTGCGCCCAAGCCGGTCAAGGAGGGCGTCTCCAAGGCCGAGGGCGAGGACATGAAGAAGAAGCTCGAGGAAGCCGGCGGCGTCGTCGAGCTGCAGTGAGCCGAACGCGGTCTTGTCCGCGTCCGCAACCCAGGTCGGTTTCGAGACGGGCGGGGGCGCCGCACGGCCCCCGTCCGTCCTTTCCATTTCGCCCGCACCGCCGGCCCCGTCCGGCGCAGCCCTCCGCGCGCCCGGCGTCCAGCCGCGCCGCGGGGGGACAGGAGCTTAGATGGCCTCTCAGGCTCAGGTCGCGGAGAACTTCCGCCCACGTCGCAACTTCGGCAAGATCAAGAAGGTCGTCGACATCCCGAACCTGATCGAGATCCAGCGCAGGTCCTACGACGAGTTCCTCCAGAGGGATGCCGCCGGCCCGAGCGACCGCAAGGCGGTCGGACTCCAGGGCGTCTTCAAGTCGGTCTTCCCGATCCGCGGCTTCAACGACAACGCGGAGCTCGACTTCGTCGACTACGCGATCGGCGAGCCGAAGTTCGACATCGAGGAGTGCCACCAGCGGGGCAACAACTACGCCGCGCCGCTGAAGGTCACCGTCCACCTCGTCATCTACGATCACGACGAGGCGACGCAGACCCGCTCGATCAAGAACGTCAAGCAGCAGGAGGTCTACTTCGGCGAAATCCCGCTGATGACCCGCCACGGGACGTTCATGATCAACGGCACCGAGCGCGTCATCGTCTCGCAGCTCCACCGCTCGCCCGGCGTGTTCTTCGACGACGACAAGGGCAAGACCCACGCCTCGGGGAAGCTCCTCTACAAGGCACGCATCATCCCGTACCGCGGCTCCTGGATCGACTTCGAGTTCGACCCCCGCGACATCATCTACGTCCGCATCGACCGCCGCCGGAAGTTCCACGCGACGGTGCTCCTGCGCGCGCTCGGGATGACCACCGAGGACCTCCTCAACTACTTCTACAAGCGCGACACGATCCACGTCGACGGCAGCCGATTCACCCGCACCTTCCGGCCGGAACTCCACCTCGGCGCGAAGGTGAACCGGGACGTGCGCAATCCCGAGACCAACGAGATCGTCGTCAAGGAAGGCCGCAAGCTCACCAAGGGCTCGATCCGCCAGCTCGAGGCGGCCGGCGTCGAGCGCCTCCCCATGAGCCGCGAGGAAGTCGTCGGCATGGTGGCGGCCCGCGAGGTCGCGCACCCGAAGACCGGCGAGATCATCGTCGCGACCAACGACGAGATCACGCCGAAGATCCTCGACGACATCTGCGCCGCCGGGATCGCCACCTTCGACGTCCTCTTCATGGACCAGGCCGGCCCCTCGCTGCGCAACACGATGCTCCAGGACAAGATCGGCTCGCCCGACGAGGCGATCATGGAGATCTACAAGCGCCTGCGCCCCGGCGACCCGCCGACCCGCGAGACGGCGCGCACCTTCTTCGACGGGCTCTTCTTCAACAAGGAGCGCTACGACCTCTCGAAGGTCGGCCGTCTCAAGTTGAACCACAAGCTGCGCCTCGATGCCCCGCTCGACCAGGGGACGCTGCGCTCGACCGACATCCTCGAGGTCGTCCGCTACCTGATCGACCTGAAGAACGGCCAGGGTTCGGTGGACGACATCGACCACCTGGGCAACCGCCGCGTGCGCGCCGTCGGCGAGCTGGTCGAGAACCAGTACCGCGTCGGCCTCGTCCGCATGGAGCGGGCGATCAAGGAGCGCATGAGCATGCTCGACATCGAGTCGCTCATGCCGCAGGAGCTCATCAACTACAAGCCGGTCGCCGCCGTCATCAAGGAGTTCTTCGGGTCCTCGCAGCTCTCGCAGTTCATGGACCAGACGAACCCGCTTTCGGAGGTGACGCACAAGCGCCGCCTCTCCGCGCTCGGTCCGGGCGGACTCACCCGCGAGCGAGCGGGCTTCGAGGTCCGTGACGTCCACCCGACGCACTACGGCCGCGTCTGCCCGATCGAGACGCCGGAAGGGCCGAACATCGGCCTGATCGCCTCGCTGTCGACGTACGCGCGGGTGAACGACTACGGCTTCGTCGAGACGCCCTACCGCAGGGTCGAATCCGGCCGCGTCACCGACGAGATCCGCTACCTCTCGGCTCTCGAGGAGGAGGACCACGTCATCGCGCAGGCGAACGCGCCGGTCGATGCGCAGGGCCGCTTCGTCGCGGAGCTGGTCTCCGCCCGCAAGGGCGGCGAGTTCCAGCAGGTGACTCCCGACCAGGTCGAGTTCATGGACGTGTCGCCGAACCAGCTGGTCTCGGTCGCGGCCTCGCTCATCCCGTTCCTCGAGAACGACGACGCGAACCGTGCGCTCATGGGCTCGAACATGCAGCGCCAGGCGGTGCCGCTGCTCCGCACCGACGCCCCGCTGGTCGGCACCGGCATGGAGCCGGTCGTCGCCCGCGACTCGGGCGTGACGCTGCTCGCCGAGCGCGACGGCGTCGTCGAGAGCGTCGACGCGACCCGGATCGTGATCCGGGCCGACCACCCGCGCTCCGACGGCATCGACACCGGCATCGACATCCGCAGCCTGGTGAAGTTCCAGCGCTCGAACCAGAGCACCTGCGTGAACCAGAAGCCGATCGTGAAGGCCGGCGACCGCGTCCGGGCCGGCGACGTCGTCGCCGACGGCCCCGCGACCGAGCTCGGCGAGCTCGCGCTCGGCCGCAACGTGCTCGTCGCCTTCATGCCGTGGGGCGGGTACAACTTCGAGGACTCCATCCTCATCAGCGAGCGCGTCGTGAAGGAGGACCTCTTCACCTCGATCCACATCGAGGAGTTCGAGTGCGTCGCCCGCGACACGAAGCTCGGACCCGAGGAGATCACCCGCGACATCCCGAACGTCGGCGAGGAGGCGCTCGCCAACCTCGACGAGTCGGGCATCATCCGCATCGGCGCCGAGGTCCGGCCGGGCGACATCCTCGTCGGCAAGGTCACGCCCAAGGGCGAGACCCAGCTCTCCCCCGAGGAGAAGCTGCTGCGGGCGATCTTCGGCGAGAAGGCCGGCGAGGTCCGCGACACCTCGCTCAAGGTCCCGCCGGGCGTCGAGGGCACGATCATCGAGGCCCGCGTCTTCGCCCGCAAGGGCGTGACGAAGGACGACCGCTCGCAGCAGATCGAGGCCGACGAGGTCGCTCGCCTGCAGAAGAACGAGGAGGACCAGGTCCGCATCGTCCGCGAGACGACCGAGCGGCAGGTCCAGTCGATGCTCGTCGGCAGGACGTCGACCGTGAAGGTGACCGACGACCAACGTCGACAGCTCCTCGCCAAGGGCGCCGAGATCACCGCCGAGGAACTCGACAAGATCCCGTGGACCTACTGGGCCGACGTCCGCGTCGGCGACGAGAAGCTCGAGGGAGAACTCGAGCGGATCTGCCGCGCGATGCGCGACCAGATCGACGGGCTGAAGCGCACGACCCAGGAGAAGATCGCCCGCCTGCAGGGTGGCGACGACCTGCCCCCGGGCGTCATCAAGATGGTGAAGATCTTCGTCGCCATCAAACGCAAGCTGCAGGTCGGCGACAAGATGGCGGGACGCCACGGCAACAAGGGCGTGCTCTCGCGCATCCTCCCCGAGGAGGACATGCCCTACCTCGCCGACGGGACGCCGGTCGACGTCGTGCTGAACCCGCTCGGCGTGCCGTCGCGCATGAACATCGGCCAGATCCTCGAGACGCACCTCGGCTGGGCCGCGCGCGAGCTCGGTCGCGGGCTGGTCCGCGACCTCGAGTCCGGCGAGTCGCCCGACGTCCTGCGCAAGCGGCTCGTCGAGCTCTACGGCCGCGAGTGGGCCGACCGGCTCCGCGACCTCCCCGACGGGGACGTGATCAAGGTCGCCCGCAAGGCGTATCGCGGGATCCACACCGCGTCGCCGGTCTTCGACGGCGCGACCGAGCAGGAGATCTTCGGCCTGCTCTCGCAGGCGGGACTTCCCGAGAGCGGCCAGACCACCCTCTTCGACGGCCGCACCGGCGAGGCGTTCACGCAGCCGGTCACCGTCGGCGTCATCTACATGATGAAGCTCCACCACCTGGTGGACGACAAGATCCACGCCCGGTCGACCGGCCCGTACTCGCTCGTCACCCAGCAGCCGCTGGGCGGCAAGGCGCAGTTCGGCGGCC